>NZ_BJKN01000002.1:1120410-1211500 GCF_006538365.1 Moorella sp. E308F | reverse complement strand
AAAAAAGGTAGCTCCAGGTTTTTGGTAGCTGCCAGGGCTACCACCTTTTCCTTGTCGAGGGCTAACCGCTTGCTCCAGTAATTACGGTAGGAATACCACATCCAGAAGAAATACCTTAGGAAAAGGGTGAAAAAAAACAGGTAAAAGCCAACAGCAACTAGATATAAAACCTGGGCAGGGCTTATTATTTCCCAATCCATTCTTATCTCCCCCAATCAGGGTATTTACGCCGCCACCTATTATAGCATTAGAAGACATTGCCACCAATTGGGTTTAATGATGGTACAAAGGCAAAAGACATTCTCCAGATTACAAAGAGGTCATTTATCCACATTTTTGTCTCATTTGCTTTGCATTCGGCTTGATTCCTTTTCCTGGCAGTATTATATTGACGGCGTAACTTAAAAATAATATAATCAAAAAGAGGTGAGCAACTCTGGGAAACTGGTCTATAGCCGTGGCCTTCGCCGCCGGTATGCTATCCTTTTTTTCACCCTGTATTATACCTTTGTTGCCGGCCTATTTTACTTACCTAGGCGGCTCAGCCGTAGCTAGCGGTAAGGTAGAGGAACTGGACCGCTCTTTTTTAGCCGGCCGGGCGGCTCTCTTTACCGCCGGCTTTTCCCTGATCTTTATCCTCCTGGGGACCTCGGCCGGTGGCCTGGGCTCTCTGCTCCAGCTGTACCGTCCCTTTTTAAACCGTGCCGGGGGAATCCTGATTATATTCTTCGGTTTGCAGGTGGCCGGAATTGTCCGTCTGCCCTTTTTAAATCAAGAAAAAAAGTGGTACATGCAGCCCCGGGCTCCAGGCGTCGCCCCTTCCTTTCTGCTGGGGATGGCCTTTGCCGCTGGCTGGACGCCCTGCATCGGCCCGGTCCTGGCTTCTATTTTGATTTACGCCGGCAGCCAGGCCACCCTTTTTAAGGGTATGCTTCTCCTTACTTTTTACTCCCTTGGGCTGGCAGTTCCATTTATCGCCAGCGCCCTGGCCCTAGGACCGGTTTTTCGCCTTTTACGCCAGTTTTCTCGTTATTTACCCATTATATCCTTTGTAAGCGGGATTATACTTATTATTATGGGTTTGCTGGTCTTTTTCGGGCGGCTGAATACTTTTATCTAGGAGGAGACCCCATGCCGAAAAACTGGAAGGTGCCCCTCATAATCATAGTCATTATGTTTGCTGTCCTGGCAGCTTCCTTTATCCTGCCGGGCCGCCAGGGCAACAAAGTCCTGGCACCTGCATTTACCCTGCCAACCCTGGATGGTGGTCAGGTCAGCCTGGCAAGCTTTAAGGGCCAGGTGGTAGTATTGAACTTCTGGGCCACCTGGTGTCCCTATTGTGTGGCCGAAATGGAGGAACTGGATAAAGCAGCGGGGAGACTGGCGGACCAGGGGGTGAAGGTCCTGGCCGTCAATATCATGCAGCGGGAGACAGAGGCCGGCATCCGGGCCTTCCTGGGAAATAAGGAGCATAATTACCTCGTACTCCTGGACCACGACAGCCGGGTTGCAAGGAGCTACGGAGTCGCCGGCATTCCCACTACCTTTATCATCGACCGCCAGGGCCAGATCCGCCGGGTCAAACAAGGGCCCCTGGGGCCAGGAGAACTGGATAATCTTGTAAAGGATCTCCTTTGAGTTTGAGCCTCCTTGTTACCCGCGAAAAAACAGCCCCTTAACAATGGGGCTGTTTTTACTTAAGTTTAGCAAGAGATAAGGTAGTGTGTTGCTTTACAAACCCATATAACCGCGCATCATGGCAGGGCCGTAGAAGGCTGAATTCTGGTTACCCGGGTTGGGGTTATTGCCAAAACCGCCCAGGAATCCGCGGCCCCAGCCTCCCATCATGCCATAGCCCGCCCCGCCATGGCAGGCGCCGGGAACTATACCATATTTGCTATGGTATTCTTCCATGTCCCGGATACTTTCTTTAATCGCCTCACCTTGTTCCTTAGTTAGTTCGCCAGCTTCAACATACTTGTCGACAATTTGCTGACGCAGCTCGATAATCTGCTGGTACAAGGAATCAATCTCAGCTTTTTGCTGGTCGGTAACTGCCGCAAAGGCCACCGGTGCCAGCACCCCCAGCATCAACACTATGGCGAGGACGAGGGCAATTTTTTTCGTCACCCGCGCCACCTCCTTTCGAGGTATATTCTACCTGGCAGGAATGATAAAAATATGAATAAAGTATGAAGAAAATTTGAAACTTGACAGAGCTGGAGCCTTTAATTTATACTTTATTCGATAATACTATAAATTAATTTAAGTTAAATCCCAGGAGAGCGAAAGAAAATGCGGGTCTGTGGTAAACGCATCCGGGAACTGAGGGAAGAACGGGGTTATTCACTTCAGGACCTAGCTAAAAAAGCCGAAGTTTCCGTTTCATATTTAAGCGAGATCGAACGGGGAGCGAAAAAACCTTCCCTGAAAACCCTTGATAAAATAGCCGTGGCTTTAAATCTCCCCCGGGAGCAACTCGTGGAGGCCGGTAATGAGCGGGGCCTCGCCCTGGGGGAGAGGCTCCGCCTCTTGCGGGAAAAAAAAGGTAAAAGTTTGAGCACCCTGGCCGAGGAAGCCGGTATCTCTATTTCCTATCTGAGTGAAATAGAGAGGGGAAATGTATACCCGGCCATCGATACCCTGAAAAAAATTACTACCGTCCTCGATGTCCCTTTAAGTACAGTTATCGGTACAGGCGGTTCACTGGGACATAAATTGCGCCAGGCCCGGGAAGAACAGGGCTTTACCCAGGCTGACCTGGCCCGGGCGGCCGGAGTTTCGGCCGGCCTCATCGGCCAGATAGAACAGGGGAAGGTACAGCCTTCGTTAAAAACCCTGGAAAAAATCGGCGAAGTCTTAAATATTTCTCCCTGTTATTTTATAGCTGATGATGCTGGTTTGGATGAGATGCTAAACCAGATGAGCCCTGCAGTACGCCGGTTGCTAATGGAACCCCAGGTACAATCTGTATTGCGCCTGGTGTGTAATTGTACCGAGGATGAACTCCGTTTTATCCTCAATTTTATCCAGCTCTATAAACGCTGCCACTAACCTAAAGACGGAGCCGGGTGATAATATCCTGGAGGATGGTCGCCGAGTGCCTGAGGGCAGCCAGTTCCCCGGTTCCCAGGGGAATGGCCAGGACCTTTTCCCGCCCCTGGCTGCCTACCACACAGGGGAGACTTAAGGCCACCTCACCCTCGAGACCGTAAAGATCGCGGATGACGCTGGAAACGGTGAGGACGCTTTTCTCATCCCGGAGGATACTTTCGGTAATTCGACTTAAAGCCAGGGCTACACCATAAGCAGTAGCCCCTTTGCGTTCGATGATCGTATAGGCAGCCTCCTTGACCTGGCGGCTTATTTCAATACGGAAGGCATCTTCTTCTATAGTACCGTCCAGAAGGTAAAACTCCTCCAGGTATACCCCGGCCACATTGGCTAAACTCCAAACGGGCACTTCGGTATCACCATGCTCGCCGATTACATAGGCATGGATATTGCGGGGGTCGACGTGGAGGTGCCGGCTCAAAAGGTGGCGAAAACGGGCGCTATCCAGGACAGTCCCTGAGCCCAGGACCTTGGTCTCTGGTAGCCCCGAGAGTTTCCAGGCCACATAGGTAAGGACATCAACCGGGTTGGCAACCATAATGATTAAAGCATCCGGGCAGTGCTGCAAAAGGGGCGGCAGGGCCTCGCGGACAATGGCCGTATTGCGGTGCACCAGGTCCAGGCGGGTTTCCCCGGGCTGCTGGTTAGCACCGGCGGTGAAAATAATAATACGAGCACCGGCACAGTCGGCCGGGTTCCCGGCATAAATTTTTACGGGGCGGATTAAAGTGGCCGCGTGGGCGAGGTCCATGGCTTCCCCTTCAGCCCGGGCGCGGTTAATGTCGACGAGGACTATTTCTTTGACGATAGGGCTGAAGAGGAGGGCAAAAGCGGTACTGGCGCCAACATAGCCAGCGCCGATGATGGCTACCTTGGCAGGACCCTGCAAGGGCATAATATCACCTCCACGTATATTTTCCACTGTTACTAGGAGGGTTATACGGCAGCTGGAGCTATAAATTATGAACCTCAATTACTGGTTAACTTTTATTACCACAGTAGAAAAAGGCACCCTTTCCGCGGCAGCCGAGGATCTGCACCTTACCCAACCGGCGGTTAGCAAACAGCTTCAGGCCCTGGAGGATTACTACGGCGCGCGTTTGCTTGAACGCCGGGGCCGCGAAGTACGGCTGACGGCGGCCGGGGAGATTTGTTACCGGCATGCTAAAGCTATTGCCCGCCACCTGGAACAAAGCCGGCGGGAACTGGCAGAACTGACCCGGTTGGTGAAGGGCCGTTTGCTTCTTGGAGCCAGCACTACGCCGGGCCAGTATATCCTGCCCCGGCTGATTGGTAGTTTCCGGCGGGAATATCCCCGGGTGGAAGTCGTGGTAGAGATTGCCGACTCCCAGGAAGTGATCCGGCGCCTGCAGGATGGAGAAATCGACCTTGGGGTTGTCGGCGTCGGGGGCCGAGTCCGTAGCCTTTCCTATAGCCGTCTGGTAGAGGATGAACTGGTCCTCATTGTTCCCCCGGGGCACCGCCTGGCCGGGGTTAAAGTTGCAACTCCCCGGGATTTACAGGGCGAGGCCCTGGTCTGGCGGGAGGCCGGTTCGGGTACCCGCAAGGTGGTGGAAGAACGCCTGCAGAAAGCCGGTTTCACCGTTGATTCTTCCCAGATCGTCATGGAGCTGGGGAGTACGGAAGCCATTGTCAGTGCCGTGGAGGCCGGCCTTGGTATTTCCCTGGTCACCTGCTGGGCGGTGGAAAAAAGCGTCAAACTCGGCCGTCTCTTTACTGTTCCCCTCCAGGGTGTAAATTTAAAGCGCGATTTGTACCTGGTGCGGCGTCGCCAGCTTTTAAGCCCGGCAGCCGAGGCCTTTACCTGTTTTTTGGAAAAACATCATCTTCAGCTACCGTTACCTGTTAATAGTTAATCGGGACTAAAAGGACTATCAATATCTTGACGGGACAAAGGGATAAGAGTATGATAAAATAAAATTACATACCATCTCCGAGCCGGTATCACCTAAGGGCCACCAGCCTATGGGACACCGGCCTGGGTCGTCAGTACCCACGGGGTAGGTCGGGAAACGGGCCTGCCTCCCCTTGCTCGGAAAGGAGATGCGGCGTGGCAGGGCATTGACGCCCCGGCATCCTTTGCGAGCCGGGGCATTTACTTATTTAGGGCCGGCAGGCTCATAAAATTTGCGGGAGGTTGATTAACTTTGAGACGAATCTTGAAGATAGTAGTCATTACTATGCTGGCACTTCTTTTTTTAACTGGTTGTACCTCGCAAAAGGAAAGCGTAAACGCGGCCAGGCAAGGAGAAACTAAAGAGCTGCAAATTTTTGCCGGGGCCGCCAGTAAACCTCCCCTGGAGGAGATTGCTACGCTTTTTTGGCAAAAGTACGGTGTTAAGGTAAACCTTACCTTTGGCGGTTCGGGTTCTGTTCTTTCCCAGATGAAATTATCCCGCCGGGGCGATATTTACATCCCCGGTTCTTCTGATTTTATGGAAATGGCCAAGAAAGAGGGCGTTGTGGATCCCCAAACCGAACAGATACTGGTTTACCTTATACCGGCTATTAATGTGCCCAGGGGCAACCCGCAAGGGATCCGGTCTTTAAACGATCTAGCCCGTCCCGGGGTGCGGGTGGGCCTGGCACGTCCCGATACAGTCTGCGTAGGCCTTTACGGGGTAGAGGTCTTGGAGAAAGCCGGCCTGGCTGACAAGGTCAAAAAGAATATTGTTACTTATGCGGAAAGCTGCGAGAAAACAGCCAATCTGGTAGCCCTAAAGCAAGTAGACGCCGTTTTGGGCTGGGATGTCTTCCAAAAATGGGACCCGGCCAAGATTGAAACAATCTATTTGCCGCCGGAACAGGTAACCCGCATTGGTTATATTCCCGCAGCCATCTCCAGCTTTTCCCAGCAAAAGGAGCTGGCCGCCTTATTTTTGACTTTTCTCACCTCAGAAGAAGGCAAAGAAGTTTTCCGGAAATACGGTTACCTGGGAAGCATTGAAGAAGCGCGTAAATTTGCCCCGGAGGCGCCGGTTGGGGGCGAATACCAGTTGCCTGCAGACTGGAGGTAAGCTACCAGGCCAGGGTTTTAGAAATGAGGGTGAAGAAGGAAAGTGGGCGGGAAAAAAATTGCCGCTAAGGCCTTTACCATGGCTTTCAGCGGCCTTCTTACCATGGTGTCGATGTATATCTTACTACTTTTATTCTCCCAGGTTAGCTATTTGAACAAAGAAGTACTTCTCAGCAGTCTAAAAGATAGAGAGGTTCATTTTGCCCTGGCCCTCTCTTTAGAATCGGCCCTTATAGTGGCTACGCTGGCCCTTTTAGTTGGCATACCTGCCGGTTATGCCCTGTCGCGCTTCAGCGTGCCGGCTAAAGCGGTTATTGATACCATTATGGATCTGCCGGTGGTTATCTCACCCGTTGCCCTAGGGGCGATACTGCTAATTTTTTTTAATACGGCTCCAGGATTGTTTTTTCAGGAGCATTTTTTCCCGGTAGTTTTTAACGTAACCGGCATTATTGTCGCCCAGGCCACCATTGTCATTTTTCTGGCCATTCGTTTGATGAAATCCATTTTTGACTCTATAGACCCGGCCTATGAAATGGCGGCCCGGGTCCTGGGGGAAAGCAGGAGCGGGGCCTTTTGGCGAGTGACTTTGCCCATGGCCAGACCGGGTATTATGGCTACCTTTATACTCTCCTGGGCCCGGGCCCTGGGTGAGTTTGGCGCCACAGTTACCTTGGCAGGAGCTACCAAGATGAAAACCGAGACCTTACCGATTGCCATTTATTTAAATCTCTCTTCTGTAAAAATTGAAAAGGCAGTGGCCCTGGTAAGCATTATAGTTCTGATGGCCTTTTTAATTCTCCTGGCTTTACGTTTACTGACGGATAAAGGAGCATTGTACCAGTGATCCACGTTGAAAATCTAACCGTAGCTGGCCCCGGTTTTTACCTGGACGATATTTCCTTCAAGGTAAACAAAGCCGAATATCTGATTATTCTAGGGCCGTCCGGTGCCGGGAAGACGGTACTGTTAGATACTCTGGCAGGCCTTAAAAAACCCCAGAAAGGCAGGATACTCTTTGCCGGCCGGGACGTTACCCGTGCTTTGCCGGAAGAACGGAAGATTGGTTATATTCAACAAAACCTTGCTTTATTTCCTCACCTTTCTGTCATGGAAAACATCACCTTTGGCGCCCGTCCCAACCGGATCCCGCCTGCCAGGGCCGGCGAGCGAGCCAGGGAATTAGCGGCACTCCTTGGCATTGAACACCTTTTAAGCCGTGCCAATCCCCTGACTTTAAGCGGCGGTGAAAAACAGCGGGTGGCCCTGGCCAGGACCCTGCTGGTAGAACCTGATATTATATTGATGGACGAACCCTTTTCTGCCCTTGATAGTTTTACCAGAAGGCAGTTGATTTTTTTACTCCCGGAGATTTTTGCTCAATTCCAGGTCACGGTTATCCATGTCACCCATGACCTCCAGGAAGCCTTTCTCCTGGGGGATAAAATTGCCGTTTTAATTGACGGGCGCCTGCACCAGATAGGCAGCCGGGACGAGATTTACCGCCGGCCGGCCACCCTGGCCGTAGCCAGGTTATTATTAAACCGGAATACCTTGAGCGGCAGGGTGATAGACTTTTCCACCGGTGAAATTGTCGCCCGTATTGAGGAAGGGCTTGATTTTAAATTGCCGGCAACTCCCCATATACAGCCGGGCGATAAAATTCATTTTGGCATCAACCCGCGGGAAATAGTTATTATTCGCCCCGACCGTCCCCTGACGCCGAGGGTGCGGTCTAATATTTTTCCAGCCACTGTACGGCGGATTTTTGACCAGTATGGTAGTTACTTATTGTTCTTAGATCTTGCCGGTACAGGAATAGAGATTGAATTGGAGCTTCCAAGTTATATTTACCATGATATGGCTATCAGCATAGGTAACAACGTGACTGTATCTTTAAAAAAAGATTCTTTCTGGGTTTTACCGGCAGATAAAGAAGGATAATCTGGCAGTAGAATCTAAGGTAAGATTGCAATAACATATTTATTCAAATATAATCATTTTAAAACCAGGAACCACCTTACCGGAGGCGCAACTTGCAATGTATGAAGCAGCCGGGATCGTCCTGGCAGGAGGCAAAAGTACCCGTATGGGTACCAATAAAGCCCTCCTGCCCCTGGGGAAGGAATCCATGCTGGCCACGGTCGTGGCAGCTTTACGGCCGTTATTTTCTGACATAATCGTTGTCACCAATACCCCGGAACTGTACCGGGACTTAAAGGCGCGCCTGGTCCCGGATGTTATCCCCGGCCGGGGACCTTTAAGCGGTTTCCATGCCGGCCTCTTGGCTTCAACTTATCGATACAACTTTATCGTGGCCTGCGATATGCCTTTCCTGCAACCGAGTTTTATAATGTATCTCCTTGAACAGGCTCCGGGTTACGATGTGGTAGTGCCGCGCCGGGGTGAGTACCTGCAGCCCCTGCACGCCGTTTATTCCCGGGATTGTTTAAAAGCCATTGAAGATTGCCTGATAGAGGGAAAATATAAGGCCTTTGCCTTTTATCCCCGGGTAAAGGTGCGTTATGTGGACGTTGACCGGCTGGTTGGTTCCAATGACCCCGAGAAGATTTTCTTCAATATCAACACCCCGGACGACCTGGCCCGGGCGCGGCGCATGCTGCGGGACAGCACCACCTCCGGTGAAGTGCAGCCTTGATAGCACGAGAGGAATAAATTCGTCTATTCCTGGCGAAAGGATGCAACGCAATGCCACCTTTATCCCTGGAGGTAGCCCGGGCGATGTTACTGACCGGGTTAAAACCGCCCGGCCGGGTTAAAGTAAGACTGGAGGAGGCTGCCGGACGGGTCCTGGCGGTAGCGGTAACAGCCCCGGGGCCCTTTCCACCTTTTCCCCGTGCCCTGGTCGACGGCTACGCCGTGGGGCCGCCGCTCCCCGCCTCCGCTACCATCCCCGCCGGGTCTGCTGATCCGGGGGCAATCTACCGCCTGGTGGGGACGGTTCCGGCCGGCAGCAATCCCGGCATCACCTTAAGTCCGGGGACGGCGGCAGCCATTTTTACCGGTGCCCGTCCTCCGGCAGGGACGGTGGCCATTATTCCCCGGGAGCTGGTAAAACAGCGGGGAGAATTTATCAGCATACCCGGCCTGCCTTCCGGCAGCTATCTGGAACCGGCCGGAGCCGAAGTGAAAAGCGGGGAGGAGATACTGGCCGCCGGTACCACCCTGGGACCCGCGGAAATCGGCCTTCTAGCCGCCCTGGGTTTGCGGGAAGTGCTGGTTTACCAGCGGCCCCGGGTGATTCTGGCCGCCACCGGAAGCGAGTTGTTGGACCCGGCCGGTCCAGGGAAAAGTCTCCCGGGTGACAATCAGGCAGGGAACCCTCCTAACCGCATGGCAGATTATCCTGATGTCAATGTTCCTCCCTATATATATAGCAGTAACTTTTATGCCCTGGCAGCAGCCGTAGAAGCCTCCGGCGGCCAGGCAATATCCTTGGGCCTTTTAGCCGACAACCTGGAAGAACAGGTAAAGGCCTACCGTTGGGGACTGCAGGAAGGGGATCTGCTTCTGACCACCGGCGGCGCCGGCGGCAGCCCCTTTGACTTTACACCTGCTGCCTTTAGCAGGACCGGGTGCGAGATACTCTTTACGGAACTGGCTATTCGCCCCGGACGACGGGTCATAGCTGCACGCTCGGGGGCAAAATTGATGCTGGGCCTGCCCGGAACGCCGCCGGCGGCCATGGTGTTGTTTTACCTCCTGGCGGTGCCAGTTATCCGAGCTCTCGGTGGCCGGGAGCCGGCACCGCTAACTTTTTTAGCTCGGCTGGGGGAAGCCATTGACCGACCGCGACCGGAACGAACCTTTCACTGGGCCCGGGCCCGGGCCTGCGGCAGTTATTGGGAGGTCACACCCTTGCCGCGTCGACCCGGCGGCATTCGCGCTGCTATAGGGGCCAACGCTTTGATTGATTTACCTCCACACGCAGCACCCGCGGCCGGGGAAGAAGTCCGGGTGATAATGATTAAGTAAAATAATGGGAATGGAGGTTTTTGTGATAACATGAGTACACCTGTTATCTCCGTAGTTGGCAAGTCCGATGTCGGGAAAACAACATTACTTACCAAACTCCTGCCGGAGTTAAAACGGCGGGGTTACCGGGTCGCTACTATTAAGCATGATACTCACGGCTTTGACATCGACCGCCCTGGTAAGGATACCTGGCGCCACGCCGAAGCCGGGGCCGACGTTGTCGTAATTTCTTCACCCAGCAAGATGGCTTTCATTGAAAAAGTTGATGCAGAGCTCCCTCTGGATGCCATTGCAGAACGCATTCAGAATGTCGATCTGATTATCACTGAAGGCTACAAGCGCGGTGACAAACCTAAGATCGAAGTCCACCGTGCGGCTGTAAGCGGCGAGCTCCTGTGTGAACCGCAAGAACTTCTGGCCGTGGCTACAGACGAGCCCCTGGCCATTGACGTCCCTTGTTATGGTCTGGATGACGCCGCGGGCCTGGTGGACCTGATTGAAGAGCGGATTCTTGCGCCGGCAGGCAGGAAGCGGAGGGCAATTTAACATGGGCAGAGGAGGAATATTACATGGGCCGGCCACTTAATGCTTATGACCGGGCGTTAATGAACCTGCAAGAAAACATCTTACAACTGGGTGATTACGTTGCCGACCAGGTAGATAAAGCCCTGGCTGCCCTTAAGGCCCAGGATTGTAACCTTGCACGCCTGGTGGTAGAGGGCGATAACTTTGCCGATGACCTGGATTACAACATTGAGATGGCGGCCCTGGACCTGATCTCTCTACAACAACCCCGAGGGGAAGACCTGCGTATCCTGGCTACCGTCATGCGGGTAGGCAAGGAACTGGAACGCATCGGCGATTATGCCGTCAATATTGCCGAGATAGCCGGCCGCCTCGCCAGTCTGGGACCATACTTCAAACCCCTGGTAGATATTCCCCGCATGAGTGACCTGGCCCAGGCTATGCTGAGGAAAAGCCTCCAGGCCCTGGTAGACCGCGACCTGGAGGCAGCCAGGGAAATAGTCCGGGCCGATGATGCCGTCGACCGTCTTTTTGAAGACCTGTACGACGAACTGGTAGGTTTTATGAAGCAGGGGCCGGAGTATGTCGACCAGGCCAGTTATCTCGCCCTGGTGGCCCGTTACCTGGAACGTATTGCCGACCATGCCGTGAACGTCGCCGAGATGGTCGTCTACAGGGAGACAGGACAGCGCCGCGCCTTTAAAGACTACCAGGGGCCTCAGAAAACAATCCTGCCGGGGTGTGACAATAAGAGGACCAGCTCCGGTAATGTAGAGGGATAATAGCTTGAGTTCGTTGATATTCCCCATTGCCACCGGGCTGGCAGGTGGTCTGGCCCTTTTCCTTTTTGGCATGCATCTTATCAGTACCGGCCTGCAAAAGGCGGCGGCCCGCCAGGTGCAGCAGCTCCTGGGGGCGGTAACGAAAAATCGCTTCTTTGGTATGCTGGCGGGGCTGGTGGTGACCATTTTCCTTCAGACCAGCGCTGTCACGACGGTGCTGCTGGTAGGCTTTGTCAGCGCGGAGCTCATGAGCCTGGGCCAGGCCCTGGGGGTCATCCTGGGGGCGGCTATTGGCTCTACCCTGACGGCCCAGCTTATTGCCCTGCGCCTCAGCGACTACGCCCTGTGGGCCGTGGCAGCCGGCCTCATACCATACTTCTTTGCCAGGCGCCTGCGCTGGCGCTACCTGGGACAGGCTATCCTCGGTTTTGGCCTTATCTTTTACGGGGCGGCCCTTATGGGTACGGCCGTAGCCCCCTTAAATACCCTGCCCGGCTTTAAAACTGCCTTGAGCCCCCTGGCCGCCCACCCCTGGCTAATGATGCTGGCAGCCACCCTTTTTACCGGCGTTGTCCAGGCCAGCGCGGCAACAGTGGTCCTGGCTATGACCCTGGCCGCCCAGGGTGCCCTGCCCCTGGAAGCGGCTCTGGCCATGGTCCTGGGAGCCAACCTGGGTACCACAGCTACAGCCCTCATTTCCAGCATTGCCCTGTCCCGGGAAGCCAAAAGGGTAGCCCTGGCCCATTTCTTTTTTAAGCTGGCGGGTACCCTCCTCTTTCTACCCTTTTTGGGACTGTACAGTTATTTATCCCGGCTGACTTCTCCGGATATTGCCCGCCAGGTGGCCAACGGCCACACCCTTTTTAATGTTATTAATATGATCCTCTTTCTTCCTTTTACTCCCCGGGTAGGCCGCCTTATGGAAAAGGTCCTCCCCAGCGCTCCCGAGGAAGAAAAGGTGGCCAAGTACCTGGATACAAAAGTCCTGGAGATACCAGAACTGGCCCTGGCCCGCGCGACCCAGGAGCTTTTACGCATGGCCGGCATCATCAGGGAAGAGATGTTTCCCCGGGTGATGCAGCCCTTAGCCGAGCGGGAAGTTGAATTACTGGAAAAGCTGCGCAGCCTGGACAATATCCTTGACTATCTTTACCGGGCGGTGGCCAGGTATCTCGCCCAGTTGAACCAGGGCAACCTTACCGACGACCAGTTAGTGGCCCAGACCAAGCTCCTCTATATAGCCAATGACCTGGAGCATATTGGCGACGTGGTCGTGGAAATGGCCCACCAGTGGCGGAAAATTGAAGCCAGCGGGGTGGAGTTTTCCCCGGCGGGGCAGGCTGAACTCCAGGAGATGTTTAATAAAGTCAAGGAGAATTTTGCGACGGCCATCCAGGCCTTCGCCGCCGATGACGAAGCCCTGGCTGCCAGGGTCATAAGGGATCATCCTGAAATCTTACGCCTGGAAAAGAACCTGCGCTACTCCCATTTCCAGCGGTTGCAGCAGGAGAACCGCCTCAGTTTAGAAACCACATCCATCCACATGGATCTCATCAACCAGCTCCTGCGCCTCAACATGCATAGCGTCAGCATAGCCCAGGCGGTTATGGGGATTATTTAACTTGCAGGCCCTTGTGGTAAAGTTATTTTTTTGCTAAGATAGCTTTCTGGAAAAAAAGGAAGGAGTTGAATTAACTTTGCAAGGCATCTGGTTTTCTGAACTGCAAACCCCCGGCTTGGCTCTATCCGTCAAGCTGAAAAAAACCCTGCACCACGAAAAAACGCCCTATCAGGACCTGGCTGTGGTGGAGACGGAGGCTTACGGGCGCATGTTGCTCCTGGATAACATAATCCAGACCACAGTGGGTGATGAATTTTTTTACCACGAGATGATGGCCCACGTACCTTTAAATACCCACCCCAATCCCCGTACGGCCCTGGTCATTGGCGGCGGTGACGGTGGTGTTATCCGGGAAATTATCAAACATCCCAGCATTGAAAAAGCCACCCTAGTGGAAATTGACGCCCGGGTGGTGGCCAACGCCAGGGAATACCTGCCGGAGATCGCTTGCGGCCTGGACGATGCCCGGGTGGAGATCCGCTTTGAAGACGGCATCGAGCACGTCCGCCAGATGGAAAACACCTATGACGTGATTATTGTGGATTCCACCGATCCTATTGGCCCGGCGGTAGGGCTCTTCAGCACCGAATTTTACCGTAACGTTTACCGGGCTTTAAAGCCGGACGGGCTCTTTGTCGCCCAGACAGAGTCACCTCTCTTTAACGCCAGGCTTATCCGGCGTATCCAGCGGGATCTGGCAGAGATTTTCCCTATTGCCCGCCTGTACCTGACCACGGTACCCACATACCCCGGCGGTTTCTGGAGCTTCAGCCTGGGGAGCAAGGAGTATGATCCCCTGGAGGTTGACTGGAAAAAGGCACCCCAGCTGGTGACCCGTTTCTACACCCCGGCCATCCACCAGGCAGCCTTTGCCCTGCCGCCCTTTGTCCAGGAAATCCTTGAAAAGCGGGACGAAGAGGAGTTTTAGGGTGCTAAACGGGTTGGGTAAAAAAGGTTGAACGGGGGAAGTAAGATAAGTGTTACCGGGATTTGTCAAAAACCAGGGCTTTATGGCCAGTAGCGATAATTATGAAGCCGCCCGGGTGGTCCTGGCGGGCATCCCCTTTGACGCCACCACCAGCTTTCGCCCCGGCGCCCGCTGGGGCCCCCAGGCCATTCGCGCTGTGTCTGAAGTCCTGGAAGAATACAGCCCGTACCTTAAACGCGAACTGGGGCAGGTGCCTTTTTACGATGCCGGCGACCTCGACCTGGTACCGGGCCGGGTGGAGGCCAACCTGGAACGTATGGAGACGGCTGCTGCCGCCCTTTTCCAGGACGGTAAGCTTCCTTTATTCCTGGGGGGGGAGCACCTGGTGAGCTATCCCCTTATCCGGGCGGCCCGCCGCCACTACCCGGGTCTTGCCGTCCTCCACTTTGACGCCCATGCCGATCTGAGGGAGGAATACCTGGGGGAAAGGCTTTCCCATGCTACCGTCATGCGCCTGGTGGCAGAGGAAATCGGCCCGGGCAACCTTTACCAGTTTGGCATCCGTTCCGGTACCTGGGGCGAATTCGCCTACGGCCAGGAAGAGACCAATTTTTTTATGGACGTCATCACCACCCCCCTGGAGAAGCTGGTACCCGAACTGGCATCTCGCCCCCTCTATGTTAGCATAGATATTGACGTCGTGGACCCAGCTTTCGCTCCCGGCACCGGGACCCCCGAACCGGGGGGCTGTACGCCCCGGGAGATCCTGCAGGTTATCTACCTGCTGCGGCAGGCCAGGGTAGTGGCCTTTGACCTGGTAGAGGTATGCCCGGCCTACGATCACGGTAACATTACCGCCATCCTGGCAAGCAAAATCACCCGTGAGGCTATCCTCGCCTGGGGTTAGCAGGTGGGAGAAAAATATTTGACTTCCCGGCAGGACCATGCTATAATAACTAACGCAACAGGTTAATGGGGGCGGTTAGCTCAGCGGGAGAGCACCTGCCTTACAAGCAGGGGGTCGGCAGTTCGATCCTGCCACTGCCCACCAGGGAAGGAGCCGTAGTGTAGCGGTTTAACATGTCGGCCTGTCACGCCGAAGATCGCGGGTTCAAATCCCGTCGGCTCCGCCAGACATGCCTCGGTAGCTCAGTTGGTAGAGCAGAGGACTGAAAATCCTCGTGTCGGCGGTTCGATTCCGCCCTGAGGCACCAGTACCAAAGGCCTGGAGATACCAGGCCTTTTCTATTATCAAAACTGATTTACGGAGGCTGACTATGATCACCACTGAATACAGGGAGCGAATCAAGCGTTTCCAGGAGGCCCTGCAGGCCCGGGAATTAGACGGCGCTATCATTTTCCAGGCCGTTGACCTGTATTACCTGAGCGGTACGGCCCAGAGCTGCCACCTTTTTATCCCCGCAATGGGAGAGCCTTTACTCCTGGCCTACCGGGATACCGCCAGGGCGCAGGCCGAGGCTGCCTTAAACCGGGTACTGCCCCTGAAGAGCTTCAGAGAAATACCTGTACTACTGGCCGAAGCCGGCTGGCACGGGCTAAAGCGTTTGGGTTTAGAAATGGATGTCATCCCTTTAAGCCTGTTCCGGCGTTACCAGGAGATTTTCCCGGAATGTCAGTGGGTGGACATAAGCCAAATATTGCGCTCCCAGCGCATGGTCAAGTCCGGCCCGGAACTCGACGCCCTGCGCTATGCTGCGGGCAGGCACGCCGAAGTCTTTAAGTACATAAGCAGCGTGATAAGGCCGGGGATGACGGAACTGGAAATCGCCGCCGAGTTTGAAGGCTACGCCCGCCGTCTGGGCCACCAGGGTACAAAACGTTTCCGTGGCCAGGAGCAGGGAATGATACCGGGCATAGTTGCGGCCGGGGCCAATGCCGCCCTGGCTTCCTGTTACGACATACCCCTGGCCGGAAATGGCCTCACGCCCCTGTATCCCCTGGGTCCCAGCCAGCACCGCTGGGAGAAGGGGGAACCCCTGCTCATTGACTACGCCGGCGTTTACGGCGATTATACCGTCGACCAGACGCGCATTTACCTGGATGCAGCCGCGGCGCCTGTTTTGCAAAAAGCCCAGGAAGTAGCCGTGGAGATAGCAGCCAGGGTGGCGGAGAAGGCCAGGCCCGGTGTGACGGCAGGCGAGCTTTATGACCTGGCCGTCAAGATGGCCGGCCAGGCCGGGCTGGGCGAATACTTCATGGGTCATGGCCGCCAGGTTAGTTATATTGGCCACGGTATCGGGCTGGAATTGAACGAGTGGCCAGTCATCGCCAGAGGGAATAATACCGTCCTGGCAGCGGGGATGGTCTTTGCCCTGGAGCCCAAGTTTGTCTTTCCGGGCCAGGGCAGCGCCGGGGTAGAAGATACGTATGTGGTTACGGAAAAAGGAGCAGTAAGCCTAACTTATTAAAGAAAACACTAACATCATTTTTCCTCCGGCCAGAAAATCTTTAAATTTATAAACAGGCCTGGTACCAGGGGGCGAGAGCAGGATTATATTCTTAATTGCCGAATATGTATATAAGAGGTAGTTACATACATTCTATCCGTGGTGGAGTATAGAGAGCCCAATGGATACCGGTTGCCAGAAAGCTATTGATGCACGCCTTAAATTAGCTAAACTTGAACTCCAGGTGGCCTTGCTGGCCCGGGCCGGTTTAAAGCGTTGGGAAATAGCCACGGCTTTAGGTTTACAGCAGGGTACCGTTAAATCCCAGCTTGAAAGAGTGGCTACCAAGCTCGGCTCTAATTGGAAGGACAGGAAAAACATCATCTGGCCGGAACTGGAAGAAGAGGTCTTACGGGCCGTAAGGTCTTTGCAGGAACAGAATAAGCAGGAAATCAGCTTTAACTCTGCCCGCCTGGCAATGGAAGGGGAAATCTCCCCGGATGAAGCTGCTATCCTCCAGCTGCAAGGTGTGCCTTCCAGGGTAGGGAGTACTTACCTGCGCCAAGCCCGGGCCGTCCAGTGGCACCTGCTCCTCCTGGGGGAAGGCCGTGTTTTGCATGTTGGTGCCGCCGCCCGCTTCTGGATAAAACCAGCCCTGGCAGCCCTTGCTGACAACAAATACATCCGTTATTTACACAGCGATAATGGGGACGATCCCTACCGGCCCTGGTGGTTGCCCTATACTACCAGTGGTCGTGCCCGGGGTACCCGGGCTGCCTATTACAAACTCGGAGATGCCTCTGCCGGCGATTACGTCCGCAATTACCTGCAAGCCTGGCTTGATGGCGAGCTAGCGGATTATATCACCCACCTTTATAGCCGTATGCAGCAGCGATGGCAGGCTTTAAGCCGGATTGCCCGAAGCGCCGGGCGACCTGAACCTATACCTCCTCCCACGCGGGCCGAGCTGCTAGGAGAGGCCCGGCAAGTTCTCGGGATAAGTTAAATATTAACCTTGTTACCTTGACGCCGCCCGGAGGGGCGGCGTCAAAAGCTTTACCGGACCACGTATAGTAGTGGTCATGGCCGCTGGCCCGTTATATAACCCGTATCACCTTCATTGCGCATCGCGGCGATAAAAGTTCCGCCTAGCAGAGATAGCCAGTTCTGCCGAAACTAGCCTGGAAAGAATAAAATTTACCAACGGCAGGAAGCGGGGATGTGGTGGCGAATAGTTATTGCAGAGAGGGGTTGAGTCATGAGGATTGTTGTAGTCGGTGGTGGTAAGGTTGGCTACCAGGTAGCCAAACAGTGTGCCGCCTGGGGCTGTAAAGTAGTGATGGTGGAACATGACCAGGAAAAGGGTGAGAAAATTAAGCAGGAACTCGGCCTACCGGTAGTAATTGGTGACGGCACCAGTTCGCAGGTACTCAAAAAGGCCGGAGCTGAAAATGCTGATATAGTTATTGCTATTACGGATGACGACCAGGATAACCTGGTAATCTGCCAGCTGGCAGAGCGCCAGTTTAAAGCCAAACGTACCCTGGCCCTGGTAAATAATCCTGGTAATGAGAAGCTCTTCCGCTGGCTAGGGGTCAACCAGGTAATTGGCCCGGCATCCCTTATCCTGGGATTAATCCAGGAAAGGGTGGATATGGATGCGACTACGGCTCTGTGGATGCAGGGCATTAAAGATTTAAAAATGATCCAGTTTAAACTTGGTCCTGATGCCCCTGTCCTGGAGCGGAAAATAAAGGAGATACCCTTTCCCAACGAATGTATCCTGGTAACCATTGTCCGCGGTGATACGGCCATTGTCCCTTGTGGCAATACGGTCCTGGAAGCAGGGGACCTGGTCTTTGCTCTCACTAATCCGGCTGTCCAGGCGGAGGTGGAGTATATCCTGATGGGCAAGGTCGAAAATGGGGAAGGGTGATAGCCTGGCTTATCCCGTAATAATACTTTTGCTTTGAGCCTGCAAATGCGGCTCTATGTCAATAGTTGTGGGATTAAATTTTGGGGGCAACATCCCAGGAAAATTTTTTTGATGAAATGATTACGATTCCTAAAACCAAAACTTAAGCGTTTGAGCATTTTACTTAAAGTATTCTTGCCTTCTATATAACCATTGGTGTACCGGCGGCCTTGCTGGGTGTATCTAACCAGGTTTAATATTTCTGACCTCCAGGACTTAATAGTACGAGCCCATACCCGTCCCTCTACATTTTCAGCGCATTCTGCATTTATAAGCCAACGGCTTAAGGCAATTTCTGCCTCTTCAACCCGGTCCATCTTTATGATTTGTCTTAAATCTTCTTTTAGCTGGTATAGTTCATAGAGGGACGGGTATTTATTCTTAATTTCTTCTAGCTGCTGTTGTTGTCTGGAAGTAAGTTTTTCCTTGGCCTTAAGCAAGGGCAGTCGGGGTATATTCTCCTTGCTTGCTTCTTGCTCTATCTTGCGTGCTTCATTTAAGCGACGGTTAGCGTCCTGGATTACATGGAAAGGGTCTACTATTATCCTGGCTGAAGGAAAGATTGTTTTTATTAACTTGCGCCAAGCGTCTTTCATATCAATTACTACTGCTTCTACTTTAACCCCGGCTTTTTTGAGGCCCTCCAGGTAAGCCTTTATAGTTGCTTTCCTGTCATCACCCAAAATCGTCAAAGGCCTCTTATCCGGTTCCAAGCGCCCTACTACGCATACAAAATCATTCCCGCTAAAGGACAGCTCATCTAAGGTTAAGACTATGGGCTCTTGAGTATCATCTGCTGGAAGACCGGACTGGATATACTTGTCTAGTAATCTTATAACCCTATTAGGAGTAAGGTGTAATATTCGGGCTGCATAGGTAAAGCTCATCCTCTGGGCATAATACACTACTGTCTGCACTCCTAGTTTTGTAAATCTGGCCCAGGGGATGGTATCCGGAGGACGAAGGGTAAAAGTCTTATGACAATGGTAACACTTATACCGTACAGGAACCCAGGATAAAAAAATCCATCTCCCGTATAAAAAAGCGTGACGAATTTTCCTTTCTTGGGGCTTCCGGTTCTTCTTTAAAATGCCGTGCTTATGTAATTTGCCTTTGTTACATGCAGGGCATAATGCTGGCGGCTCTAGCGTCACCCTTAACACAATATCTTTACGTTCCTGCCGTTCTCCTAAAATGGACTGGAGTATTTTATCAAAATTCTCTTGTCCCTTGAGGGTGATCGTGCTATTCTTATTCATGGGGGCACTCCTTTCCTAATGGGGTTTTTGTTTGCTAACATTTGATTTGGATGTGCCCCCCTCTTTTTCCTCCTTTAACTTCTAAAATCTCTTCTCCTCTGTCCTTCCATATCTACCTATCCCTTCCCACACTTTTTATTATAGAGCCTGCAAATGCTTGACAGGACTTTGTGCCCGTGCTATAATCTAACATGCAGTGAGCGAGCGGAAATAGCTCAGCGGTAGAGCATCGCCTTGCCAAGGCGAGGGTCGCGGGTTCAAATCCCGTTTTCCGCTCCATTTTTTTACCGTGGCGCGGTGGCGAAGTGGCTAACGCCGCGGTCTGCAAAACCGCTATTCGCCGGTTCAAATCCGGCCCGCGCCTCCAGGTTGGTTACTAGAAGACCATTTTGCACAACGGCAAAATGGTCTTTTTGTATTGTTAAGGCGCTGCTTGCAATTTACGTTTGTATGAAGCATCTTACTTCCCAAAAGTTGACATATCAGCAGTTAACTGTTAGGATGTAATTGTTCCTCCTTTTGTTGCTGGAGTAACTTTTCCAGCTGTGGAACACAGCATGCTTTAAGGAGTGGGCAGGGAAACAACGCTTCAAATCGGCAATTTCCACCTGCAACTGGTTGATGCGTTCTTGTAAAATTGCCACATTAATCCCACCTCTATCCTTTATAGCATAGGAAGGCATAGTGATTTTTTGGGGCAAAACGTTTGCGATTAATTATATCAGAAGGGGTGGCATTATGGGAGGGGATTTTGCTTGGCCGGCGGGCGAAATTGATGCAGAAAAATGGCAGGCCATCGTTCAACCGGACAATCCCTTTGCCAAGTTACTGGGAATAGAAGTAGTCGAAGTAGGGCCGGGGCGCAGCTTGGTGCGCCTGAAAGTGCTTCCTAAACATCTCAACTCCTGGCACACCCTCCACGGTGGCGTTTATGCCGCTCTGGCCGACCGGGCCATGGGAATTGCCGTGCGCTCTACCGGTAAGGAGGCTGTAACCTTGAACCTCCAGGTTGGTTATTTAAAGCCGATTGAAGCCGGTCAGGTGGTGGAGTGCCGGGGAATGATAATCCACAACGGCGAGCGGATAGTAGTAACAGAGGCAAGATTGACTTCTGCCGGCCAAACGATAGCAACAGCGGGGGGAATATTTTATGTGAAATAATCCGGTTTTCACCGGGAGATACTGGCGACATCTACTCCGTGGCGACAAAAAAATACCGCAGTGCATCCGGTGGGTGGCGAGGAAGTTTAAAACTCAGTATTGAATATTCCCATCGTTATATGCTATAATATTCTATGCTTGCGAGAGTGGCGGAACCGGCAGACGCCCGAGACTTAAAATCTCGTGGACCCTTTAGGTCCGTGCGGGTTCAAGTCCCGCCTCTCGCACCACCTTGAGAATCAACGGTTTATGGGCTTAACAAATCGGCCTATAAACCGTTTTTTATTGTATAGTATCGAGTAGCTAAAGAGAGGAGTATCGGGTAGTTGGGCCAAAATCTCGTGTATCCAAAATTACACGAAACGCTAGCACCGCTGGTGGGCAGAGGTTGTAAAGGAGTGGAATTTTTAAAGATGACAGTGCCGGAAGAAATAATTGCAACAGTTTGATAGAGGATAGATACTACCGGCGGCGGGCCTACTTTCAGCTTAATTAAAATAAAATTTTTATTATAATGCAGGCAGGATATTTGCAGGTTTTTGTAGAATAGACTGGACAAAAAGGTAAATGATGGGCTGCAAGACTGACACATCCGGCAAGAAAATTTTGTGCCGATGTTTTTGCGGTGCGCAGGCAAAAAACGGTCAAATTTTAGGCAAAAATTGCCCGAGCCCCGCGAAGTAGCGAATCAGCTTTTGGGCCCCAAGGTTTCGTGGGCACGGAGTTACGAACACCCTCACCCCTTCGGGGGACGGAAACTCTTCCAGACGCCAGCTAAAATCAAACCCGTCATCGAGGTTACGAATACCCTCACCCCTTCGAGGGACGGAAAAGTGGCGGTCCGGAAATGCAAAACATGCAAAAAATTATATAATCGCCCCTTGACATGTTCTCTTTTTATGGTTACGCTGGAACCCAAGACCGGCTGAGGTTGATTAACCTGGCCGGTCTTTTACATTTTTCGGCGGGGCCGTCCTTCAGCCGGTCCGGCCCTTATCAGCACGCCCCTGGCCACGTCCTTCCGCATCCAGGTGCAGATGGGGACCGATACAAACGGCCAGCCCGTTTACCGGAAGCGTTCCTACAGCCGGGTGAAACCTGCGGCCGCGGACCTCGACATACCCGGCGCCCACTGCCGGGACGCGGGGATGAACTTCAAGTCCGCCGGCGTGGCCGTCATCGGCAACCTCATGGACCGCCCGCCCACCCCGGAACAGTGGAAATTACTTATCGGGCTGGTGCGGGAGCTGTGCCGGCGCTACAGCGTCCCGCCGGGGCGGGTCCTGGGCCACAGCGAGGTGCCGGGCGCGGCGACTGATTGCCCGGGGCGGCATATGGATATGGCGCGGTTGAGAGAAGAGATAGCCTCAGCAGGTGAGGACGACAGCAGAAAAGAAGCCGCAGCGCCGGGAAAAAGCGGAGGAGAAGGCGGCGGGGCATCAGAAACCTGCCTGTCTGAAAAGGCGAAACCCTTGAAGGGGCGGAAAGCGATAATGCAGATTAATGAAGGAAAATGTATAGCCTTTCACTCTAAGTTTGCCGCCATATCGAAATAGCGATGTATAGCGCCCCGATCAACTGGAATGCTGACTCTTCGTTGGGAAAAAGCGGATTACTACCCACACACCGGCGAATTTCCTGATTGAGCCTCTCGACACCGATGGCAGTGCGTAGCCGCTTGCGGTAGTCTTGGGGAGCGTCATCACCCTGGATAAATATCCCTTACAAAAAGGAAATTATCATTTTCTGGAGAATATGTCCTCATGAAAAGGATTTTTTGGGTTTTCAGTTGGGTCCTTGTGTATCAGGTACGGCAAACCTTTATCGACCTGGTCTGTTTACAAGATAGTTACTGAGTACGCTTTCAGAGCGAAACTGAAAGACGTTTGCCCCTATACGCTGCGGTGCACGTCCTGTAAGAATCTCATAGATGTCGGTATGCCTTTCGATCTGGTGGCGAACAGGGCACTACAAGGTGGAAATTATTAATACGGCACTTTCAATAAAGGACTTGCAGGGAGCAGTAGAAAAGGTGAGGTAGGAATGGCCAGGACGGTTTCTTTGTTGGAATTTCGTATTCTTTCCGAACTCCATTCTCACTTACAAAAACTGGGTTTTTCCACAGATAAGAATGGGAACCTGATCCCGCCAGGACAGAGCAAGGAAGCCCTGCGGGGTTTGCACTATGCGCAGAGAGAGGAAGTATTAAAAAAACAGAGCGATTTTGTTGCTAGGGCATGGGTTAGGTTGTCTAAATATTTTGCTGACGGGCGCAAGGTCGAACCGGAAAAGATATCGCCTAGCCTAGAACTGGTCGAGGGAGAAGGGTGGCGAAGGGATCTTTTCAAATTAGCTACCCTTTCGTGGAGCGTCCCGGTTTCAAATGGCTACGGGCGCAGGATGCGCTTTCTAGTATGGGATGAGCACAACGGGAAGCTCATGGGGATTATTGCTTTGGGTGACCCAGTATTTAACCTTAAAGCGAGAGATAACCTGATTGGCTGGACCGCTCAGGATAGAAAAGAGCGCCTAGTCAACGTGATGGATGCCTATGTGCTAGGAGCCGTCCCGCCTTACAGTTACATACTTGGCGGTAAATTAGTTGCCTGCCTAGTAAGAACGCGAGAAGTAGTAGAGATTTTCTCGCGCCGTTACAGTGAGCGCTCAGGGATTATTTCAAAGCAGAACAAAAATGCTCAGTTAGTACTGGTCACGACCACTTCAGCACTCGGCAGGTCATCGATCTATAATAGGCTAAAACTTAATAATCAAGTATACTTCGAACCTATCGGGTACACCGAAGGATGGGGCCATTTTCACATTCCAGATAGCATATTCGATTTGATGTGTAAGTATCTGGAAAGCACTGGGGATGACTACGTGAAGAGTTATTCGTTCGGGAAAGGGCCAAACTGGAGGTTCCGTGTTATCCGCAGGTGTATTGAGAAAATAGGGTTTAATAGTGATATCCTCAAACATGGTGTCAAGAGGCAGATATTCGCCTGCAGGGTGGCGGACAATGCCTATGATTTCCTGTCAGGGAAATATAGTTCTCCCCGGTATGATACCCTGCTGTCAACTACAGAAGTTGGCGAGCTTGCAAGGGATAGATGGCTCGTCCCCAGGTCCAAGAGAAAACCTGAATACCTTATGTGGAACCGGGAACAATTTTTAAGCCTCCTGGGAGCAGAGTACCAGTCTCTTAAAGGAGCGTTGGGCGTATGACAATAGCGAACCTGGACATGGAAGCCCTGCAGAAAAAGATAATCGAGGCTTACCAGGCCGACAGTCACCTTTTGGAGAAATTTAGGGAATACGCTAGGCGGCTAAAAGACAACGTGCGCCCGCTCAAGGCATATTCGGTGAACGCGGTATCTTTCGTCTCGGCAGACGGTGGAGACAACCGCATCATGTTTGACCCGGCATTGATCGAGCTTGTAAGGGTTGTGGATTCGCGCGGAAAGGAGTATGTGCTTGATGTGGTAGCTAGCAGTTCGACCCTGGACGAGCTGGAAAAAAGAATTCAGCCAGGGCCGCAGTGCATTGAGCCATTAAGGAGGCTCTGCTCTGATCTGGGATTGAAATTAGGCGAGCTCTCATACCTGCTTAAAAACATGGGGCAAGGGGGGAACAGCACCAGTGCCCTGCGAGCCTACCGTGACATAGTCGAGTGGGCAGTGCTCTATGAAATGGTCTGCAACCCGCACCTTCAGTGGGGCGGGGACACGATACTTGTCAGGGATGGCCTGCTGCGGACCAAGACCTTCAGGCGAGACATCTTTCCCAAGATAAGGGAAAAGATAAAAGCCGGGATAGAAGTTCACGCCAGACGGAACGTGACTGTCTCCTTAGTCGGGGTAGCCAAGCAGAGCGCAGTCTTGAGCAAGCTGGCGGTAGCATTGGAACTCGAAGGGGTATTTCACAGGAAATACCCCTGTTATGTTGAAGTTCCCCTGGACATCGAAAGGGATTGTTACAACTACGACAGGACCTGGCTGTTGAATTACGATACGGCTGAGACTGAAGAGGAACGCGCGCGATTCCAGAGCATGGGATGCCTGCACTTGGTAAAGTTCGGTGATAAACCCGGGGACCCAGTTTGGCCTGTCGATATAGCGGACTGGCAGCGTGACCAGGCTCCTAAAATCCTGGGACAATTAATATACGATGCTCAGTACGGGTTTCCTATTCCCGATTACCCAATGTGCATTCAGAAGGCCCATGATAGGTCAAGGATTGGTCACATAGAAATAGAGATTCTTCAGGATATGGTTTTCAAGGGACTAACCCAGAATTTGAATGCGGACGAGTATAACAGGCTCCTCCGCTTCAGGTATTTAAGCCAGGATCTCAAAAAGTGGCGGTATATGGAGGGATGATAGTGTTATTCGCCAGCTCGCAGATAATGGGGACGTTCAAGGGGTTCACCGAGAAAGGGATGGAGTTCAATGCAGAGATAGTGGCTCCTTACGATGCCAGCATGCTTGACCGCCCGCAACTGGGCCAGTTTGTCCTTATAGAGCTGGCTACGGAAGAGGAAGCGGCTTTAGGAAGGATTACCCGCCTGGTACCTACTGGAATCCTGGTGTCCCCGCAGGGTGAGGACTATTTCAATACCCTCCAGCAGAGAGGGCACAGTATACCCGAAGACCTTATGGTACATCGCTTGAAGTACCGCGTGCAGTTGAAGCTCCTGGGAGCAGTAAGGATTGAAAATAACAACATAATATATGTACCGTCCATGCGTAGACTTCCGCACCTTGGAGCCAAGGTAGCGTACCCCAGCGAATCAGTATTGAGGAGAATATGCCAGCTGAGTGGCGGAAAAACAGAACTTGGCGACTATGTTTTGGGAGAATTTGTCTACTGCGGGGCCGGAAAAACTCACAAGGATCCAGCGTTCAGGTCTCTCGACCCGAAGCTTCCGGTAACATTCAATGTCCGAAATCTTGTTTCTAGGCGGACGGTGGTATTTGCGCGGGCGGGCTATGGCAAGTCCAACCTGATAAAATACTTAATTTCTGAGCTTTACAAGGAAGAACCCATGACCAAAGCCGGGTTAAAAGTAGGAACTTTGATATTTGATGCTGACGGTGAATATTTTTGGCCGGACACTGTAGACGGCAGACCGGGTCTTTGCGATGTCCCCCACCTTAAAGATAAGATAATCGTATATACCAGCAGGAAGCCCCCGAATTCTTATTATGGTAGCTGGAAGGTAGGGGGAATAAAGCTTGATATTAGACAGCTGAAACCCCGTGATGTGCTTGGAATAGCCCTACCCTCAGAAAAACAGGAAAACCAGAATGTTCTCAAACTGAAAGGTTTGAATGAAATAGAATGGGCGAGAATGGTTGATTTAATATATAAAAGTGGATTGAAGGCTCCTGACAATGAAATAGCAGGGATTTTAGGGTATGATTCCTCGGGTGCAAGCAATATAGCGGAAGTAGCAGCTGCCCGCAGTAATATGTATAACGTGGTACGCACCTTGCACGATCCCAACAGCAAGCTTCTGGAAGGCATAAAGAAAGGCCTGAAGGAAGGAATGATAGTTGTTGTTGATATCAGTCTCTTAAGCTCAGCAGTGGGCAAGATGCTTACGGGATTAATTCTAGGAGATATCTTTTCGCATAATCAGGAAAACTTTACAGGTGGAAATCCCATAATCCCAACCATAGCTATCATTGAAGAAGCCCAGAGTGTGCTGGGGAAATATCTTGATGAGAGCAGCCCCTTTGTCGAGTGGGTTAAGGAGGGCCGCAAATACGATTTAGGAGCAATACTCATTACCCAGCAACCTGGCTCAATTGCCCCTGAGATACTAAGCCAGGCCGACAACTGGTTCAGCTTTCACCTGCTTTCTGAAGGAGATGCGGGCACGTTAGGAAAGTACAACTCCCATTTTTCCGATGACATCCTGGCACATTTGGTAGCCGAGCCTATACGAGGTAACTGTTATATGTGGAGTGCTCCTAACCAACCTTTTGTTCTACCAGTGCGGGTAAGGGATTTTGAAGAATTATACAGGGCCTATGTCAAGCCAGATGCCAGTGAAGGTGGTATTATCACCAAAGCAGGGATATTGGCGGAAGAACTGGATGCAGATTTCAAAAAAATGAAAGACGAACTAAAGGAAAGGCTTGATAATCCCCAGCGATACAATATCAAATATGTTAAGGCGGAAAAACTCAAAGGTAAAAAAGGTATCTACAAAGGACAGCTTTTCTTCATTATTAAAGAGATAAAAGATAAGTTCCCTGGCAATGCATATGCATTTGTTCCCGAAGATCGGCTGATGGAATTGCTTTTAAATGGATTGTACGGTGAGGGAAATGTCTTATTCAAGAGGGCAACAGTAGAAGGTATGGAAAAGGAATACTTCTGGATACCCGCGTAATGACCTTAAACAAGAAATGGATCCCGGCAGCAGGATATTCCAGGAAACCGTAGAATTATTATCAAAAAAAGAGAAAGCAGTAAACCTTACAATGGCCGGCCGTGTCTAAACAGGTCTCACTAAAAACCTTCAGCAATGGCCCCTTGTTTGGTGCGAAAGCTATAAAGCAGTAAGGTTGAATAAAACCCTGGACATCCTGCACTAAAAATAAAAATTGGCCGCGTTTACCGTGGTTTACCAGGGATAGCTCCTGGCCGAATGAGGGGAAAGAGATTTTGAATCTGAGTTTAAAGATAAAGCCAGGATTAAGGCGCCGTGTGCCGGCCTTATTATTCTGGCTTTTACTGCTTCTTTTTTTAGCAGCCATTCTAACCGCGTGCAGCAGCAGTCCGAGCGTTTTCCCTGCCCAGCAGGGCACGGTGAATAGTAATAAAATTACTGACACCCAAAATTCCACTAACAGCCAACAAGATTCAGAGCAACAGCCAAAAACCAATAACCAGGACACCGGGCAAATAAAGTTAATCCCAGCTACGGTTACAGAAGTGGTCGACGGTGACACCCTGCATGTCCAAATCAATGGCAAGAAAGAAAAAGTGAGGTTGATCGACGTCAACACGCCCGAGAGCGCCCACCCGGACCTGGGAATTAAAGAGGAGCCTTACGGGGAGGAGGCCCTAGCCTACACCCAGAAGCGGCTGGCCGGCAGGCAGGTCTACCTGGAGCTGGACGTAGGCGAGCGGGACAAGTACGGCCGGCTTCTGGCTTACGTGTAGCTGGAAAAGCTGGCAAACGACAGCGAAGATGAAGTCCGGGCCAAGATGTATAATGCCAAGCTACTTCTGAACGGCTACGCCAAAGTGATGACCGTCCCGCTCAACGTCAAATACGCCGACCTTTTCGTCAAGCTCCAAAGGGAGGCCCGACAGGCGGGCAAGGGTATATGGGGGTGCGGCCGTGACTGCGCCCGCTCTCGCACCGACTACCGGGGGTGACACCGGAAGCGCAACGAAGTATATAGGCAACTCCAACTTAAAAAAATTCCACCACCCCGACTGCCAGTGGGCCAAGGAGATAAGCCCGCGTAGAGTTTAACAGCAGAGAAGAGGCCATAAACGCCGGCTACCAGCCGTGCAAGGTATGTCGGCCGTGAAGGTATAATTCCAGGGTAAGAAAGATTATCACGGAGGGAAAGTATATATGGCGGAACTCGGCACCCTTACTGAAGTGGATCTTCGCCAGGTTTGGACTAAGGAAGCAAAGGAATTCACCCCCTGGCTAAAAGATAATATCGACCAACTAAATCAAGTGCTGGGGCTCGATATCGAAATAACGGAGCGCGAAGGCGCGGTAGGACCCTTTGCCGTCGACCTGGTAGGAAAGGACCTGAGTTCAGGGCACACGGTAATTATCGAAAACCAGCTCGAACCCACCGATCACACCCATTTAGGCCAATTGCTTACCTACACTGCCGGCCGTGAGGCCAAGATAGTAATATGGATATCACCACAGTTTCGCGAAGAACACCGCCAGGCCCTGGACTGGTTAAACGAAAACACTGGTGAAGATCAGGCCTTTTTTGGCATAGAGATAAAGCTGGTACGTATAGACAATTCCCGACCCGCTCCCCTGTTCAGGTTAGTATCCCAGCCTAACGAATGGCAAAAAAGCGTCGCCAGTTCCAGAGCCACCAGCCCCAGGGGCGAAGCCTACCAGACCTTTTGGACAGCCTTCTTGGAAAAAATAAAAAAACAGGCGCCGGGTTTGACTAACGCCAAAAAAGGACTACCCCAGAACTGGTTCAATATTAGCGCCGGGAGGAGCGGCTTCGCGTATTCGGCATCTTTTAAGTCAAAGAAACGGTTTGGCATAGAGCTATATATAGACACTGGCGATAAAGATAAAAACGAGCAATTTTTTGACCTGCTTTATGCCCAGAAGGATGATATCGAAAGGGAATTAGGTATGACCTTGAGCTGGGAAAGGTTAGAAAATGCCCGGGCCTGCAGGATTGCAATTATACGGGATGGGAACATTGATGCCGACGAAGAAGAATTAAAAGAACTTCAAGATTGGGCCATAACAAACCTGATTAAATTTAGAGATGTATTTGGTAAACGGATTAAAGTGCTTTAACTTTATTACAGGGGTATCATCATGAGCATATCACCAGAATCCGACCACCCAACCCTCCCAACCTTAGTAACAGCAGGCGTAATTTTTAACGAGGGTATGGTCCTGATTACCCAGAGGAAAAAAGGCGATCGCTTTGAAGGCAAATGGGAATTCCCCGGGGGTAAAGTAGAGCCAAAGGAAAAACCTAAAGACTGCCTGATCCGCGAGCTTAAAGAAGAGCTGGGGATAGAAGTAGAGGTAATAGATATTTTTCACGCCCTCACTTATCAGTATCCCTGGGGTAAAATGCAGCTTATAGCCTATTTGGCCAGGCTGACCCCTGCCTCTAGAGAACCGGAAGCCATAGAATGCGAGGACTACCGCTGGGTGCCAATCAAAGATTTACCGGAGTATGACTTTGTCCCGGCGGATTTAGAGATAGTGGGCAGGCTGTTAAAACTGATTGCCATACACTAAATATAAAAATCACCAGGTAAATCGTCTGGCGGTTTTTATATTGGGCGAGGATGCAGCAATAAGCAGGAAAATTTAGAAAGAGGGCGAATTGGAGAAATTGGAATAGTAAAGCAAGGTGAGGGAAGATGAGTTTTAACCCGGGCCTAAAACCCGGTGACACCATCGATAACCAGCGCCTAACAGAAATATTTCGCTGCAGTCGTCAGGGTGGCATGCGGCGCTCCCACCAAACCAATACTTTAGTCATTGTATCCGATCATACCCGCTCCATCTATGAAGACCGCTGGATAGGGGATATATTCCACTATACAGGCATGGGTAAGCGGGGTGATCAAGATCTAAATTTTATGCAGAATAAAACCCTGGCCGAATCACGTTATAGTGGAGTAGAAGTCCACCTTTTTGAGGTATTTGTACCAGGACAATATACATACATCGGTCAGGTAGAATTAGCTGGAGAACCCTATCAGGAACGTCAAACAGATGCTGATGGTAACCTGCGTAACGTATGGATTTTCCCTTTAAGGCTAGTAGATGCGGCAGCTACCGTAGCTATCCCTGCAGAAATTATATACAAAACACAGGAAGAAAAAGCAAAACAGGCCAGAAAACTGGATGAGAAAGAACTTCAGCGCCGCATCCAGTTCTCCCGTCCCGAAGCAGCCTCAAGAAAAGTAACCACAACCACCTATGAACGCAACCCCTATGTAGCTGAATACGCCCGGCGACGGGCAAATGGGAGATGTCAACTCTGCCATCAACCCGCGCCTTTTTTAAACCCAGACGGAGAACCCTTTTTAGAAGTTCACCATATTGTCTGGCTTTCCCGCGGCGGGGAAGATACCATAAATAACACCGTCGCCCTTTGTCCCAACTGCCACCGTAAGATGCATGTTTTGGATCTGGCAGCTGATAGGGAGAAGTTGAGAAGGGAGATAAGCGATGAAGTAAATATGTAATTTTTCAGTTTAAGCTAAAGATAAAAAATAGATTAAGGGCTTTTAAGCAATAAAACAGCACATACTTATCTTTTACATCCCTGGAATTTTATAAGATGGTGTAAAGGTGAATTTGAGCCAGGAAGAAAGAATGTAAAGAATAACTAACTGGAATCAAATCCTATAATTTTTTACCGACTATTTCTCTAACCGTTGTTTAATAGGGTACCAGGTTTTTGGCAAGGTTAAAAAAGTATACTTGGCGATAATTTGACTGGGGTGATTCTATATGGCTAAGAAAAAAAGTAAAGAAAAAGAAATTCTTGAGCAATATCTTTATCCAGAGAAAAAAGACTAAACAATCCCCCGGTAGGTTTAGTTACGCCTGAGACAGATAAAGATGCTCCAAAAAAAGAATATCAGTATGATCCTTATATGGATCCCCAATTACAATGGAGTGGTAAAGCAGAAAGAACAAGTTTCGAGGTAGATACCGTCTCCCTTCATGTTCACGAACGAATTGACCCTATGACTATTATTCGCCATGTTTGTAAGGATACCTATCAAAAAGAAGAATATCATCAGATTAGCTTATTTGAAAAACCGGAGAATGTTTTACCTTTACGAGAGGCGATAGACTTTTATAAACACGACCAGAACTGGAGCAACCGTCTCATTGCCGGCGATTCTCTTTTAGTAATGAATTCCCTATTAGAAAAAGAAGGCATGGCCGGCAAGGTGCAGATGATATATATTGACCCGCCCTATGGGGTCAAGTATAGTTCTAATTTCCAGCCTTTTATTAATAAACGGGATGTAAAAGACGGAAAAGACGAGGATTTAACGTCCGAACCAGAAATGATCCGTGCTTTCCGCGATACCTGGGAATTAGGCATCCATTCTTACCTGACTTACTTACGCGACCGATTACTATTAGCCAAAGAATTACTAACAGAGAGCGGGAGCTGCTTTGTGCAGATTGGTGACGAGAATGTGCATTTGGTTCGGTGTTTAATGGATGAGGTGTTTGGAAGAGGGAATTATTGCACAACTATTATTTTTAGGAAATCTGGAAGCCAGACGAGTTCAACTGTACCTACAATTTGTGATTTTATCTTATGGTATGCTAAAGATATTACTAAAATAAAATTCAATCCGCTTTTTATTCCTAAAAGAATTGGCTTGGATGAAACAGAGTTTAGGCAAATTTTACTACCTGATGGTAGCTATCGAACTTTAAAGAAGGAAGAATTGCTTGGAATTTTACCTTTACCAGAAGGTGCCAAGGTTTTTAAAAGTACAGACCTTCATTCTCGCAGCGGTTCAATTAGTACAACTCAACCATTTGAGTATAATGGCAAAAAATGGTTGCCACGACCAAATGCGGGTTGGAGGACAAATTTAGAAGGATTAAAGTTGTTGGCTAAGGCTGGAAGATTACTTCCTACAAAAAATTCTTTGCGCTATATTCATTTTTTTGATGATTTTCCATACTCTACTTTATCTAATATATGGCAGGATCTTATGGGGGAATCCGAAATAGTCTTTGTAGTTCAAACAAACAAAAAGGTTATAGAACGCTGCCTCCTCATGACAACCGATCCAGGCGACTTGGTATTTGACCCTACCTGCGGTAGCGGTACTACTGCTTATGTCGCTGAGCAATGGGGCAGGCGCTGGATCACCTGTGACACTTCTCGGGTAGCTATTGCCCTGGCCAAACAGCGCCTGATGACTGCCGTTTTTGACTACTATGAGCTGGCTCACTCGGAAGAGGGAGTGAGCGGCGGGTTTAAGTACAAGACCGTCCCCCATATCACCTTGAAATCAATCGCCAATAACGAACCCCCGGCTGAGGAGATTCTTTATGACCAACCTTACATAGACCGTAAGAAGAAACGGATCACCGGCCCCTTTACTGTCGAGGCGGTGCCGGCGCCTGTGGTTAAATCCCTGGAAGATGTCGAACGCGAAGCAGGGATCGTCGACGCCTCCATTTCTCGTTCTGGCGAGACCCTGCGGCAGGCAGAATGGCGGGCTGAGCTTTTAAAAACAGGTATCCGTGGTAAAGGAGGTCAGTGTATTGAATTTGCCAGGCTCGAACCCCTGCCAGGCACTAGGTGGCTTCATGCCGACGGGGAAACTAAAGAAGATGAACCCAAACGGGTAGTGGTGTCTTTTGGCCCTGAATACGCGCCCCTGGAACAGCGCCAGGTGGAGCTGGCTATCGAAGAAGCACAGAGGCTGGTACCCAGGCCGAAATTAATTGTATTTGCAGCCTTCCAGTTTGACCCCGAAGCAGCCAAAGATATTGACGAATTAAACTGGCCTGGAGTTACGCTCCTTAAAGTACAGATGAATGCCGATCTTTTGACAGCAGATTTAAAAAAGAAACGCGCAAGCAATCAGTCATTCTGGTTAATTGGCCAACCAGATATTTCAATACGTAAAACAAAAGGAAAATATATTGTAGAAGTTCACGGATTCGACTATTACAATCCTAAAACTGGACAAATTGAATCCGGTGACACCTCAAAAATTGCTATGTGGATGCTTGATACTGACTATGATGGGAGAAGCCTCTATCCTAAACAAGTATTTTTTCCAATGGCTGGCGAAAAGGATGGTTGGAATAAGTTGGCCAAGAACTTGAAGGCCCAGATTGATGAAGATTTAATTGAACAGTACCACGGTACTGTGTCCCTTCCTTTTACTCCAGGAAAACACCGGCGGGTAGCAGTCAAGATCATCGATGACCGGGGCATTGAATCCTTAAAGGTCCTGGAGGTGAAATAATGGCTGCTACAATAGACAAATTAATTATCAACAGCCCTTATGAAAAACCAACCCGACATTGGAGTTACAACCGCGAAAAAAGAGAATTTATCCTTAAAGAAGGACGGCGGCCGGCAGGCTATATCGTAGCTTCTCGCGCCTCTAAATCCTTTGATGACCCGGGTATCTTTATTGAACTACCTCTGGTAAATAAAATCCGTCCCAGGGTAGATGAATGGCGGGAACAAGGGTATCCCGGGGTAACGGGTATCACCAGGAAGCTTTTAGAACACTGGCACGATCCCGAAGAACGACAACACCAACGATTTTTCTTCTGCCAGCTAGAGGCCATTGAAACATTGATCTGGCTAATTGAAGCCCCTGCAGCCAGTAAACAGGGCATCGAGATACCAGGCGATGGCGGGGAATTCCGCCGGTTATGTTCCAAGATGGCTACGGGCTCAGGAAAAACTATCGTCATGGCCATGCTGATCGCCTGGCAGGTATTGAATAAAGTAACCTATCCCCAGGATACACGTTTTTCAAAGAATGTCTTGATAGTTGCACCTGGCCTGACGGTAAAAAGCAGGCTCCAGGTCCTCAATCCGGCAGATCCACATAATTATTACCAGGAATTTAACATAGTTCCATCTTCGCTTTTTGATAAACTGCGCCAGGGGAAAATAATGATAATCAACTGGCATATGATGAAGCCGATAGATGAGAACGCTGGTCCCAAAGTAATAAAAAAAGGACCGGAGAGCGATGAAGCCTTTACCCGCCGGGTTCTGGGCGATATGGCCACCGCCAGGAATATTATCGTTATTAATGATGAAGCCCATCATGCCTGGCGCGTGCCGGCAGAATCAAAAATAAAAGGAGTTAGTAAAGATGAACTAGAACGTGCTACCCTCTGGGTCGAAGGGTTAGATCGTATCCACAGGAAAAGGGGCATCCTCTATTGCTTTGACTTTTCCGCTACTCCCTTCTCTCCTTCAGGGAAAAAGAACTATGAAGAAGCACTCTTTAGTTGGATTGTCTCTGATTTTGGCCTTAATGATGCAATCGAATCAGGGTTAGTAAAGACACCCCGGGTGGTAATAAGGGATGATGGGACGTTAACCAAAGATTTGAGATCTCGCTTTTACCATATCTATATGGACGATGAGGTCAAGGATGATTTAAATCGCAAAGCAAATCCGGAGGAACCCCTCCCGGATCTGGTCACCAATGCTTATTATTTTCTTGGTTTGGATTGGCTGGAGACATATAAACTGTGGCAGCAGGCGGGTATAAAAACGCCACCGGTAATGATAACCGTTTGTAATCGGACGGAAACTGCCGCGCGTATTGAATATACTTTTAACCAGGGGAAAATCAAAATTGATGAATTGAAAGCCCCAGATAAGACTCTGCGTATTGATTCGAAGATATTAGAGGAAGCCGAGAGCAGAGTTGATTTGGAGGATACAGCATCACTGTTATTTGATGAAGAAGAAAATGAAGGAAAACAAAAAAAGGTTTCTAAGAAAGACCAGGCTGAACTTTTAAGGCAAATGGTGGATACGGTAGGCAAGGTAGGGAAGCCGGGTGAGAAAATCCAGAATGTAATTGCTGTTGCCATGTTGTCGGAGGGATGAGATGCCAAAACTGTAACCCATATTATGGGTCTTAGAGCCTTTTCTAGCCAGCTCCTGTGTGAGCAGGTAGTAGGCAGAGGTTTAAGACGTACTTCCTACGAAGTTGACCCTAAGACGGGACTATTTGAACCAGAATACGTTAACATTTTTGGGGTCCCCTTTACCTTTATGCCCCATGAAGGTGGGGACGGCACGCCGCCGCCACCTCCTAAACCGCGAACATGCATAGAACCGGTACCAGAAAAAAGGCAGTATGAAATTAAATGGCCCAACATAATCCGTATCGAACGTGTCTTTCGTCCTGTACTTAGCCTGGACTGGAGTAAGCTGCAAGTATTAGAACTTAAACCTGAAGAAACTCCTACTCTGGCGGAAATGGCACCAATAATTGATGGTAAACCCGATGTGAGTAAAATAACCCAGATTGACCTTGAAGAACTGGGCAAAAAATTTCGCCTGCAGAAAATAATTTTTGAGACGGCCAGGGACATCTATGACCAGATGAAACCCGGTTGGCATGGCAATAAGGAATTTCTCTTAATTCAGCTCATAAAGCTGGTGGAGCAGTTTATTAACTCCGACAAGATTTCGATCCCCACTCTTTACCACCAGCATGAGCTGCGTCGGCGGATTTTGATCACCCTTAATATGAATAAGATTATCCAGCACATATTTGATGCCATCAAATATGAAAATACTGTATCCCTGGAGTTGGTGTTTGATACCGAAAAACCTATCCGCTCTACAGGGGACATGATTACCTGGTATACCAGCAAACCTTGTGAGGTAACAAGGAAATCCCACATTAGCCATGCCGTCTTTGACAGCACCTGGGAAGCCAGCGAGGCCTTTGAATTTGATCGGCCTGAAAATGATGACAAGATTGATGCCTGGGTCAAAAATGATCATCTCGGTTTTGAAATCCTTTATATCTATAAGGGTGTGGTCCGTAAGTACCGCCCCGATTATCTTATCCGGTTTAAGAATGGTAATATGCTGGCGCTGGAAGTTAAGGGGCAGGATAACGAGCAGAGCCGGGCCAAGAGGGAGGCGCTCAAAGAATGGGTTATGGCAGTTAACACCCACGGCGGTTTTGGGAAATGGTTTGCTGATGTCTCTTACAATATTAGTGATATAAAAGATATCATTGCTAAATATAGCGCTCTCAACCCTTAGTTTATTCTTGAATTTTTCTTGTAAAGCTGGCTTATGAAACGTTGGCATTCATCCCAAAGCGTGATCGAAAAACGTTCCGGAAGAGGGGGCGCGTAGGGATCTACGGCTACCTCACTTTGTTAGAGTGGCGGATAAGGTTACTTCTACCGGCGGGTGCCTGTGGCGCCCTGGCCCCCGGCCCGCGCACGGCTCCGCCGGCCTCCGCCCGGCCTGGCCTGTGGCCCGGCCCCTGCTCCGGCACGGCTATGCTCCGCGCCGGCTCTAGGGCGGAAAAGCAAGCGCCCACTTCCTCCGCTGCCTTGCAGGGCGCTCTTAGAGAGGGCGCTGGTGAGCTCCCCATATCTCGTTAGTTGTGGTAGGGCATGACGCCGTTTTTTTGGCTGCGGGCGCTTTTTCCGGCCTTCCGGCCGTCAGCCGCCGGCCAGGACCCGCCACGTACGTAAGCGTCAAATACAGCCCACCTTGGCACCAATCGCAAGTATAGGGGATAATCCTCTTCAGAACACAAGCTGAGGAGGATTTTTTGTTATGACCAAAGCTGAACGGCAAGCACTATGGGAAACCCGGATAGCCGAATACAAGAAGAGCGGGCAAAGCGTCAGAGAATGGTGCGCTACCCATGAAGACGTTAACCCTAAACAATTATGGTACTGGCTGCGGAAGTATAAGAACCAGGACGTAGTTTCCCCGGGAAACTCAAATCGGTGGCTGCCGGTAGAAATAAGGGAGCCATCTTCTGGTGTTCAGGGCAACTCCTTGTTGGTCAGGATAGGCAAGACCTGCATCGAAGTAAAACCCGGCTTTGATCCCGCCCTGCTTTCTCAGGTGGTTAAGGTGCTGGTAGCATTATGCTAAACGAATTAGGTATCGACCGGGTTTATCTCGCCTGCGGTGCCACTGACTTACGCAAGTCCATTGACGGCCTGGCGGTGCTGGTCAAGGAAGGGTTTGAATTAGACCCCTTCTCTTCTTGCCTTTTCGTTTTCTGTAACCGCAAGCACGATAAACTAAAGATCCTCCACTGGGAGCACAACGGTTTCTGGCTTTATTACCGCCGGCTGGAGAAGGGCAAATTCGTATGGCCTAAAGAAACCACTTCGGCAACCATCACCATAAGCCGCCGGGAGCTGCGCTGGCTACTCGACGGCCTCCCCTTAAAACAACCTCAGGCCCATCCCGAGGTAAAAGCGCGCACCATCGTGTAATATAAAACACCAGAAAGAAATATTTTCACTTTGTGGTTGATTCTAGAGGGATTCGACGGGTTTCGTCGAATCTTTTATTCATGAACACTACTTCGCAATCTATCGCTGCCATGAATATAGAAGAGCTGCAAAGCCGCTGTCTACAGCTGGAAGAGCAGTGTAGATGGCTGGAACAACAGAATGCCGAGCTGACTGCTAAACTGAATTGGTTTATGGAGCAGTTTCGTTTAAGCAAGAAACGGCAATTCGGTGTTTCCAGCGAACGGACCAGGCCTTTAGAAGAAGAGCAGCTTTTGCTTTTTAATGAGGCGGAAGCGGAAGCCCGGCCGGAGGCGCCTGAACCCGATTTGGAAACCATCACCTACCAGCGCCGCAAAAAACACAGCCGCCGGGAGATGAACCTGGAAGAACTGCCGGTAGAAGTAGTAGAGCACCGCCTGCCGGAAGAAGAGCGGGTCTGCCCGTGCTGCGGCGGTCCCCTGCATGAGATGAGCACCGAGGTGCGGCAGGAACTTAAGGTCATCCCGGCCCAGGTGAAAGTGGTTAAACATGTGCGCTACGTCTATTCCTGCCGCCGCTGCGAGCGGGAAGAGATAACCACTCCCGTTGTCACGGCACCTATTCCGGCGCCCGTACTTCCCGGCAGCCCTGTATCTCCTTCCCTCCTGGCCTACATCATGACCCAGAAATACGGGGCGGGGTTACCCCTCTACCGCCAGGAGCAGCAGTTTAAAGGTTTAGGGATAGACCTTTCCCGGCAGACAATGGCCAACTGGGTGCTCCATGGAGCCAACACCTGGTTAGCCCTTATTTACGACCGCCTCCATGAATACCTGCTTAAAAGAGATATCCTCCATGCCGACGAGACGACCTTACAGGTGCTTCAGGAACCTGGAAGGGAAGCTGCCACCAAGTCATTCCTCTGGCTTTATCGTACCGGGCGGGACGGTCCTCCCATCATCCTTTACGACTACCAGACCACCCGGGCCGGCAAACACCCCCGCCGCTTCCTGGCAGGTTTTAAGGGTTATCTACACGTCGACGGCTACGCCGGCTACAACGAACTGCCGGATGTCACCCTGGTCGGCTGCTGGGCCCATGCCCGGCGCAAGTTCGACGAAGCCTTAAAGGCCCTGCCGGAAGATAAACGCAATGCAGCGGTAGCCGCCCGGGAGGGGCTGGAGTACTGCAACCGGCTCTTTGCCATAGAGGGCGAGTTGAAAGATAAAACGCCGGAAGAACGATATCAAATCCGCCAGGTGCGCAGCAAACCAGTGCTGGACGCCTTTTTGGCATGGCTAAAAACCCAGAAATCCCGGGTACTGCCCAAAAGCACTTTTGGGCAGGCGATTTACTATTGCCTGGGCCAGTGGGATAAACTCGTAGCCTTCTTGCAAGACGGGCGTCTGGAACTCGACAACAACCGCAGCGAGCGCTCCATCAAGCCCTTCGTCATTGGCCGCAAGAACTGGTTGTTTGCCAACACCCCGCGGGGTGCTAAAGCCAGTGCCATTACCTACAGTATCATAGAAACGGCAAAAGAAAACGGGTTAAATCCCTTCCACTATCTCATTTACCTCTTTGAAAAACTTCCCAACTTGGACCTCAAGGATAAAAATGCCCTGGATCAACTCCTGCCGTGGTCGGAAACTTTGCCTCCTGTCTGCCGGATGAATAGTTAAGCTTGTTTTAGCCCCCGCCTTAGATGCAAGGTGGGGGTTATTTTACGCTTACCCACGTACCATAGGTCGTGACTGGTAGTCACAACTCGCGAAACCCTGTAGCTCGCTGCTGCAGGGTTTGTTTATTGAGTAAAAATGAAACCGGTTTTCGGGTATATCCTCCCGGGGTATATATTTCCTCAAGCTGGCGCCCGGCAACATCGCTAACAGATGGGAAATTGCAGATTAATGTCCCGGAATGAACTAGCGGTTTCAGGGGAGCCTCCCCCACGGTTTTAAATTTTTGTGGAAAACTTTTTCATATCTTAAGAAGGAGAAACAAAAAAATAGCTAATTTATACATGAATGGATGTATACATTATATTAAAGGCTGTATTCATTATAATTTCTAAGCACCGTCCTCGTGCGTTCCTGAACCCTGGCAACAGGATACGGCAGAGGGGTGACAAACAAAATTAAACAGGGGTGTTCACCGTGGCTTTTAAACGTCCAAAAATTGCCCTGATCGGCGGAGGTCAGATCGGCGGCGTTCTGGCACAGCTGTGCGCTTTTCGTCAGCTCGGCGATGTTGTCATGATCGACATCGTTGAAAACATGCCCCAGGGCAAGGCCCTCGACATAGCCGAGGTTGCCCGCATTAACCAGTTTGACATCAAGCTTTTCGGGACGAATACCTATGAGGATATCGAAGGAGCGGACCTGTGCATCGTGACGGCAGGTGTCCCGCGCAAACCCAGCATGAGCCGCGACGACCTGCTCACCATCAATGCCAACATCATTAAGACGGTCGGTGAAAACATTAAAAAATTTGCTCCCGATTCCCATGTCATTGTTATCTCCAACCCGCTGGACGCCATGGTTACCCTTATGCAATATGTAACCGGTTTTCCGAAGAACCTGGTCTATGGCCAGGCAGGTGTTCTTGACTCCTCACGCTTTGCTACCTTCTTAACCTGGGAACTGGGTGTTTCTGATAAAGACATCAATGCCCTTGTTCTTGGTGGCCACGGTGATAGAATGGTACCGCTCATCCGTTATGCCAACGTTAACGGTATCCCGGTAATGGAGCTTCTCAATATGACAGCAGCGCCAGGGCCAGGGAAATAATTGGCGGTATCATTGAACGCATCCGCAATACCGGTACAGAAATTGTAATCCTGCTGCAAAAAGGTTCGGCCTTTTATTCCCCGGCAGCATCTACCATCCAGATGATGGAAGGCGTTCTCCGCGATGAAAAAACGCCTCCTGCCGGTTTGTGCTTACCTGCAGGGCGAATATGGCGTTGAAGGCTATTATGTCGGCGTCCTGGTTATCCTTGGTAAAGACGGGGTAGAAAAGATTATCGAAATCACCCTGAATGAAGAAGAACAAAAAAAGATGTTTGCCAGCTCCGTAGCTGCCATCGTAAAGCTTGTCGAAGATTTGATACGCCCTGGTTTTCTTCCGCAGAAATACCATTACCAGAGGGGGCAGCTTGAACTGATAGGGTAAAAAATAGCGTTGTATTCTTTTCCATCTCGGCATATGCTATAAATATAAGCCCCCGTTTTTACGGGGGCTATGCTAAAGGGACGCTACTGCATCTTGCCCTGCGCCTGCTGGAAAACCTTGTACTGGGGTTCCTGGGTTTCCAGGTAGTTGACTCGACCCTTTAAGCCCTGGGCGATATTTTCGATTTGGTTGGCATAATCGGTAAACTGCTTCTTGGCGTTTTTATCCTGGGTTTCCAGGGCATAGGTCTTCAGATCGGCAATGGCGCCTTCCAGGCTGGTGAGGGTCTGGTGCATTTTGGTACCAACAGTCAATTTTTAAAAGCCCTCCTTTGCAGTATTGGTCCCTGTCCAGTTGCTAGTTTGGATCCTTAAAGAGAATAATATAAGAAGTAGTTTCTGCACAGAAGGGAACCCTTGACCAGATATGGTCATAAGCGTATAATAAAAACAAAAATTGGTCTTTTGGGTGTTTTGGGAGGTGGTAGCCGGCGTTGACAGCACGTAAAGGCTACCATTTTGTGCTTATAAAGCTGGAAAGGAGGTCTTGTGCGTGAACCTGGCGGCAACTTATGTAGGGGAAAAGTTGCTTGAGCAGGGGGTTAAATTAATTCTCAATAACCCGGAAAAGAATATTCCCCGCCTGATTGCCGTGGCGGAAAAGCTGGCCCGGGATCCCTATCACCGGGAAATGGTGGCCAATGTTAAGAGGGTCTTGGAGGACAGAAATAGCAACTGGTACCAGTTCGCCCAGAGGTTGCTGACTCAGACCCATCCTAATATCAGGCAGCGCCTGGCTATGGACTTCTTTGTTAATTCGACTTTTATCGGTGTGCCGCGGCAGAAGGAATGGGCGGCGAAACTCGGTGTCGCCGTACCGTGGGCCATCCTTATGGACCCAACGGAAAAGTGTAATTTAAATTGTCTGGGTTGCTGGGCCGGCGACTACCAGCGGGCGCAAGAACTGGATTTTGCTACCATGGACCGCATAGTTACCGAAGGCGAGAAGCTGGGCATTAATTTTATCGTTCTATCCGGCGGCGAACCCCTGCTGCGACGGGACGATATTATCAGGCTGGCCGAGAAGCACCCCGACCAGGTTTTCCACCTCTTTACTAACGGTACTTTAATTGATCAAAAATTTGTCGACGATATGGTCCGCCTGGGTAATATCACGGTAGCCTTGAGCCTGGAAGGTTTTGAGGAAAGAACCGATAGCCGCCGCGGCAAAGGCGTTTTCGCCAAGGTAATGCAGGCCATGGACCTCATGCGGGCCGCCGGGGCCGTCTATGGGGTCTCAGTAACTTACAGCCGCAATAATACCGAGGAACTGGGTAGCGACGCCTTTGTTGATATGCTGGTAGACAAAGGGGTTGCCTTTGGCTGGTATTTTACCTATATCCCCATTGGCAAGGACGTGGACCTGGAAATGATGGCCACCCCGTCCCAGCGGGCCTGGATGTTTGAGCGTATCCAGTATTTCCGCCGGACCAAACCCATCTTCCTGGTGGACTTCTGGAACGACGGCGAGGCCAGTAACGGCTGTATCGCCGGCGGGCGGCGTTATTTCCACATTAACGCGGCCGGGGAAGTGGAGCCCTGTGCCTTTGTCCACTACAGCACTTGCAATATTAAGGACGTCAGCCTGGTGGAAGCCCTGCAGAACCCTCTTTTCCGCGCCTACCAGAAGCGCCAGCCCTTTAACCAGAACCTGCGCCGTCCCTGCCCCCTTATTGATAACCCGGAAATGCTGCGGGACATAGTGGCCGAGTCCGGTGCCCGCTCGACCCAGCTGCATAGTGACGAGACGGCAGCGGAGTTTGCCGCCAAACTGGCCCCCTATGCCCGGGCCTGGGGAGAGGTGGCCGACCGCATCTGGGAAGAGGAAGGAAAAGCTGGAGCTGTAACAGTGGAGGGGGAAAATTGTTGCCGGACACATTAGACAAAAAGCGGATAGAGATGGTAAAATGACCTTGAGAGAGGCTCTTGAGGTCATTTTATTGAAAGGCATGTGAAGAGATTGGCTGAGGATAAGTTATACAGCCTGGAAGAGGCCATGGAATTTTCCCGTCAGGAGACGCGGGAAGTATATCGCCGCTATGTCAATCCCGGCCTGGCGGGGATGCTGGCCCTGCTGGATTTTGACAAGTCCTTTGTCCGGGCGCAAGGAGTTGCCGTCTGGGACAGGGAGGGCAAGCGCTACCTGGACTTCCTGGGTGGCTATGGCGCCCTCAATCTAGGTCACAACCCGCCGGAGGTGCTGGCCGCCGTTAAAAGAGTCCTGGGACGGCCCAATATCCTCCAGGCCTCTTTAAATCCCCTGGCTGCGGCCCTGGCCCACAACCTGGCGCGGGTGACGCCCGGGGACCTGGAGCGGGTCTTTTTCTGCAACAGCGGTACCGAGGCCGTGGAGGGCGCCCTGAAGCTGGCCCGCGCCGCCACCGGCCGGGAAAAGATCGTCTACTGCCGCAATTCCTTCCACGGTAAAAGCTTTGGTTCCCTGTCGGTCACCGGGCGGGAGAAATACCAGCGTCCCTTTGCTCCTTTACTGCCTGGGTGCGAGGCGGTGCCCTATGATGACCTGGAGGCCCTGGAGGCCAAACTTGCCGGTGGTGATGTGGCCGCCTTTATCGTTGAACCCATCCAGGGTGAGGGGGGTGTGATCGTCCCCCACGACGGCTATCTTAAGGGGGCGCGGGACCTCTGCGACCGCTACGGGAGCCTGTTAATCATCGATGAGATCCAGACGGGCTTTGGTCGGACGGGCTATCTCTTTGCCTGTGAGCATGAGGGTGTGGTACCGGATATCATGTGCCTGGCCAAATCCCTGGGCGGCGGCGTCATACCAATCGGCGCTTACATTGCCCGTCCGGATGTCTGGGATAAAGCCTACGGTAGTATGGATAAAGCTTTGCTCCACACTTCCACCTTTGGCGGTAATAGCCTGGCGGCGGCTGCCGGCCTGGCGGCCCTGCAGAGCATCCTGGATAAAGACCTGGCGGGTCAGGCGGCAGCCAGAGGTCGCTTCTTCCTGGAACGGCTGCGGCAGCTTAAAGAGAAATATAGCCTCATTAAAGACGTCCGCGGCCGGGGCCTTCTCATCGGCCTGGAGTTTAACCAACCCGTTGGCGGGTGGCTCGACAAGCTTACCCGGGGCAAGGTTAATGAGCTGGCCGGGGAATATTTCGGGTCCCTGGTGGCCGGGGAACTGTTGAATAAACATCAGGTGATTACGGCCTATACGTTAAATAACCCCAATGTTATCCGCCTGGAACCGCCTTTGATTGTCACCGAAGAAGAGATTCAGCAGGTGCTGGCGGCCCTGGAAACTATCCTGCACGGATATGGCTTTATCGGTGTAACTTTAAGCAGCGCCAAAACAGTCCTGGGTTCCCTGTTGAAACGCAAATAGAAGGTTATTCAGAAGGCATAAAGCTGGTGGCTTCCCGGCAGACTAAGAAAAAAGTCTTCCGGGAGGTAAGCCTGATGCCAGATAATGTAATCGTCTACACTACTCCGACCTGACCCACCTGCAAGACGGTGAAAGAGTATCTTTCCCAACATGGCGTTAACTATGAAGAAAAGGATATTAGCGTTGATGGCCGGGCCAGGGAGGAATTATGCCGGCGTAATGGCGGCCTGGCCGCCGTGCCCACCCTGATCGTTGACGGCCAGGTAATTGTCGGCTTTGATGAAAATCGCTTGAATAAAATATTTCATTAACGCCGGGGTAAGTACCCCGGCCTGGTTTTTATTGGTTGCCATTTTTATGTATAGGCGCCAGACGGTAGGGAAAAATGATCCCTGGTAAAATTAAATATACGGAAGGAGGCCATACGATGGCTGGTTTAACCCAGGCCGAATTAATGCAGCTCCGGGAAAATTTAAGTAACGAATTGTTGATGATCCGGAAATTCGGGGCTTATGCAGCCCAGTGCAGCGATCCCCAGTTGAAGCAGGTCCTGAGTTCTGTGCAGCAGGCCCACCAGCGCCACTATAATACCCTGATCCGCCACCTGGGCGGGCAGCATATGATGTAAAGGGGGAAGGCAAGCCCATGCAACTTTTTGACGACAAGACCATGTTCAGCGATTGCTTGGCCAGCGAAAAGCTTTTAACCAGCTCCTATAATATGGCGATTACCGAGTGCGCCAACGATCAGCTGCGGCGGGATTTTATGGCCGTTTACCAGGATGAGCAGAACTGCCTGAAGGCTGTGTGGGATGTTATGCACGCAAAAGGGTGGTACCAGCTCAACATGGCCAGCCAGCAGGAAATCACCCAGCTGCAACAGCGCCTGCAGCAGGAACAAATGCAGCTCCAGCAGGGTGGTATGATGGGTGCCCAGATGGGGATGGCGCCCCAGATAGGTGGCGGAATACCCCAGTACCGGGTGTAGGTAACTGAACCGTAAGAGTGCCTCCGGGGGAATAACTTCGGAGGCTATCTTTATGCCGGTCCTTAGCGATTGCCAGTTCCCGGGAACTGGCGGCAGGAATTGGCGTCTTTACGTCGAAAATAGTGATAAAAAGCTTGGGCTTTTTGCTCAAGCCGGTCGCCCGGTGTGGTCACCCGGTGTTCCCGGCAGTGCAGGGGGGTGCTGCCATAAGCGGCAAAGGTGCGTAGCAGCGGGGAGAGGCCCTCAGCCGGCGGCTAAAATCTGCTGCTACCGGCCTGTGGTTGGAGCCGGTTTAGCGGCCCGGGGGGTAACAATGGTGGATACAACGAAAATGGCAGCCGATCTGGTAGCCTGGTTGCAGGAGGAGGTGCAAAGGGCCGGAGCCCAGGGTGCGGTGGTCGGCCTGAGTGGCGGGATTGATTCCGCCGTAGTGGCGGCCCTCTGCCGACAGGCCTTCCCGGATAATTGCCTGGGTGTGATCATGCCCTGCCACAGCGACCCGGGCGATGCAGAGGACGCCCGGCTGGTGGCCCGGCACCTGGATCTACCGGTGGTAGAGGTGGTGCTGGATGACGTCTACGACCAGCTGGTACTGCTGCTGACGGGAAAACCTTACGCAGCTGAGCGGCGGAGCCTAGCCCTGGCTAACTTAAAGCCGCGCCTCAGGATGTTAACCCTTTATTTCTATGCCAACGAGCGCAATTACCTGGTCATTGGTACGGGTAATAGAAGTGAGCTGGCAGTGGGGTACTTTACCAAGTATGGTGACGGCGGTGTGGATTTGCTGCCCCTGGCCAACCTGGTGAAGACCCAGGTACGGGAACTGGCCCGTCATTTAAGACTGCCGGAAAGGATTATTGCCAAAGCCCCTTCAGCAGGCCTGTGGGCCGGCCAGACAGATGAGGGCGAGATGGGCCTCAGCTATGCCGTCCTGGATCATTATCTCCTGACGGGAGAAGCGCCGCCGGCGGCGAAAGAGAAAATAGAGGCCATGGCCGCCTGCAGTGCCCACAAAAGGCGGCTGCCCCTGGTACCGCCCTTTTAAGGTGCCGGTGCTCCCGGATATTAACGCCGCCCCCCGTCGCGGCGGCTGTAGGGCAGGGGCACGTACTGGACCGAAGGCCGGCGTCCGGCCGGCTGGGGATAGAGTTCCATAAGCTGGTATATTTCCCGGGGCAAACCGGTTTTCACCGGCAGCCCCATTTTTATTAACTGCTCAACACTGATGGGATAGTCATGGGTCCAGCGGCCTTCACTTAAAATGGTGGCCAGTTCCTCGGCCTTCTGGCGTTCCATTTTTTCAGCCAGGAGTTCTACCAGGCTTTCCCGCACCTGCTCCATGGCTTTTCTGGCGATGTCGCCCAGGATAAGGGTGCGGTCGTCAATCTCGTTTTTATCTTTTTCCTCGATAACCTTGAGAATTGAGGCCGCCGGGTACTCGCCCAGCTGGGGGTCAACGGGGCCCAGGACGGCGTTTTCGTCCATGACGATTTCATCGGCTGCCAGGGCGATGAGGGTGCCGCCGGACATGGCGTAGTGGGGAACGTAGACGGTTACCCTGGCCGGGTGTTTTAAAATGGCGTGGGCTATCTGCTCAGCTGCCAGGACGAGGCCGCCGGGAGTATGGAGGACCAGGTCAATGGGCATATCCTCGGGGGTTAGACGAATGGCCCGCAGGAGCTGCTCCGAATCTTCGATATTGATGTAGCGAGTAAGGGGAATACCCAGGAAACTCAAGGCTTCCTGGCGATGAATGAGGGTAATGAGGCGCGAATTCCTCTTTCTTTCAAAAGCCCGGATAAGATGCAGGCGGGCGGCTTCGATCCGCCGCTGGTGCAACATGGGTAAAAAGGCCGATATCAAAAAGATGATCCAGATGATACTCAGGAAATCCACGGCCGGGGCACCTCCTTTTGCCGGTCCTCTAAATATTATCCCTTTATTACCACCAGGATATGCCAGTCCCGGTATGAATGTACCGTGATTTTTTCGCTATGGTAAATAAATTTGCGATAATCCCGAATGAATGAGGCTATGGTACGGCAGGAATACCAAAATTAATGGCGAATTTGTTTTAACGTAAGATACAGAATGGGGTTTGATATTGCCGAACATTGCCAGCCTGAGAAGGGTAGTATCTGACGGAAAAGTATTGTATACTAAATACATCAAATCTAGTTCAGCTATATAGAATGGGGGCTGGCAAAATGGCAATAAAGGACCAAAATAATCCATCGCGGATTCGCTCGGTAGCCAAGGCATTAATGATCCTTGACCTGCTGGCCGCCAACCAGCGGGATATGTCCCTGGCAGAGATAGCCCGCGCCATGGATTTGCCGAAAAGCACCCTGCATGGGTTGCTGGCTACCTTGCGGGATTTCGGTTATCTGGAGCAGTCGCCCTTTGACGGCCGTTACCGTCTGGGAGTGCACCTTTTTGAAATCGGCAATATTGTGGCCAATAACTGGGACGTCCGCAAAGTAGCCGGCCCCTATATACAGAAACTGGTAGACGAACTGGGGGAGACAGTCCACCTGGTGATCCTCGATAAGGGGGAAGTCTTGTACATTGATAAGCGGGAAAGCCAGCAGTCCCTGCGGATTGTTTCCCAGGTGGGGATGCGCCTGCCGGCCCACTGCACCGGCGTGGGCAAAGTACTGCTGGCCTACCTGCAACCTAGTGAAGTGAAGCGCATCATTGCCACAAAAGGCCTACCCCGCTATACCCGTCAAACCATCACCGACCCGCGCCGGCTGGAGGCGGAACTGGAAAAGATACGGGCAAGAGGGTATGCCGTAGACAATGAGGAAATTATGGACAGCCTGCGCTGCGTTGCAGCGCCAATAAGGGACCATAACGGCAAAGTATGTGCTGCCATTAGTGTTGCCGGCCCGGTAGCGAGGCTGGAGGGAGAGAAGTTCCAGCTGGCCGTAGAACTGATCACCCGGACGGCAGCAGAGATATCGGCCGGGCTGGGATACCGGCCTGCTTTAGGAAGTGATATTAGTGGAACTTAGGGAGTTTCTCTTTGCCCCCCTGGCAGGGCATACCCTGACCTTTGCCATCACCGCCCGGGAAAGGGGAATATTCTCCGGGGCGGCCAGGTTAAAACAACTGGCAGGTGAGCTGGGGCTGGAAGTAACCTGGTCGGCCCCCGAAGGGTATGCTTTGGAGCCTGGCAGTTGCCTTTTCCGGGGTAGGGGCGAGGCCACGGCCATTATCCGGGCGGAAGAAATGCTCCTGGGAGTTGTTGGTAAGCCTTCCGGGGTGGCCACGGCGGCGGCCGGTTTTGTCCGGCAGGCCGGGGAGCGGATAAAAGTCGTTTGCGGTGCCTGGAAAAAGGTAGCTCCGGAAATAAGGGGCGAGCTGCGCCAGGCCATCGCCACCGGAGGTGCCGGTATCCGCATTACCGAACGCCCCTTTATCTACCTGGATAAAAATTACGTCCGCCTCCTGGGAGGCGTCGAGCCGGCGGTGGACCGGGCGCGAGCCTATGACCCGGAGCGGGTGATCGTCGTACAAATCCGCGGGGAAGGCCGGCCCATAGCCGCTGAAGCGGAGGCGGCGGTAAAGGCCGGGGCAGGAATTATCATGGTAGACACCGGCCATTTGAAGGACCTGGCAAACGTGGTAACGGCAGCGCAGCAAGGAGGCTGGCGGGAAAAAGTAAAACTCGCCTTCGCCGGCGGCGTTACGCCGGCAGGCCTTGAGGAGGTAATAGACGCAGGGGCGGACATCGTCGATGTCGGCCGGGCCATTATCGACGCACCCCTGCTAGATTTAAGCCTGGATGTGGAAGGGATTTCGCTATAAACGGAAGGATTACATTTTCCTGTACATTCCAACTCAAGCAAATTATACACCAGACTGTTTCTATCATATGGCAAGAGGGCCGGATCAGATATCAAAAGAAAGGGGGGATAACCCGTGGAATGGGACCTGCTGGAGAAAACGACCTTCTGGATCGATAACATTGAACTAACCGACGCCGACCTGGGCCAGGTTGCCGCGGCAGCAGCCGCCGCTCTGGAACTGGCCGCGCAAGACGTGATGGTGGTGGACGTGCGGCCGGGCCTGGTGGCCTTTGATATCCTGCGGCGCAGGGTACGGGCGGAAGCAGTAGCCGGCAAGGAGAAGGAAATCTTACAGCGCCTGGCGGAATTACCGGGGGTAACTTTAAGACCGGAAGCCGCTGTCCACTCGGAAGGAGTCTTAGGCTTAATTGCCCTGGAGCCGGGAGAAGCCGCCCGGGTATTGAAAGAAACGGTCACCCTGGCCCGGGATATCAGCCAGGCTGTCGCCCGGCGGGCCATGGTTTTTGCTTCGGGAGCCGAAGTTATAGCGGGGAAGATCAAAGACACCAATTCACCTTATATTATAACGGCCCTGGAAAAAGCAGGCTACCAGGCAAAGTTCGGCGGCATCCTGGAGGATGACGCCATAGCGGCGGCCAACCGCCTGGAAGGGGCCCTGGAAGAAGGTTATGGATTGCTAATCACCACCGGAGGCGTCGGGGCCGAGGACAAGGATTTCAGCATTGAAGCCATCTTACGCCTGGACCCGGAGGCCTGTACCCCCTGGATCCTGAAGTTTAAGCCTGATTACCACCGTCACCATAAAGAAGGTGTACGCATTGCCGTAGGCAGGGTAGGCCTGGCCTACCTGGCAGCCCTGCCCGGTCCCCACGAAGAAGCCAGGCTGGGCTGTGACCGGCTGCTTGCCGGACTGGAGCAGGGGCTGGGAAAAGACGACCTGGCAGAATATATAGCCAGCGCATTGCGGGAACGCTGGCGCAGTGTAATGAAAGAAGGAGGCCACGAACATGGATTACCAGGCCATTGCTGCTGAACTCCTGGCAGCAGAAGCCAGCTGTAACCCAATCGAACCCTTGACCAGCACTTATCCCGATTTAACGGTAGAAGATGCCTACCGCATCCAGCTGGCCGGCATAGGGATAAAGAAAGCCCGGGGAAACAAGGTCATTGGTAAAAAGATCGGCCTGACGAGCAGGGCCATGCAACAGCTCCTGGGGGTAAACGAACCCGATTATGGCCACCTGCTGGACAACATGCTGCTACTCGAGGGCGAACCCTGCCGGCGAGATGAACTCCTTTTACCACGGGTGGAGGGTGAACTGGCCTTTATCTTAAAGGACACCCTCAAAGGCCCGGGGGTAACCATTGCCGACGTCTTCCGGGCCACGGAAGGCATCATGCCTGCCTTTGAGATTGTCGACAGCCGCATCCGCGACTGGAAGATCAAGCTGCCGGATACCATTGCCGACAACGCTTCCAGCGCCCGCCTGGTCCTGGGCAGCCGCATGGTGCCCATCAAAGACCTGGACCTGCGCCTCATCGGCATGGTGCTGGAGAAGAACGGCGAAGTGGTCAGCAGCGGCGCCGGTGCCGCTGTCTGGGGACACCCGGCGGCAGCCGTGGCCTGGCTGGCCAATAAACTGGCCGCCTTTGACATCGCCCTGGAGGCCGGCGAAATCATCCTTTCCGGCGCCGTCACGGCAGCCGAAAACGCCAGCGCCGGCGATGTTTTCACCGTGTCCTTCCACGGCCTGGGCAGCCTGAGCCTGAAGTTTATTTAACAAAAATCAAATGACTTTGGTTTGGAGTGAGCGAACGAAAACCAATTCAAATTAAAGGGGATGTGAGTGTGAAAAAGGTAAAAGTGGCCGTCATCGGCCCGGGGAATATCGGTTCCGACCTGATGTACAAGATCCTGCGCAGCCAGCATTTAGAGATGGCTCTCATGGCTGGCATTGTCGAGTCGGAAGGCATCAAAAGGGCCAGGAACATGGGTATCAAAACCTCTATCGAAGGTATCAATGCCGTCCTGGCTGAAGAGGACATCAAAATCGTCTTCGACGCCACCGGGGCCAAACCCCACCTGCAGCACGCCCCGCTTTTAAAAGAGGCCGGTAAAATCGCCATCGATCTGACGCCGGCCGCCGTCGGCCCTTATGTCGTGCCCTGTGTCAACCTGGACCAGGTCAAGGCCGAACCCAATCTTAACATGGTAACCTGCGGCGGCCAGGCCACGGTGCCCATCGTCTATGCCATCAACCGGGTGGCTGGTGCCAGGTACGCCGAAATTGTGGCCTGCATTTCCTCCAAAAGCGCTGGACCGGGCACGCGCCAGAATATCGACGAATTTACCCAAACGACAGCAAGAGCCCTGAGGGTTGTCGGTGGAGCTCAAAAAAGCAAAGCCATTATCATCCTGAACCCCGCCGAACCACCCATTATGATGACCAACACCATTTACGTAGAGGTAGAAAAACCAGACGAGCAGGCCATCCGGGCCTCGGTAGAAGCCATGGTGAAGGAAATTCAGAGCTACGTACCAGGCTATCAGCTTCGGGTGCCACCTTTGTTAGATGGAAATAAAGTAACGGCCATTGTCCAGGTGGAAGGGGCCGGCGATTTCTTGCCCAAGTATTCCGGGAACCTGGACATCATCACCTCGGCTGCAGTAGCAGTAGCTGAAAAACTCGCCCAAAAGATTCTGGCAGGGGAGGTGGCAGCATGAAAAACTCCAAATTCATCCACCTGGTCGATACAACCTTGCGGGACGGTAGCCATGCCGTCAGCCACCAGTTCACGGCCGAACAGGTAGCCGCCATTGCCGCGGGTTTGGACGCGGCCGGCGTGGAATATATTGAAGTTTCCCATGGTGACGGCCTGGCCGGTTCCTCCTTTAACTACGGCTGGTCGGCAGTAAGTGAAGAAGAACTGCTCAAAGCCGCCAGCGGGGCTATCAAGAAAGGGAAATTAACCGTCCTTTTGCTGCCCGGTATCGGCACCGTCGAGGACCTGAAGATGGCGGCTGATTGCGGTGCTAAAGTTGTACGGGTAGCCACCCATGTTACGGAAGCCGATATCGGCGAACAGCATATTAGCATCGCCAAAAAAATGGGCATGATGGCCGTAGGCTTTTTGATGATGGCCCACATGGTGCCCCCGGAAAAGGTGGTCGAGCAGGCCAAACTCTTTGAATCTTACGGGGCCGACTATATTAATATCGCCGACTCGGCCGGGGCCATGCTGCCGGAGGATGTTAAAGCCCGTGTCGGCGCGGTGGTGGAAGCAGTAAAGGTGCCTGTGGGTTTCCATGCTCACAACAACCTTACGTTGGCTACGGCCAATGCCTTAGCTGCTGTGGAAGCTGGAGCCACTTTCCTGGATGGTACTTGCCGGGGCTTAGGCGCAGGGGCAGGCAATGCCCAGACGGAAGCCCTGGTGGGCGTCCTGGATAAGGCCGGTTACCAGACGGGTATTGATTTCTACAAGATTATGGATGTAGCTGAAGATATCGTTGAGCCCATCATGCACCGGCCCCAGGTGGTGCGTAACGCACCTCTGATGCTGGGCTATGCCGGTGTTTACTCCAGTTTCCTCTTGCACACCTACCGGGCGGCCGAGAAATTTAACCTCGATCCCCGGGACATCCTTGTAGAACTGGGAAGGAGGCGGATGGTCGGCGGGCAGGAAGATATGATTGTTGATGTAGCGTACCAGTTGGCACAAAAGAGAGGAGGGGCTTAAGCTTTGAAGGTAGTCAATTTGCTGGCTGAAGTGGATGCCGGCAAGTGCCGGGGCTGTAAAACCTGCGAGAAGGTCTGCCCCGTACTGGCCATCAAAGTAGAAAACAAGAAAGCTGTGGTAGATACAGAGCGTTGCCGGGGCTGTGCCGCCTGCGAGCAGCGCTGCCCGGACTATGCCATTACCATGGTGAAACGGGAGCAGCCGATAGTGGTCAAAGTCGACGTCAGTGCTGTCGACTACGGCCGGATAGAAGAACTCTGCCGGCGCGCCAAACTGAACCCGGAGCAGATCATCTGCTACTGCACCGCCACCCGGGCGGAAGAAGTAGCCGCCGCTATCCTGCAAGGGGCGAGGTCCCCGGAAGAGGTTTCCTTCCTCACGGGAGCCCGTACCGGCTGCAAGGTAGAATGTATCCAGCCCATCCTGCGTCTCCTGGAAGCGGCTGGCATCAAACCTGAGCCGCCCAAAGACGGGTGGCAGTGGTACGGCCGGACGGTAACAGTGTGGGAGATACCAGAGGAAGTCAAGCGCAAATACGCTACCCGCGGTTTTTACTTTGACGAAGACATCAAACTCTTGGACCGGGTAGCGGCAGCGCCTGTACAGATAAGGAGGGATTCCTGATGCGACCTCCCATTAAACCTATACCACCCAGGCAGTCCCAGTATGGTATTGACCCAGCGTTAGTTAAAACCAGGGTCTGCGAATTACCGGGAATGACCTCTGTACTGCTCAAAGAGCTTTTCCCCGACCTGCCGGAAGTAATTTATCCAGGTGAAGGGGGGGTCGCTGCCGTCCGTAAAGCTACGGAGGAAGCCTTACAAAAAATCGATATGAGCAAGATCAAGCCGGAACACTCGGTTAATATCCTGGCTTCCCACCACGGCTTTACCCTTTTAGGCGGCGAACCCTATGCAGAAATGTTAAAGACAATAAAAGACGTCATCGAAGCCCGGACGGGGTGTAAGAATATCCGCCTTAGGGCCGGAGTGGGCCTGCGCTTCCGGGAGACGGAAGAGTATATCAAGCGCTACGGCCTGGATAAACACTTTGACGGCAAGGCCATCGGCGTGGCTCCCATAGACCAGGGGATACCCATTGAAACCGAAATCGGCACGTTGTATGGCATCCGCAAGATTTACGACGCTGACTGGATTGTCCATGCCCATAACAGCGATGTCCGCGAGGTCCACTTCCACCGCCAGGTAGACCGGGCCGTAAAGCCCTTCGGCATGTCCTACGCCCGCATTGAAACCCGGTCCACCTATCACCAGAACCTGGGGCCGCGGGCGGCCAACTTTACGGCCAGGGCCATCTTTGACTCGCCCTTTGTCCAGAAGAAATTTGCCTTTGCTTCCTTCCTGACGGTGGCGCCCAACGGCATCATCGGCGTCGACGCCGACAGCGACCTCTATGCCCTGAACGACCGGGTGACCCAGATCGGCTGCCGTTACTACGGCAAGATGATGACCCTCTTCGGCGAGATCGACGAGTGCATCGCCGCGCTGGACTTCCCCTGCCCGGTGGTGTATGTCTTCTCAGCGGGGGTGATATACGCCAACTTTGCGGGAGCCAACACCGACCTGTATGACCTTGATATGCCCCTGCCGGCCTATACCTGGTACACGGAGGCTTTCTACGGCAAGGCGGGGAGGCCGCTTTTGGAGGATATACCACCGGTGAACCCGGCCATCAAGATGTGCGTCCACAACTACGCCTGGACGGGTTATCCCAGTGCCTTCTTCAGTGAGCACATCCCCACGGTGGTAGTGGGCCAGGAGCAGGCGGACCTCTTCAACCGCGATCCCCAGAACCTGACCTATATGAAGCATGCAGTAGTGGCCGAAACAACGGAAGCGGCCATGGAGTTTGCCTATAAGACTACCGGTACCCGCAAGGTCATCATCTTTGACGGCGCCATGGGCGGTATCAACGTCAGCGAGCCCATGGCTGAGCTGCTGCTCAAGAAAGCGCCGGCTGTCAGCGAAAGGGTAGAGAATGAGCTCTTGCCTAAATGGCTGCGCCAGCGGGGCGTAGACATGAGCGTGCTCAGAAAAGCCGTAAGCTAAAAAAGCAAAAAAGGTAAAAGAAAAACACCTCTCCGGCTGGCTGGCCAGCCGGAGAGGTGCTAAATTACTTGAAGGAGGTAAACCTGCAATGTCCGTAGCTACCGAGATACCATCAAAGACCAAAGAAGCCATATGGGAGAGGGGCCCAGGATTTGGTGAAGGTTGGCGCAATCTTTGGGGTAAACTAAATGCCAACACCATCACCACCGGGATAGTGGCCACCATTTTCGGATGTTCTGGTCCTGCCCTGATTGTTATGAATGCTGCCCAGAATGCAAAACTTACGGATGTTCAAACCATATCCTGGTTATTTTCAATTTATTTCTTTGGCGGTCTCATTAGTATTATTTTAGGTCTATACTACAAAATGCCCATTAATGGAGCCTATTCCATCCCCGCCGCCGTCATGCTCGCTTCAGCTTTGCCTCTGTTCTCTTTTAACGAAGCGGTAGGTGCCTACCTGATTGCGGGCATCCTTGTCCTGTTTCTAGGGGTATCCGGCATGATAGGAAAAGCCATGCGCTGGGTCCCATTGCCGATAGTGATGGCCATGATCGCCGGAGCTATGATCAGATTTGGTACGGGCATTGTTACCTCTACCCAGCAAGCACCGATTATAGCCGGCGCCGCCCTGGCAGGCTATTTCCTGGGTCAGAGGCTGACGAAAAAGGTGTCACCTATTCTCTGGTCCCTGGTCGTTGGCGTAGTTGTAGCTTTATTAGTAGGTGGCTTCAAGTTTGCTGATGTCAAAATAACCTGGCTACTACCGCGGTTCTTCGCCCCCGATTTTTCCGCAGGAGCCTTCTTTGCCATTGCCATACCCCTGGCGGTGCTGGTAATTGGCGCTGAAAATGCTCAGGCCTATGGTGTCCTGACAGCCCAGGGATATAAGGCTCCCATTAACGCTATGACTATCATCAGCGGCATTGGCGGCATAATAACTTCTTTCTTTGGCGGTCACAACGCCAATATTGCCGGCCCCATGACGGCTATCTGCAGCTCGGATGAGGCAGGACCGGACAAATCGGGTCGCTACGCTGCGACTATAGTTAACGGCCTCACCTTTGGCGCCTTTGGCCTCTTTGCCAGCGTGGCAGTACCCTTCGTCAAAGCCCTGCCAGTGCAACTGGTAAGCCTCCTGGCTGGTCTGGCCATGATCGGAGTGCTTTTGAGCGCCTTTGAGCTGGCCTTTTCCTCCAAAAAATTCCGCTACGGCGCCTTCTTTGCCCTGGTAATTGCCATGTCGGGGATTACCATCTTGAAGATCAGTTCCCCCTTCTGGTCACTGGTAGGCGGGATCGTAGTTTCCCTACTGGTGGAACCTAAGGATTTTAACTGATAGATAGGAGTTGTTAACCTTGGGGGCGCGTTTTGTCGATCGATTTGAAAAAGCCCGGAGATTAATGGCGGAAAAAAATCTGGACCTCCTGCTGGTGGTCAACCGGGAAAATCTGATTTATTTCACCGGCCTGACCCAGATCGAGTGCCTGGCGGTCCTGATCCCCCGGGAAGGGGAACCCTGCGCCGTTACACTGTGGCTGGATGCTGGTTACGTGGAACGGGAGTCGGGGCTTACCACCTATGGCTATTACTTCCCTCGTGAGACCCTGGCCAGCAAGGTTGTAGAACGGATTAGAGCTTATGGCCTGAAGGAGCCACGTATTGGGTTTGAACGCTATTTTGTCGACTTCGCCCTTTACGATGGCCTGCGCCAGGCTTTCCCAGAGAAAAATTTTATCGGGGCTGCAGATCTTTTCTACCGGATCCGGTCAGTGAAGGAAGCTCAAGAAATTGAATTTATGCGGCAGGCGGCGGCGGCCGCCTGTCGCGGCATGGAAGCGGCCATCAAAAGCGTCCGGCCGGGGGTAACAGAACTGGATATCCTGGCCGAAGCGGAATATGCCATGTTGAAAGCCGGCTCAGGTGGGTCTTCCTTCCGACCTCAAGTGGTCTCTGGGGAACGGGCCCTCCTGACCCACCCCTGCGCCAGCAATAAAAAGATTGCGCCGGGGGAGGCGGTGGTCATCCACCTGGGCGCGACTTACGAGGGTTACTGTGCTAAGATGTGTCGGACCGTGGCTGTAGGCCGGATCCCTCCGGAGCAAGAAAATATCTACTATCTCCTGCTGGAGGCCCAGGACCGGGCCATAGCCGCCTTAAGGCCGGGGGCTACAGCAGGGGAGGTGGATGCCGCCGCCCGGGAGGTGGTTGAGACCGCCGGTTATGGCAACAACTACCTGGATCTGGTCGGCTACGGGGTAGGCCTGCGCCAGTCGGAGTTTTACCCGATCATCGGTAAAGGCCGCACGGAGGTTATCGAGGCCGGCATGGTAGTGGATCTTTTGCTACCTACTATTTACCGTCCCGGCATTGGCGGACCCAGGGTGACAGATGTTATTTACGTTGGCGAGAATAAGAATGAGATCCTGACGGATTACCCGCGGGAATTAGTACAGATATAATCAAGAGCTCCAGGTTTATCCTGGAGCGTTTTTTACGGAAGGCAGTTGACATTTCAATTGATGCTTGACAGTACTGGGGGATTAAATTATGGTTAACACGGAGGAACTGGCAAAGTGCGGGAAGGGGAAAATAATACATGAAATTAGTCGTGGCGGTTACCGGAGCTACCGGCGCCATCTATGCCGTCAGGCTGCTAGAAGCTTTAAAAACTAAGGAGGTCGAGGTGCATTTAGTTTTAAGCCACTGGGCCAGGGAAACTATGCGTCTTGAAACAGGCCTCGACGAAGAAAATCTCCGCCAATTGGCCGCTCACTACTATCCGGAAAACGATTTGACGGCGCCATTGGCAAGCGGTTCTTTCCAGCATCAGGGCATGGTAATCGTACCTTGCAGTATGAAAACCCTGGCCGGGATTGCTCACGGATACGCGGCAAACTTAATTATTCGGGCTGCCGATGTTACTTTAAAGGAAGGCCGGAAACTTATCCTTGTCCCCCGGGAAACGCCTTTGCATGCAATTCACCTGGAGAATATGTTGACCCTGGCGCGACTGGGGGCTGTTATTATGCCTCCCATGCCTGCTTTTTATTATCACCCGCGGAATATTGACGACCTGGTCAACCACCTGGTGGGGCGCATTCTGGACCAACTTGGACTTGAGTTCGAGCTGGCAACACGCTGGTGCGGCGGTGAGAAGACAAATCTTAACGCAGGTGTTCCAGAATTTGGAGCAAACGGAAGGCAGGTTCGTCGGTAGTTTTAATATTTTGCCGCGCCGCTTCCCGTAAGCGGCGGATGCAGGCGGTATAGTCGCGGTTGAGGACCAGCTCTACCGTGATGCCCTGGGCGGGGCAGTTTTCTTTTATGGCAACCAGATCCCGTACTAGGCCCCGGGACACGACCGGAGCCCAGAGCATAAAAACCGGTTCCCACCCGGGAAAATTGGCGGCGGCAAAGGCAGCCGCCCTTTTTATTTTATGCGCTATGCGCGTGCACGTGGCAGCGTTGCTGTCACCGTAGAGGAGACCCCGCAGGTGGGTGGCTACTTCACACAGGTAGACCCTGCTGCCATCCGGCGCCAGGGCGATCACGTCTATCTCGCCGCCGCCCTCCAGGTGGCAGTTGTAGACGACGATCTTGCTGCCCAGGACGTATTTAAAATAGGAGCCGACCAGGCTTTCGCCAATGTCCAAGCTATAAGGCCCTCCTTAAAACTCTGGTTCCACTCATTTCCTCATGCCGCAGGAGAAATTCCCGCGGCCGGCTGCATAACATGTATTGGAATGGCTCGAGCTGAGTATGCGGACCAGCAAGGGAGGGGACAGCCATGCCGAAAGGTAAATTAAAGAAAGTGTTTCCCGGCGGCAATACCTGCATGGGTTTTTATTCCTTTTACGATTTTATTATTGAACCCGATGCCACGCGCATCTTTGTTGTCAAAGGTGGGCCCGGAGTGGGCAAGTCCACTTTCATGCATAAGATTGGCGAAGCCATGCTGGAGCGGGGTTTTGACGTGGAATTCCATTGCTGTTCTTCGGATAACAACTCCCTCGATGGGGTGGTTATCCCTAAGATCAGGGTAGCCATAATCGACGGCACCGCTCCCCACATCTTTGACCCCAAGAACCCGGGGGCGGTGGATGAAATTATCCACCTGGGCGACTACTGGGATGAGGATAAAATGCGGGCCAGCAAGGAGCAGGTCCTGCAGGATAATGCCCGTATCAGCCGCCTGTACCGCATAGCCTATAGTGCTCTAAAGGAGGCCAGGGTGATCCGGGATGAGTGGGAGAGTTATGTAGCCGAAAGCATGATTATCCCCCGGGTCTACCAGGCCAAGGCGGAACTCCTCGAAGCTATTTTTGCCGGGGTACGGCCCCGTTATAACAGGAAGGCCCGGGAACGCCATCTCTTTGCCACCGCCCTGACACCCCAGGGGCTGGTGACCGGCAACGTGGAAACCCTGCTCCAGGATATCCGGCGTCTTTTTACCATTGCCGGGGACCCGGGTACCGGTGTTTCGGGGATCCTGGCTGCGGTAGCGCGAATGGCCCACGAGAAAGGCCTTGATACCGAAGTTTACCACTGCCCCTTTGACCCCAACAATATTGATATGGTTATTATCCCGGAAATTCAGGTGGCGGTGATGAACTGGCAGCCACCCCATGATATTGACGTCCAGGCCATCCCCGGACTCCAGGTGGCTATGGCTTTAGATTTAAACCGCTTTATTGACCGGGAGCATTTAAACCTCTACGGCAATGAGATTGCCAGCGCCGTTGTGCGTTACCAGGCGGCCCTGGACCGGGCTATTGCCCATATCCGTGAGGCGAAACTTACCCATGACCGCATGGAAAGTTATTACACCCCGGCCATGGATTTTGCAGCCATTAATGCCAAACGGGAAGAAATCCTCCAGCGCATCCTGGGTTATGCGGCCGAAATGTTGGGCCAGGTATAGCGGTGGTAGGTGTAAAAATTGTTGAATCCTGCAGGGGCGGATGATATAATCAAATTTGTATAAGTAAAGAGGCGTCATTTTACCGGGGCGCTTTCAGCTTTAGAGAGGGGAAGCTAGTTTATGGCCGAAGGCCGGGAGTTGATTTTACAACAAGCGGCTGATCTGGGAGTCAAGTTTATACGCCTTCAGTTTACTGATATCTTTGGTGTTTTAAAAAATGTAGCGATTACAATCGAGCAGCTACCAAAGGCCCTCAATAATGAACTCATGTTTGATGGTTCCTCCATTGAAGGTTTTGTCCGCATTGAGGAATCCGACATGTACCTGCGACCGGACCCCTCCACCTTTACTATCTTTCCCTGGCGACCCAACGGCGATGCTGTAGCGCGGCTCATCTGCGATGTTTACAACGCTGACGGCACGCCCTTTATCGGCTGCCCGCGGGGAACGCTGAAAAGGGTTATCGCCGAAGCGGAAGCCATGGGCTTTACGATGAATGTTGGGCCGGAAGCGGAGTTTTTTCTTTTCCACACTGACGCCAATGGTCGCCCGACCCTGGAGACCCACGACCGCGCCGGTTACTTTGACCTGACCCCGGTTGACCTTGGCGAAGACGCCCGGCGGGATATGGTCCTGACCCTGCAGCAGATGGGCTTTGAAATTGAGGCTTCCCACCATGAAGTGGCCCCGGGCCAGCATGAAATCGACTTTAAGTATGCCGACGCCCTGCGGACGGCCGACAATATCGCCACCTTCAAGTTCGTGGTGCGGACCATTGCCCAGCGCCACGGCCTCCATGCTACTTTTATGCCTAAACCCATTTACGGCATAGCGGGGTCGGGTATGCACTGTAACATCTCCCTTTTCCGCGACGGTAAAAATGCCTTTTATGACCCGGAAGATAAACTGCAGTTAAGTGAAATTGCCTACTACTTTATCGGTGGTTTGATAACCCATGCCCGGGGTATGACGGCCATTACTAACCCTACGGTTAACTCCTATAAACGCCTGGTATCGGGGTATGAAGCGCCTGTCTATATTGCCTGGTCACCGCAGAACCGCAGCCCCTTAATCCGTATCCCGGCCAAACGGGGCCTGTCCACGCGGCTGGAGGTACGCCATCCCGATCCCTCGGCCAATCCCTACCTGGCCATTGCCGTCATGCTGAAAGCCGGCCTGGATGGAATAAAGAAGCGTATCCAGCCACCGCTTCCTGTAAACGGTAACATTTATGACATGGATAAAGCCAGCCTGAAGGCCCATGGTATTGAACTTCTGCCGGGCACCCTGGATGAAGCCCTGGATGAATTAGAGAAGGATCAGGTTATTCGTGAGGCCCTGGGTCCCCATATCTACCAGCGTTTCCTGGAAGCCAAACGGATTGAGTGCGAGGAATACCGCACCAGGGTGCACCAGTGGGAAATTGATCAGTACCTGACCAAGTTTTAGGCGGGAGGGTTTTACATTGAGCTATAAAATTGCCATCATCGGCGGCGGGCCGGGAGGCTATGTGGCGGCCATCCGGGCGGCCCAGCTGGGAGCCAGGGTGGTAGTAGTCGAGCAGGACGCTTTGGGCGGTACCTGCCTCAATCGCGGCTGCATCCCCACCAAGGCGCTGCTGGCCGGGGCGGCCCTGGTTAAGGGTATCCAGGGAGCGGCGGCCTTTGGTATTGACGTTAAGGATTACCGGGTGGACTATGCCCGCCTGGCAGCGCGCAAGGACGCCGTGGTCAAGCAGCTGACCCAGGGTATTGCCTATTTGTTCAAGAAAAATAAAGTCGACCATATCAAAGGGCGCGGCTTTCTCAAAGGTCCCGGCCGGGTGGAGGTGGTCACCGCCGAAGGTACCGTAGAAAATATCGAAGCCGAAAACATCATCCTGGCCACCGGGTCGGAACCGGCATTGATTACCGCCCTGGGCTATAACGGCAGCACTGTTGTGACCAGCAACGAGGCCCTGGCCTGGAAGGATGTACCGGCGGAGCTCCTCATCGTCGGCGGCGGGGTCATTGGGTGCGAATTTGCCAGCCTGTTCGCCACCCTGGGGAGCAAAGTTACCATTGTAGAAATGATGCCCACTATCCTCCCCATGATTGACAGTGAGATTTCCCGGCGCTTCAGTATGATGCTCAAAAAAGCCGGGGTGGAGATCAAGACGAAGGCCCAGATAACGGCAGTTAAAGAAGAAGGCAATCGCGTTCGGGCCACCCTGGCTGATGGCCAGACCATAGAGGCCGATAAAGTTTTGATCTCCATCGGCCGCCAGTTCAACACCCGGGACTTAGGGCTGGAAGAAGCCGGCGTCGCTATGGGCCCCAAAGGTGAAATAATCGTCGACGAATATATGCGGACGAACGTTCCCGGCATCTACGCCATTGGCGACGTTACCAATAAAATACAGCTCGCCCATGTGGCCTCGGCCCAGGGCCTGGCGGCGGTAGCCACCATCATGGGCCGGCCCACAAAGGTCGACTACGACGCCGTACCTAGCTGTATCTATACCCTGCCGGAGATTGCCGGCGTTGGCCTGACCAAAGAAGCCGCCGAAGAACGGGGTATAAAGGTCAAGGTCGGTAAATTCCCCTTCCAGGCCAGCGGCAAGGCCCTGTGCAGCGGGGAAACAGAAGGCATGGTCAAGATAATTGCCGAGGCAGAAAGCGACCGGATCCTGGGGGTCTTTATCATGGGCCCCCATGCCACCGAGCTCATCGCTGAAGGTGCCCTGGCGGTAAACAAGGGTATAACTGCCACCGAATTGGCAGCGACCATCCATGCCCATCCCACCCTGGCCGAAGCCGTCATGGAAGCCGCCGAGGCGGTACACGGCAAAAGCATACATTCATAAACGAAAGCAAAAGTGGGAGGAAGTGTGGCCGTGTCATCACCGGTGGCGCGCCGGCGCCTGCCCCCATGGTTGCACAAACGTATACCTTCCTCTGGGGATATCGAAGCCACTCGTAAGCTCCTTAAAGGTTTACATCTCAATACTGTTTGCCAGAGCGCCCTTTGTCCTAATCAGGGGGAATGCTTTGCCAGGCGCACGGCCACCTTTATGATCCTGGGCAATACCTGCACCCGCAACTGCCGTTTTTGCGCCGTCGAGCACGGCCGGCCGCAGGCAGTGGAGCAGGATGAACCCGAGCGTGTGGCCGAAGCGGCGCGGCGCCTGGGCTTAAAGCATGTGGTTGTCACCTCGGTAACAAGGGACGACCTGCCCGACGGCGGCGCCGGCCATTTTGCCGCCACCATTGCCGCCCTGCGAGCAGCCCTACCGGAGACTTATATTGAGGTCCTCACCCCGGATTTCCGTGGCGACGAAGAGGCCCTGACCATTGTCGCCAGGGCGAAACCGGATATATTTAACCATAATGTGGAGACAGTTCCCCGCCTCTACGAGAAGGTCCGGCCCCAGGCTGATTACCGCCGCAGCCTTCAGGTTCTTAAAAAAATAAAAGAGCTTGACCCGGCCATTTATACCAAGTCCGGCCTGATGGTGGGCCTGGGAGAAACAACCGCGGAAGTTTTACAGGTAATGGCCGATCTCCGGTCGGTAGACTGCGATATTCTAACTATCGGTCAGTACCTGCGGCCTTCGGCGGGACACCTGGAAATTAAGGAATTTGTCACCCCGGATACCTTTGCCTGGTACTCCGAAAAAGGCCGGGAAATGGGATTCTTATATGTAGCCTCTGCTCCCTTTGTCCGCAGTTCCTACCATGCTGCCGAGTTTAGTGAGAAAGTGGCCGGGGAGAAGCAGGAGAGCGTTTCAGAGGCCATGGTTTGAGTATGAACTTGTCGACCAAGATGTAAGCTCTCGCTTGATTCCCTTGACATGCGGGCCTTTTTCTGGCATAATATATAACGTCACTGGAGATAAAAAGAAACGGGTTCGTAGCTCAGTGGGAGAGCACCTCCTTGACGCGGAGGGGGTCGCAGGTTCAATCCCTGCCGGACCCACCATTTAGAAAAAATTACTCCTGCAAGAAGGCAGGAGTTTTTTTGACGAAAATTACCTTGATACCAATTTTACCCGGCACACCGGGCCTTGCAATAGCTTTATTTTTTGACAACCTGGCAGCAGCTCAACTGTATACAAAACATGGGCGGCACATATAATAGCAGCACAAGGAGGTACGACGCCCATGAATATTACGTTAGTTACTGCCAGGCCGATTGATTTTTTACAGGCCGAGTTTAATCATAGATTTGGTTATAGTGTGGGCCTCCACCTGTGGCAGGCGGGGGGCTTTAATTTCTTTCGTTGTTTTTTAGAAACGGGACCAGGCCGGCCTTCAAAAAAAGAAATTAAACGCTTTACAGAGCAGGTGGCCGAGATTGTGGCCGCCTTTATTGTCGAACGGTGGGAAGTGGCTTTACTGGAAGGGATGCTTTTAAACCAGTATGAAGGACTTGATGAGGGAGCCGTAGAAGAAATCTGCCGGCGCGCCAGGGTAATCCTGGATCAGGGGGAAGACAGTTGCCTCCAGCTCCAGCAGCGGGAAGAGTCCATTGCTGCCCGCATACGGGAATATTTCCAGGAAAACACCTGGTTAAATATCGATGGTTTTGTTCGCTTTCGCCTGCCGGATTATTTAATGGAACTGGAGCAGGCCCTGGAAGAAGCCGTTGATGAATACCTTATGGAAAAGGAATATGATGAATTCATCCGCCTTTTACGCTACTTTGTGGACGCCCAGGAACCACGGGTGGATAAAGTCCATGTAGTCTTAAATCCAGGTGGCGGCTTCCAGCTCTATGACGGCGAAAACCGGAACCTCAATGGCGACTATCTGGAAGGCTTTGTCGTCGATATGGCTGATAGTGATCTCAACTATGAGGATTTATTAATCAGCGCGCTGATAACCATTGCTCCCCGCCAGGTAGTCCTGCACGCTACGGATAAAGGGCGACACCATAATACCATTAGCACCATCAAGAGCGTTTTTGGTGAGCGAATCATCCATTGCAGCGGTTGCAGCCGGTGTTTGCAACCGTTGCAAAAGCGCTAACGATTGCAGTTTTTACCATGGCCGGGCCAGTTGTTTTATGGCCGGGCTTTTGTTATTATTGCATTCGGTGGGGTGAAATAAATTTGCTTGCCAGGTGGATCTTGGTCCCTCTCATCGGCGCTTTTATTGGCTGGTTGACCAACGTTTTGGCCATCAGGATGCTTTTCCGCCCCCGCCGCCCGTTAAAAATATTTTGCTGGACCTTGCAGGGGCTTATTCCCAAGAGGCAGGCCGAGATAGCTGCCAATATCGCCGGCGTTGTTGATAAAAATTTACTTCCCCTCGACGAAGTGCTGGCCCACATTAATACTCCCGACGTTGCTGGAAGGCTCACGACCGTAGTGGCAGAATTGGCCCGGCGGCGCCTGGTAGAGCGCCTGCCATCCTTTATTCCCCAGGGTTTAAGAGAGGCGGCCGGCAGGGCGATAGAAGAAACCCTTTACCGGGAAATGCCGTCGGCCTTGCAGGAGTTGATAGATGAACTGGGCCGCAATCCGGGGACCTTCTCAATTGGCGAGATTCTAGCGGCAAAATTTAATAAATTAAACTTAAACCAGGTAGAGGAAGTAGTCGTTGAAGTAGCCGGCCGGGAACTGCGCTACATAGAATGGCTGGGCGGGCTATTGGGGTTTATCATTGGCCTGGTCCAGGCTGTCCTGGCAGGATGGAGGTAGGGGTGAAATATTGCCGGAATCTTGACACGTATTAATTTATGTCGCTATAATGTACCTAACAGCGAAGAAGGAGACGAGGCCCCTGAACGGCTCTCCAGAGAGGGATGTCGCGGCTGGAAGCGTCCCGGGCGATGGCAGGGAGCCGGACCGCTCCGGAGCTGCCAGGCTGAAAAGCAAGTAAGCCTGGCCGGTTGGCTACCGTTATAAGCTTTGGAGGGGGGAGCGTTTCCCCTGAAGAAGGGTGGAACCACGGGAGCAACTCTCGTCCCTTGCGGGATGAGGGTTTTTATTTTTGTAGGAAGGGGATTTCCCGGCCTGGTATAGTATGCATGAAGGGAGCCTGTCATGGCGACGGTACCACCAGCGAGAGTATGAAAATGCCTGGCTGGCATTTGTCGGAAGCAAGCGCGACAATGCCAGCCTGTGATAGAGTTATTTTTGCAGGAGGGATTTTTATTATGCAGGTAACTTTACCGGACGGCAGCGTAAGGGAATATGCAACCGTCACTACAGCCCTGGAGGTGGCCAGGGACATTTCGCCGAAGCTAGCCCGGGAGGCCCTGGCAGCGCGGGTGAATGGCGAAGTATGGGACCTAACCCGTCCTCTGCCGGAGCAGTGCCGGCTGGAGCTCTTGACCTTTGCCGATGAAGGCGGGCGCCTGGCCTACCGCCATACAGCTGCCCACGTCCTGGCCCAGGCCGTCAAGCGCCTGTTTCCTGGCACCAGGCTGGGTATCGGCCCGGCCATAGCCGATGGGTTTTACTATGACTTCGACAGCAAGCATAAATTTACCCCCGATGATTTAAACGCCATAGAGGAAGAAATGCAGAAAATCATCAAAGCAGACCTGCCCCTGGAGCGGCAGGAAATAACCCGGGATGAGGCCCTGGAAATTTTTCGGCAACTCGATGAACCCTATAAAATCGAGCTTATTAACGACCTGCCGGAAGGGGTACCCATCAGCACCTACCGCCAGGGCGACTTTATAGACCTCTGCGCCGGGCCCCACCTGCCCAGCACCGGCTACCTCAAGGCCATTAAGCTCACCAGCCTGGCCGGGGCTTACTGGCGCGGCAGCGAGGCCAACCCCATGCTGCAACGTATTTACGGCACTGCCTTCCCAAAAGCTAAAGACCTGGAAGAATACCTCCACCGGCTGGAAGAGGCGAAAAAGCGGGACCACCGGCGGCTAGGAGCTATGCTTGGCCTTTTCAGCCTCCAGGAAGAAGGACCGGGTTTCCCCTTTTTCCATCCTAAAGGAATGATCATCCGTAACGAATTAGAACAGTTCTGGCGGGAAGAACACCGCAGGGCCGGTTATCTGGAGATTCGCACGCCGGTGATATTGAACCGCTCCCTCTGGGAGCAGTCGGGCCACTGGGATCATTACCGGGAAAATATGTACTTTACCAAAATTGATGAGGCCGACTACGCCATCAAACCCATGAACTGCCCGGGAGCCATCCTGGTCTATAAATCGGAGCAGCACAGCTACCGCGACTTACCTTTACGCCTGGCCGAGCTTGGACTGGTGCACCGCCATGAGAAGTCCGGCGTCCTTCATGGCCTGATGCGGGTGCGGGCCTTTACCCAGGACGACGCCCACATCTTTATGTTGCCGTCCCAGATAACAGCAGAGATCCAGGGCGTCATCGACCTGGTAGACCGCTTTTACAGCCTGTTTGGGTTCAAATACCACGTCGAGCTCTCCACCCGGCCGGATAACGCCATGGGTTCGGACGAGATCTGGGAAACGGCCACAGTCGCCCTGCGCCAGGCCCTGGAGGCCAGGGGGATGCCTTATGTGGTTAATGAAGGCGACGGCGCCTTCTACGGCCCCAAAATCGATTTCCACCTGGAGGATTCCCTGGGCCGGACCTGGCAGTGCGGCACCATCCAGCTTGATTTCCTCATGCCGGAGAAATTTGACCTCTACTACATCGGGGAGGACGGCCAGAAACACCGGCCGGTCATGATTCACCGTGTCGTCTTTGGCAGCATAGAGCGGTTCATCGGTATCCTGATCGAGCACTACGGCGGTGCCTTTCCCGTGTGGCTGGCCCCGGTGCAGGTGCGGGTGCTGCCCATAACCGACCGCCACAACGATTATGCCTTCAAGGTCAGGGAGGAGCTGGTGCGGGCCGGCATCCGCGCCGAAGTCAACGACCGCAACGATAAAATCGGCTACAAGATCCGCGCCGCCCAGCTGGAGCAAATCCCATACATGCTGGTAGTGGGGGATAAGGAAGCAGCCGAAGGTACTGTGGCCGTCCGGGAACGCCGCGCCGGGGATACGGGCAGTGTGCCACTCCAGGCCTTTATCGACAAAGTAACAGGAGAGATTAGCCGGCGGGAATAAGCCCATGGATAATAGTGAGCCCGCCTGGCAGGGAAAGTTGCCAGGCGGGCTTTTCTTTCAGCTAACAGCCTGTGCGACTAACCTGTATAAACTCGGAAGTGGTAAAAGATGTTAGAGGATTCCTATGCTCTATGGCGAAGCAATTAGTCAACACCTTAGGCGGACGGAGACTGAAATTGTAACGTTTCATATGTGATTACCCCCCAACTTGATTGCACAATTCTTAACGCAGATTCTATAACCGGATTAAGGGTCTAAATATAAATAGTTAACTCTGAAACGGCTAACCTGGAGAACTTAAGCCAGGATGCAAAACCAGCGTCGGCGTGCTAAAAATAGATTGCAGGGGGGATTGCTCGGAAGATGTCGAATTGAACCATATTAAGCCGAATTAAGGCGTGAGGTTTTAAACGAGTACAGGTATACCCGTATCGGAGACATTGCATCTAAGGCTTTGATAAGGGCAGAACCATGGCGCGCTTTCCTAGGAAGGTATGGTTTGGAGGGACTGTTATGGGCGAACTCATCGAGAAGCAGATCAAGCGCTATGAAACTTTGTTGAGGGAGATGTGGACTGCGTCAGCGAAGTACCTTGGGACGTTTTCTGCGAACCTTTTAGTGGAAAGGGTTAAATGGGAGCTTTCGCAGGAGTATAGGGAAATGGAGTTGTTGCAATACAACGAGGAGGGAATATCTTGTGCAGGGATATCTGCTAGTTTGAAGAAAAACCCAGACCTGCCGGCCAATGATATGTTTGCAAAGTTTATCCTCAGGTATTTAGAAATTTTAGCCAGGCTCCTTGGTCATGAAAAAACGGAGAAAATAGCGAAGAAGTTGGACGAAGAATTTCCAGGATTCCTTTTGACTGCAAGGGGGAATTAGAGATGGATAAATTGAAAACGGGCATAAAGAATCTCGATCATATTCTTGATGGCGGCATACCTATATATTCCCTGAACATTATTTCTGGCTCTCCGGGGAGCGGTAAGACGATATTTGTCCAAAACATAATATTTAACAGCGCGAGGAACGGCCTCAAAAGTCTATACCTGACCACTATATCGGAATCACAGTTCAAGATGGTAAGACACCTGCAGGAGTTTGAGTTTTTCTCCGATGATTTATTGGATGACAAGGTTATTTACGGGGATCTGGGAGCTGTTCTGCGCAACCAGGGCACGGACAAAGTTCTTGGATACTTGACTGATATGATTAAAAAACATCTACCCAACATAGTTGTAATCGATAGCTTCAAGGCCATAAGAGACATCTTCCCGGACGAAAAGGCTTTTAAGGCTTTTGTTTTTGACCTGGCTGCCGCTCTATCGATATGGGAGGTCACTGTATTTCTCATCGGCGAGTACGAAGAAAAAGAACTAACGTTATTAAGTGAATTTGCCGTTGCCGATGGGATTTTTCACCTTTATGGGCAGGAAGAAAAGCGATTTCAAAAAAGGTATTTGCGTATTCTGAAGATGAGGGGGACTAATTTTGAGCATGGGGAACACCTGTTTAAAATTAGCCATGCTGGAATAGAAGTGTACCCGAGAATGAAGCCGGAAGATAATGAACTCCAGTATGAGGTCCGATTGGAAAAAAAGGGATTTGGGATCACAGGGTTGGACGAAATGTTATGTGGTGGGTTAACCGAAGGGACTATCACCCTCATTTCCGGTAGTACAGGTACGGGCAAAACCGCATTTGCCCTTAAGTTCTTACTGGAAGGGGCGGAAAAAGGCGAAAAAGGACTGTTCCTTTCTTTTGAAGAGCCTGTGGCTCAACTTCAGAATACAGCCCGTCATTTGGGATGGGAGATAGATAGATATCTGGCAGATGGTCGACTCGATATCAAGTTTATTTCTCCCATAGAATTGGACGTAGATAAGCACGCTTTTGAAATACTGGACATAGTCAGGGAAAAGAAGGTGGAGAGGTTTGTCATCGACAGCATCTCTTCTTTTGAAAAGAGCGTTTATGATCTACAAAAGTATAGAGATTATCTCTGGGCGATGGGACACCAGCTCAAGGGGCAGCACATCACCACCATCTTCACGGTACTTAACGAAGAACTCTTTTCACCAATGGTAGTAACGAAAGCTCAGATTTCCTTAATGGCCGATAATGTAATCATTCTGCGGTACGTGGAAGCCGATTCAAGCATCAGGAAGGTTGTTGGCATCCTTAAAGTCCGCGGAAGCGACCACGACAAGGCCTTGAGGGAGTATGAGATTACCAAGAACGGAATAAATATTCTCGGCAAATTAGATAAAGCAGATATGTTGAGATGAGGTGCCGGCAGATGCCAACAAACCTTCTCCTTAGCATTTCAGTAAAATACTGGCAGGATTTTCAGGATACGCTGGCCAAGGTAATGGATGCCAATATTTACATCTTTGATGTAAATGGGGGCTCTTTTTCCCGCTTCAGCCGGCCCGTTGAATTATGCCAGCAGATAAACAAAGGCAGTAAGATCTGCAATGAAAAGTGCATCCGTTTTTACAAATCTGCTCTCCATTCATTGGAGGATAAAGACGTGCTTACCTGTCCTAACGGGATAAGACTTTATGCCTACCGCCTGGGCACCTATGCCCAAAAGATAGGCTTCCTGGTCATTACTTCTATTAAGCCCAACGCCCAGATGAGCAGTGAGGAAGAAAATGTTTTTCTAACTAAAGCGCACAGTATTTATCAGACAATCAATGAGATTCTTAAGGCCATCCTGGAAAAAAATCTGTTAGGGTTGCGGAGGCTTGAATTGAATAGCATCTACGAAATCAGCCGCTTGTTGACGTCGACCGTTGAACTGGACAAGGTTTTGGATCTTATCACAAATTCTTTAATCATAATTTATAAGGCCGATCTTAGTTTTGTCGGCCTTCGCGAGGGCGATAAAATCAGGATAGCCCAGGCTAAAGGTGAGTACGGGCACCTTTTGATTGGTAACGAATGGTCGATGACTCAGCCGCTGATTGAGCAGGTTTTTTCAAAACTAGAGCCGTCATCTCTGAGTATTGAGGAATTAATGACCCTACCAGGTCTCACCGGTTTAGAGGTTGCTCACAGGAATGAAATCGTGATTTATCCCCTCTGGTCTGCTTTAGGTGCTGCCGGGCTGTTGGGGATAGTATTCCCTGCTCCCCTGGATGACGACGGCAGAAGAAACCTGCAGATATATGCAAACTTTGCCGCGGTAGCCCTGGCGAACGCGAAGCTTATATACCGCCTGGAAAGAGAAGCTGAAACCGACTTCATGACCGGTTTCTTTAATAAGCGTGCCCTGGGATATATGCTGGTTCAAGAACTGGAGAAGTTAACAAGATACAACACACCCCTGGCAGTTATTTTCTTAGATATCGATGACTTCAAGAGTTACAATGATACCTTTGGCCATCTGGCCGGGGATGTGGTGCTGCAGAAGACGGCAGAGATAATAAAAAAATCCATCAGGCTGGTGGATATTGCGGGCCGTTATGGAGGCGAGGAGTTTGCAATTATTCTTCCCGGCACAAAAGGGGAAGGCGCTGTTGCAGTGGCGGAAAGAATACGGAAGTCTATAGAGCTTTACCCCTTTCCGCACCGCCAGGTTACGGCGAGCATTGGGGTAGCCGTGGCGCAAAAAAATGATACCGCAGACTCGTTGTTTGCAAGGGCGGATCAGGCCTGTTATCAGGCGAAGAAGCAAGGAAAAAACCGCGTCTGCTGGGACCAAAATCAATCCTCTGATCTTCAGTGAGGCCAGGTACAGAGACGGTAATAGCCATGTGGTCACGAAGACGGTAATGGAGAGGTGTCGAAATGAATGACAAGCCTAAAGATGTAGTGTCGGGCGAAGAGGAAATACGTTTCTTGAGCGCCCTGCGCGAAAGTCTTGCTTTAGCCATGGACCGGGGTTTGGAGGAATATGCGGGAAAGCTCAAGCGGCTTATTGAGGTTGGGCAGTTGATATCTTCCAGTTTGGAAATGGACGCGATCGTTAATCAAACTCTCCAAAGTATGAAAGAAATAATGGGTACAAAGTGGTGTGTGCTGGAGCTATACGATCAAGAAACCGGAGCAATAACGGTAAAGGGCAGCCGGGAAGCCGACGAAGAATTACTAGGTGAGACTGGAAGAATGCTGCTGGAAAGCACGACCTTAAAGGAGATAGTAAAAACGGCAAGCCCGCTGTTCATCGACGACCTGGCAAGGTATGATGGGCCTCTACAACTGTCGTTTTTGGACAGGGATGTAAAAGCGGCCGCGATAGTCCCCGTGCAGGCCAGGGGGAAAACACTGGGTGTGATTATATTATGCTTGCCGTTTCCCCGGCAGTGGAAAGAGGATGAGAAGGGTTACCTGTCGATCATAGCCAGTCAAGTGGGCCTAGCGCTGGAGAACGCCCGGCTTTATGCCACGCTGCAAGAATATTATATGAGCGTTGTAAAGGCGCTGGCCGCAGCGTTAGAAGCAAAAGATAAGTATACGCAGGGCCATTCGTTCCGGGTAGCATGGTGGGCGAGGGTTATCGCCAGAGAAATGAAGCTATCGGAAAATGAGCAGGAAATGGTTTATATAGGAGGGCTTTTACATGATATCGGAAAAGTAGGGATAAGGGAACATATACTGCTTAAGAAAGGCGGTCTTACACCAGAAGAAAAAAAAGAAATCATGACGCATCCGCGAATAGGGGCAAAGATCCTGAAACCGGCAAACCTTCCCCGCGAAGTAGTGGCAGCGGTTCTATACCACCACGAAGACTATAACGGTGGCGGCTATCCGGAGGGCCTTACTGGTAAAAGGATACCTCTGCTAGCCCGGATCATCAGGGTGGCGGATGCTTATGACGCTATGAAATCAGACAGGCCTTATCGCAAGGCGTTTTCTCAGCAGTGGATAATTGAGGAACTAAGACGTTGTGCCGGGAAACAGTTTGACCCGGCAGTAGTAGAAGCAATGCAAAAGGTTTTAGAACGAGAACCTGAGGACACCATAGAGCTGAGCAGAGAAAAATATCTGGATTTTATCGGTAAATTAAGCTCGCTTGAATAAATAACGCATACCTGTTTAGTGTTCGAGAATGTTTTACACAAAACTTGCGCTAATACGGGCCGGTTATGGTCCAGAATTTATACTTAGTTGAAAGGAGCATGTTAAAGTGGACAAGATGCAATTGGAAATGCTGGCCAAAGAACTGGGCAGAAATGAGCAGGAAGAGAAACTGTGGCACAAATTTTTATTAATAGCTGTTTCGGGGGCTACCGGAAATAATCTGCGCGAAACTTTGCGAGAACCCCTATCTGGACTGCTTCAGGAATTAGGCGAAACCACCCTTGGGGAAAAACTGAAGCTTGTTATTGAGCGTGTACCATCTTTCCCAACAAATGAACTTTTACCGCTGGTTCTGGAACTCTGCGGTAAGCTAACCCACGATAGGGAACAGGTGATTCACAGGCTTGAGGACATGCTTTCAGAGTTGGCAGCGCCGATTATTCGCATTTGGAGTGAGGTACTGCTACTGCCGCTGATTGGCAGTCTAGATACTGACCGGGCGCAGGCTATAGCAGAAAGGCTCTTGGAGCGCGCCAGTAGCACGCGGGCCAAAATGGTTGTTGTGGACGTCACCGGGGTGCCCATGATTGACACAGCAGCAGGAGGTTTTCTTATTGAAATGTTTAGCGCGGTGAAGCTACTGGGAGCAGAGGTTATCTTAACTGGCATTAAGCCTGAAATCGCCCACACCCTGGTTAAGTTAGGCGTAGATTTCCGTATGGTGGCGATAGCGCGTGACCTCGAAGACGCTCTCCGCAAGGCTATAGCTATGCTCGAAGAGGAGAAAAGGCAACGCAAACAAATTGCATTGGGGCATAGTAGTAGTTTGACGCGCGAAGGTGGAGAACCCGATGACATTTAAAGAAAAGGTGGTTCCAACCATAAGGATTGCCGACTGTCTGTTAGTGCCCATACAGATAGACCTGGACGATAAGACTGTGGAGAAGCTGCAAGCACAGCTACTGGCGGAAATTCAGGAGCAACGTGTCCGGGCGATCATTTTGGACGTACGGATGGTAGAAGTGATCGACAGCTATATATCCTATACCCTTTCAGAGACTGCTGCGATGGCTCACCTGATGGGTTGCCGCACGGTGATCTGCGGTATCCAGCCTCCTGTGGCTCTGACCCTGGCACAAATGGGGATAGAACTGCAAGGCTTTTTAGTTGCCCGCGACCTCGAGCACGCTTTAGCTCTGGTATGGTCTCCTTAGGAGAGGAGTAGGTGGTCTTGGCGCGGAAAGTGAGAGAGTTGCTGGCCATGCCGGCGGACGACTTTGACGTGGTGGTGCGCATTGCCCGGGAAGAAGACATAGCCATAGCCAGGCAGACGGCCAAGCAACTTGCTCAGGAATCAGGTTTTTCCCTTGCTGATGTAACCAAAATTGCCACTGCGGTTTCCGAACTTGCGCGCAATATCTACCGCTATGCGCAAACTGGCAAAATAATGATCCGCAAACGTCTTGAGGAGAACGGCGGGCCTATCATCCAGGCGGTGGCGATTGATCAAGGTCCGGGTATTGAGGACGTAGAACTCGTTCTGACAAAAGGTTACACAACATATGAGCGCAGCTTGGGTATAGGCTTATCAGGAATAAAACGCCTTGTGGATTATTTTGAGATTGTCTCTGAAGTTGGTAAGGGCACCGCAGTAATGTTTGAAAAGAGGAGACGCAAGTTTTGAAATTACAAGTTGAAAAACAGGGAACTGGCCGACAGGCCCGGGAAGGCTCCGGATGGGAAGTAGCAGCTTATTCGCGCCCCCACTGGCTGGAGAAAGTGAACGGGGACCTTTGTTACACTAAGGAATTGGATGTCCACGTGATGGTAGCCGTAGTAGATGTACTGGGCCATGGAGAAGGTGCCCATCAAGGAGCAGTAGTCCTGGCACGGGCACTCAGAGAAGCCGGGGGTAGTCTGCAGGAGATATACGCTGTTTTGAATAAAGCAGCTTCACAGACACGGGGATGCGCTCTTTTTTTAGCCATGCTTGACCAGAAAACGATAGAATATATCTTGATCGGAAACATCAGAGGATGGGTGCTAACGCGAAAAGATACGGAGGCCCTGATTGGGCAGCCAGGCATTGTAGGCAAAAAGATGTTTGATCCCGTCTTCCGCCGGCTGGAGCTTTCAGCGCCCACCCTTCTTCTGGCCTGTACCGACGGGATCAAACGCAGCTTTTCGCCCGCTGGTTCGCCGTGGCTCTGGGAGGAAACAGGCGAAGCCATGGCGCGCCGTGTGGTAGAGAAATATGGCATCGCTGAAGACGATGCCAGTGTGCTGGTAGGGAGGCATATTTAGGTGTCTGGAGAATTCTATTCAACCTACTGCAATTATCTTGGACGTTATATGTTCCAGGGGGCTATGGAGGGGCTCCTTCTCGAAGCGTATGAGAAGTTGCCGCACTACCTAGATGACAGCGAGGTGCAGGCAGCTAACATTTTGGACGTACACACACGCGCTTTCCGAGAGGTCATGGGAATTAGGCAAGACAGTGACAACGTGCAGTGGATATATATAGTGCGGGCAACGGAATTTTTGGCCCAGATCCTGGTAGTTATTGACACGTTCTTCCTCCAGCTAAAAGAAAGGGCCGAACGCGATCATCTGACCGGGCTTTATAACCGGCTGGCCCTCTATCGTTTGCTTCCCCGCATGCTCAAAAGAGCACAAGAGCAGGAAAAGCCACTTGTTGTGGCCATGCTCGATCTGGATGATTTTAAACGAATCAATGACCAGCACGGCCACCAGGCAGGCGACGAAGTACTCCGTTTCGTAGCAGGCGTTATCAAAAGAAGTTTGCGGAATGATGACTTGGCCGTACGCTTCGGTGGTGAAGAGTTTGTAATTGTCCTCCCGGCGACGGATTTTACAAAGGCCAAGATTCCCCTGGAACGAATTCGGGCCCAAATAGTAGCGGAAAGGATGCTGCCGGTTGGGGAGGGTCTGACGGTAAGTATAGGTGTTGCCGGGTATACCGGCCAGGGGCCTGTCGAGCTCAATGAGCTAATCCGGCAAGCAGATGAAGCCATGTATAGAGCCAAAGAATTGGGCAAAAACAGGGTGGTTTTTGCCCAGAGCGACATCGGGGGGTGAGACGTGCGGTGCGGTTTTCCAAGGGAATACAGGAAATCATGCAAGAACTAACATCCCAGGCTGGACAACTTTTCCCGAAGGGAAAAGAATTTAACAAAAAAGTAGCACAAGCATACGCCGGACGTCTGCGGTCCATGTTGGAGCGGGTAGGGCAAGAGGCAAACGAGGCGGAACTGTACAAGGTAGCGAGCGACTTTTTGGCGTTGTTTGCTGGCAACCATGACGAGGAACTCTTGCGGCGGCGGATAGAACTCGGTAGAGAGCTCCACACTACAGAAGTGTCGCTGGAGCAACTGGTGACAACCTACGCGCTCCTTTTAGGGCATTGCTATGACGAACTGGGCACGGCTCTTCCATCCGCAGAGCGAGAACTGCAAAGATTGAAGTACGGCGGGACATCGTTGCTTTTCGACCTCGGCCTGTTACTCCTCGGATACGAGGGGGAGGTAGTGCGCCAGATACAGATGCTTTCGGAAGCAGATGTTCTTACAGGCCTTTTGAGCCGACGCAAGTTCGAAGAAGAGTTGGAGGAGACACTCGAGTTTGCGCGGCGCACAAAACGAGAGCTTTCTTTGTGCTGGATAGCCCTTGATAATTTTAAGTTGGTTAACGACGTTTACGGTTATACCATAGGGGATATTGTACTTAGGGCTGTGGCTGACTTCCTGCTGGAAGCTCTCCCGGGGAATCATGTCATTGCCCGCATAGGGGGTGACGAGTTTGGAATTTTGTTGATGGATACAGGGCCTGATGAAGCGCTGGCAAAGGCGCAAGGGCTGTGCCAGGGCATTGCTAAGCTAAAAATTCGACCCTTGGGGGATGAGGGCATTTTCATTACAAGCAGTATTGGCGTGGCTTCGTTCCCCCATCATGGACAAGCTCTGGTCGACCTTATGTGTGCCGCCGAGGTTGCTCAGGTAGCGGCCAAGAGGAAAGGTGGGGACCGGGCGCAGCTCATAGAGATGGTCGATAGAGTTACTAATCCTACTGTAGTTCATGAGAGAATTCTTCTCTTGCAAGAAGCCCTGCGCTCGGAAGGGGCGATCGTTCCCTTTTACCAGCCGATTGTAGATTTAGAGACTGGCAAGCCTGTAGGTTACGAAGTGCTTACTCGCGTGAAGAGAGGGGAAAATTTTCTTCCTGCCGGGCTTTTTGTAGAGGCGGCTGAGCAATCTGGCCTTATGAAGGATATTGGTAGGATAATTATAGAGCAGGCCATGCGGGAAAAAACGAACTCTTGGGCGAAGGACATGCTTTTTTTTATTAACTTTTCTATGCGCGAGGTAGAGAACAAAGAAACTCCATCTTTCCTGGCTGACCTGTTCAACCGCTACGGCATCCGTCCAGAAGAAATTGTGGCCGAAATAACCGAACGAGAAGCCGTGCGGGATATGAATGCTGTGCATGTTTTTGCCAGGGAGCTGACCGAACTTGGTGTGCGCCTGGCAATCGACGATTTTGGCAGCGGTTTTTCTTCATTCCTTTATCTTCGTTACTTTGACTGTTACTTTGCCAAAATAGAGGGTTCCCTGGTGCGTGAGATAACCAGGAGTGGACGCACCAGGTTGATTGTCGAAAACATGGCAAGACTTTTGCAAAGGCTTTCGATAGAGGTAGTGGCCGAGTTTGTAGAGAGCCGTGAAGCGGCTGAAATTTTGCGCCGCGCTGGCATTCGCTACGGGCAGGGTTATTACCTGGGCAAGCCGGTGCGCAATCCTTAGTAATAAACGGTGACACAAATCTCTACGGACTTATTGACGCCGGCACACCTCTGTGTTATACTTTCCCAGGAAGTAGAAGCCACTCGCTTCTCACCTTACGGCCCGGGGCCAGTAAGGTTTGCCCAGGAAAAGGTCTAATTTTGGCGGGTGGAATCCACCCGCTTCATTTTTTAAGGAGGTCTTTGACTGGGCGGTAAATCTAGCTGGAGGTGACGCATTATCAGCAAGGATTTGAGGGTCAATGGAGAAATCCGGACCCGGGAAGTGCGCCTGGTTGGCATTGATGGACAGCAGCTAGGGATTATGCCAACACGAGAAGCCCTGCGTATCGCCCAGGAACAGGGCCTGGACCTGGTAGAAGTGGCTCCCAATGCGCGACCGCCAGTTTGCCGCATCATGGATTTTGGTAAATATAAATATGAGCAGAGCAAGCGGGAGCGCGAGGCGAGGAAAAAGCAGCGGATAATAAACATTAAAGAAGTAAAGCTGCGGCCCAACATTGAAGAGCATGACTTCCAGGTCAAAGCGCGCAATGCCATCCGCTTTCTGGAAGATGGTGATAAGGTCAAGGTGACCGTTATGTTCCGGGGGCGGGAGATTGCCCATGCCGACCTCGGGATGAAGCTGTGCCAGCGCCTGGCCGACCAGGTGGCAGACCTTGCCTCCATTGAAAAACCGCCCAAAGTAGAGGGGCGCAATATGGTTATGATTCTGGCCCCCAAAGCTTAAGGGAAAATTTATTCGAGGTGATATTATGCCCAAGATGAAAACCCACCGCGGCGCGGCCAAAAGGTTCCGCGTCACAGCCTCGGGAAAAGTAAAACGCGCCAGGGCTTATAAAAGTCACTTGCTGGCCGGAAAGGCACCAAAGCGCAAGAGACGGTTGCGCCAGCCCGCCTTAATCGATAGAACCGATCGCAGGCGTATTGCCCGGCTCTTGCCTTACCAGGCTTAGAGGGAGGTTAAAAAAATGGCCCGTGTAAAACGTGGTGTCACCAAGCACCAACGCCATAAAAAGATCTTGAAGCTGGCCAAAGGCTACTTTGGCGCTAAGTCCAAATTATTCCGCCCCGCCAATGAACAAGTATTAAAATCCCTGGCCTATGCTTACGCTCACCGGCGGGAGCGCAAAGGCGACTTCAGGAAGCTTTGGATTGCCCGCATTAATGCCGCCGCCAGGATGCAGGGCATTACTTACAGCCGCCTGATTAACGGTTTAAAAAAGGCCGGCGTTGAAGTTAACCGCAAGATGCTGGCTGACATGGCGGTGAACGACGTAGCAGGTTTTAACCGCCTAGTGAATATGGCAAAAGAAAAGTTGGGTTTGGGAGCATAAAATAGGGTGTCAAAGGCCAATTAGTTTTTTAAAAACTAATTGGCCTTTAACTTAGTGCTTGACAAAGTCATGGCTAGCTTTAAAATGAGGTAAGATGTACTTAGTGCTAAAAGAAGGTGAATCTGTACGAGTATTATACGAGAGTGGCCCTTTCGCCTGCGGCCGCCGCAAGTTTTAGCCCTTGGCTTCGCAGTGGTTATCGCCACCGGTACGCTCCTCTTAAGCCTCCCCATTGCCAGCCAGAGCGGGCAACCGGTGGCGGTTATTGATGCCCTGTTCACGGCCACCTCGGCTACGGCCGTGACCGGTCTGGTAACAGTTGATACCCAGACTACTTACTCTTTATTTGGTGAACTGGTTATTCTCACTTTAATTCAAACCGGCGGCCTGGGTTTTATGACCCTATCTACCCTGGTCGCCCTGCTCCTGGGCAAGCGTATCACCCTGAAGGAAAGGCTGGTCATGCAGGAAGCCATGAACCAGCTGACAGTAGAAGGGGTCGTGCGCCTGAGCAAGTATGTCCTCATTTTTACCCTGTTTGCTGAAGGCCTGGGGGCGTTGCTTTTAAGTATCCGTTTCAGCAGCCAGATGCCCCTGGGACAGGCCATTTATTTTGGTATCTTCCATGCCGTCTCCGCCTTCTGCAACGCTGGCTTTGATCTTTTCTCCAGGAGTCTGGTTGATTACCGGGGCGATTTGCTGGTCAACATGGTTATTACCTTGCTAATTATCTTTGGAGGTCTGGGTTTCAGCGTCGTAGCTGATATTTATACCAAACGTTCCTGGCAGCGGCTCTCCCTGCACAGCAAGATCGTCATTCGTACCACCCTTTTGCTAATCGTTACGGCCACAGTAATTATCTTTCTCCTGGAGTATACTAACACGAAAAGCCTGGCGCCTTTGCCTCTAGGAGAAAAGATCCTGGCCTCATACTTCCAGGCCGTGACGCCGCGGACGGCCGGGTTTAATACCCTCGTAATCGGCGACTTAAGGCCGGTAACCCTGCTTTTTATCACCATCCTGATGTTTATCGGTGCTTCGCCGGGGTCGACCGGCGGCGGTATCAAGACAACTACCTTTGCGGCCATTGCCGTGGCTGTCTGGACCATTATCCGGGGTAACGTTGATATTGAGGTATTCGGCCGGCGGTTACCCCGGGGTACAGTCTTAAAGGCCCTGGCCATTGCTGCTGTTTCCCTGCTCCTGATAGTTACCGTAACTGGCATTTTATTAATTACCGAACAGGCAGATTTGCAAATGGTACTCTTTGAAGTAACTTCAGCCTTTGGCACCGTCGGCCTTTCCATGGGACTGACGCCAAAGCTGACAGTGGCCGGCAAGTTGCTTATTACCGCTACCATGTTTACCGGCCGGGTAGGCCCCCTGACCCTGGCCTTTGCCATTGCCCAGCGCCTGGGCCGCCAGGGAATAAAACATTATCCTGAGGAGAGGATTATTGTTGGCTAAAGGAGGCAGGGTTGTGAAACAGTTTGCCGTCATTGGCCTGGGACGTTTCGGGTCCAGCGTAGCCCGCACCCTGGCCCGCATGGGCCACCAGGTAATCGCCATTGATAGCGACGAGGCCAAGGTGGAGGCCCTCATGAATGATGTCACCACGGCCATCCAGGCTGATGCCCGCGATGAGGAAGCCTTGAAGGCGGCTGGCATTCGCAATGTGGACGTAGCCATTGTCGCCATTGGGGAAAATGTCGAGGCCAATATCCTGGTCACTTTAATCGTCAAGGAAATGGGCATTAAGTGCGTCGTAGCCAAGGCCATGAACGACCTGCACGGTAAAGTCTTGGCTAAAATTGGTGCGGATAAAGTCGTTTTCCCGGAGCGGGATATGGGAATCAGGGTCGCCCATACCCTTGCTTCCGGCAACGTCCTGGAGCATATCGACCTTTCGCCGGAGTACAGCATTGTGGAGATTGTGGCCCCGGCCAGGGTGGCGGGTAAGACCCTGGGGCAGCTGAATTTACGCGCCCAGCACGGTGTCAGCGTTATGGCTATCAAACGCAATGATAAAATACTGGCTGCTCCCGGAGCCGACGATGTGGTGGAAGAAGGCGACATCATGGTACTGGTAGGCCGAAACAAGGCCCTGGAAAGGTTGCAGGAAAGCTAAGGTGGAGTTAATCACTTCGGCAGCCAACCGTTATGTGAAGCTGGCCCGTTCTTTAAAGGAGCGTTCCTGGCGGGAGAAAAGGGGTCTTTATCTAATCGAGGGCATCCACCTGCTGGAGGAAGCCCGGCAGGCCGGGATACCCCTGGAAGTAGTTTTGTACAGCCCGCAAATTCTTGCCGCCCCGCGGGGAGAGCAGCTGGTAGCCGGCCTGCAGGAGGCTGGCTACCGCTGCCTGGCGGTGACGGAGGAATTGATGCAGGCCATCAGCACGACCGTGACGCCGCAGGGAGTGGTGGCTATAGCCCCCTTCCAGGCAAGTTCCCTGACAAGACTCCTGAGCCGGCCTTCTCCTTTGCTAATGGTGGCCGCCGGGCTGCAGGATCCGGGGAATCTGGGTACCATCTGGCGCACAGCCCTGGGAGCCGGAGCTACGGGACTGATTTTAACCCGCGGCAGCGTTGACCCCTTTAACCCCAAGGTAGTCCGGGCGGCCATGGGGGCCACCTTTAAGCTGCCGGTGGTTAGCGGCGTGGAGCCAGCTACCCTGATGCGGGAATTGGAAGCTTGCGGGATAAAGCTGGTAGTGGCCGACGTCGGCGCGCCTTTAGTTTTCTGGCAGGCGGACTTAAGGCCCCCCCTGGCCCTGGCCGTGGGCAGCGAGAATCATGGCCCGGGAAGGGAATTGCTGGCCGCAGCTACGGCCCGCGTGGGCATTCCCATGGTCGGGCCGGTGGAGTCCTTGAACGCTGCCGTAGCGGCGGCCCTCCTTTTGTACGAAGCCCTGCGCCAGCGGCAGGATTTTTGCCGTTGATCTAAGGAAAACTTTGGGTTAGAATGGAGGTGAAGGCGGGTGAGCGCCATGCCGGAAGAGAGCTTGCGAGAAATAGCAGCTACAAATGAACCGCCACGCACCCTGGCTTCACCGGAATTTTTCTTTCTTTTACAGCGTTTAGACCGGCTAGATGAAAAATTGACGAAAGAAATCCGGGATGGGGATCAAAAGTCCGAGGAACGCATCAGCGCGGTGGAGCAAAAGCTGAGCCAGCGTATAGACACGGTGGAGCAAAAGCTGAGCCAGCGTATTGACACGGTGGAGCAAAAGCTGAGCCAGCGTATTGAAACGGTGGAGCAAAAGCTAAGCCAGCGTATTGACACATTGGATGACAAGCTTGGTAACCTCAGATTCTGGGCTATTAGCGCCGTAATTACCATTGCTGTAGGTTTTATCGGGACCATAGCAACTTTGCTGTACAAGTGATAGGCTAGCCTTTGGATAAATTGCAAATCCCCCTCTAGAAAGTTTTGATTTCTTCTAAAGGGGGATTTTTTATTTTCCCGAATATGTTCACGTAACAGCAAGAACAAGTGGGGGGGATGTTAAAGGTGAATAAGGGATTACGATATTTACTTATCCTGCTGGCCCTCAGCCTTTTTTTGGTTGGCTGCGGCAGCAGCCAGAAAGCCTTGTCCGTCCAGAGCGGCCCCACGGATCCCAATTACCGGGGAGTTATCTACCAAGATAATTTCAAGGGGCCGGATAGCGGTAAACCCAACATTTAGCAACATCCGGGTAAATGGAGGTGAAGAAGTATGGCTTACCAGCTTACCCGCCGGTCTTTCCTGAAGGGCCTGGCCGCCGGCAGCGCTTTGACTGCCCTTACTGCCTATGGTGGTCTGAAATATGCTGCTCCCGCCGCCGCTGTGGAGGCAGGCTACCCGGAAGCAGGAGCCGGTGCAAAAGTTTTCCGCAATGTTTGCCCCCGCAACTGTTATGATACCTGCAGCATGCTAAGTTACGTCAAGGACGGTGTCTTACGCAAAGTCAGCGGCGATCCGGTCAATACCTTTACCAACGGGCGCCTGTGTGTCAAGGGATATACCTATACCCGCCGGGTCTACAGCCCGGACCGGCTCAAGTACCCCATGAAGCAGGAGCCACGGGGCTCAGGCAAGTGGCAGCGCATTTCCTGGGACGAAGCCCTGGAAATAATCGCCCGGAAAATCCTGGCTATCAAAAAAGAGTACGGCAGTACCCTGCCCATCTGCCTGAATAAGTATTCCGGCAACTTTGATATTCTTCATTACGGCATCGAAGGCATGATGAGCAGTATCGGTTATACTACCAGGGCCCTGGGAACGCCTTGCTGGCCGGCTGGTATCGACGCCCAGACCTACGATTTCGGCACCCTCTGGAACAACGACCCGGAAGACCTGGTCAATTCTCGTTATATTATCCTCTGGGGAGTAAATCCGGCCTGGACTTCTGTCCATTCCATGCGCTTTATTTACGCCGCCCGGGAGAAGGGGGCGAAGATCGTCGCCATCGACCCCATTGTCACCCAGACAGCCGCCAAGGCGGACCTCTATTTGCAGATTAAACCGAGCACCGACGGAGCCCTGGCGCTGGGCATGGCTCGCCACATCCTGGACAACGGCTGGGTGGATGTGGAATACCTCAAGGCCAATGCCGTCGGCTGGGAGGAATTCTTTGAATACCTGCGCCGGGAAGTGACCCTGGAGTGGGCGAGCAAGATCACCGGCATCCCGGCCGGGGTAATCGCCGACCTGGCCCGGGAGTACGCCACCAACAAACCGGCGGCCATCTGGATCGGTTACGGCCTGCAGCGCCACACCAACGGCGGTCAGAACGTCCGGGCCATCGACGCCCTGGCGGCTATTACCGGCAACGTGGGCAAGAGCGGGGGCGGCGCCCTCTACGGCCACCTGGAAACCTGGGGTTTTAATTACGCGGCCATGACAATGCCCAAACCGGCCGGGGCGGTCGGGGTAAAGAAACCCGACGGCACCATGAGCGACCGCTTTATCAACATCAACAATTTTGGCGCCGAACTGCTCAACACTAACGACCCGCCCATCAAGATGCTCTGGATCGCCTGCCGCAATCCTTTATCCCAGGACCCCGAACCCCAGGTGGTCCAGAAAGCCTTTGAAACCATGGACCTGGTGGTGACGGTGGACCACTTCTTAACCCGCACCGCCGCCTGGTCGGACATCGTCCTGCCGGCCACCACCCACTTTGAAGAGTACGGCGTGAACGCCAGCTACTGGCACTACTGGGTGGGGATTAACGAGCAGGCCATTGAACCCTATTTTGAAGCTAAAAACGACGTGCAGATCGCCATGTTGCTTGCGGCCAAACTTAACGCCCTGGAGCCCGGCTCCTGCACTTATCCCACCAGCGGCAACCTGGAAGAATGGGTGGGCAAGGAGTTCAACCCCAAAATGCTTGACCTGCTGGGCATCAGCGACTATCGCGAGCTGAAAAAGGGGCCGCGCAAAGCGAAACTTCCCCCGGCGGCCTGGGCGGACGGCAAATTCCGCACGCCTTCCGGGAAAATCGAAATTAAATCATCCGAGGCCCCCAAATACGGCCTGCCGGCCCTGCCGATATATGTCCCGGAGAAGCAGCCGTCGCCGGAATACCCCTATCGCTTCTTTACGCCTCACTGGCGCTACGGCCTCCATTCCCAGTTCCAGAATATCGACTGGATGATGAATGTCAGCCCTGAACCTTATGTGGAAATTCACCCGGCTACGGCTGCCGCCAAGGGGATCAAGGACGGGGATTGGGTTAAAGTGTATAACGAAATCGGTTACGTCACCCTGAAGGCCAGGATTACCGCCACCACGGCACCGGAGGTCCTGGTGGCCTACGAGGCCTGGTACAAAGATCTCAATTACAATATCAATTACACAGTAAAAGCCGTGCCCAGCGATATGGGCAAAAAGGCCACCGGTAACCGCGGCCTGGCTTTCCATGATAACTTCGTTAATATCGAGAAAGTGAGGTGAGGGCCGTGGCCAAGCAACTGGGTTTTCTGGTGGATACGGAAAAATGCATAGGTTGCTTCAGCTGTGAGATGGCCTGCAAAAACGAATATCAAACGGAGGTCAAGCCCCGCTGGCGGCGGGTCTACCAGCAGCGGGAAGCCAGCCTCCCTTATCCGGAGCGCAACTTTATGTCCCTTGCCTGCAACCACTGCGCCGACCCGGCCTGTCTCAAGGTCTGCCCGGTGGGGGCCTACAGCAAGCGCGAGGACGGCATCGTCCTCCAGGACCACGCCCGCTGCATCGGCTGCCGCCTGTGCACCATGGCCTGCCCCTATGGGGCCCCTCAGTACAACGAAAAGGACCGCCGGGTGGAAAAGTGCCAGCTCTGCTACCAGAAGGTAGACCGCAATGAGGAGCCGGCCTGCGTGGCCGCCTGCCCGGTGGGGGCGCTGCAGCTCATAAAGGATCTCAATTCCTTCCCCGAGCCGGGCACTGTAAAAGAACTGCCGGGATTTCCCGATATAACTATTACCCGGCCATCCGTCCGTTTCGTACCCCCGCGAGCCGGAGTCCAGATCAGGAGGGATGTTTGAATGACAAACTGGGAATGGCCCCTGGTTTTTTTCACCATCTTCGCGCAAATGGCCGTCGGCTACCTGGTCATGGTGGTTCCAGGTGCAGCCGGTAAAGCTAATCCCAGATGGACCTATCTCCTGCCGGCCGGGATTTTAGCGACAGCAATGGTTATCTCCCTGGGCCACCTCGGCCACCCGGAAAACGCCTACCGGGCCTTGACCCACCTGGCTTCCTCCTGGCTGAGCCGGGAAGTCCTGCTTTTCAGCCTGTGTTTTCTCTTGCTCCTGGCAGCTTACCTGGCTGCAAAGGGAGGAAAGCAGCCCCTGGCGCGGCTGGCCGCCGTCCTGGCCCTGGCCAGCGGCCTCCTGGGGGTGCTGGCCAGTGCCCTCATCTATGTCCTGCCGGCTCGCCCGGCCTGGTATAACTTTCATACCGTCCTTACCTTTTTCCTGACAGCCTTACTACTGGGCCCGGCCCTGGGGATGTGCCTCGAGCAGTTGCTCCCCGGCCTCGCCCCATGGCTGGAAGGCGGCCTCGCCAGCCGGGCTCTGGTCTCGCTCTTGCTCCTGAGTATCATCAGCTCGCTGTCATACCTAACCTTCCTGGCCGCAGCGGGGCCGGAAGCCCGGCTGACCTTGACCACTCTTTTGGCCAGCCCATGGTGGTGGCTGCGGGTCCTGGCCGGGTGGCTGGCACCTTTGGCCGTCAGTTATCAGTTACGCCGGCAGGAAAGGGGCTCTCTATCCCTCTCCCTGGTCCTCCTGCTCCTTCTCCTGGCGGGAGAATTGATCGGCCGGGCCCTTTTCTACGGTACAGCAGTACCACTGGCCATCGGTTAGTTCTAAAATTAGCGGAAAGCCCTGTTCCTTACCTGCGGTTGCAACCCCTCCCCTGCGAGGGGTTTTTATTAATCGTGGAGCCGGCATGGTTGCGAAGCTGCCTGATGCCTGCGGCTGCGAGGGGTTTTAGTTAATCAGGAACTGTGGACAGAAGGAATCAAAATAAAGTAAAATAGTATTGAAGAGAGGGATGGGAGAAGGGGTGGTGGGTGTGCCTGTTTACCGTTCTGCCTGTCCCTGTAACTGTTACGACGCCTGCGCCATGCTGACTTATGTGGAAGACGGCCGGGTAGTCAAACTGGAAGGAGACCCACAGCACGGCTATACCCTGGGTCGTCTCTGTGCCAAGGGTTACGCCTACAGCCGCCGGGTGCATAGCCCGGAGCGGCTGCGCTACCCATTGCGCCAGTATCCCCGGGGTTCCGGCAACTGGCAACGCCTTTCCTGGGAGGAAGCGCTGGAACTTATTGCCACCAGCATCCTGGACCTTAAAGCCAGGTATGGCAGCACCCTCCCAGTTGCTTTAAATAAATACTCGGGGAATTTCGGCTGGCTGCAAAATATAATAGACGTCTTTTTTGATAGCCTGGGCCCCACCACCCGGGCCGGGGGCTCACCCTGCTGGTCGGCAGGCCTTGACGCTTTTTACCTTGACTTCGGCAGGGTGACCAGCCCCGACCCCGAGGACCTGGCCAGGAATAAATGTATTATCCTCTGGGGGACCAATCCTGCCTGGACGGCGGTTCATTCCCTGCCGTTCCTGCAACAGGCCCGGGACCAGGGGGGCAGGGTGGTGGTCATCGACCCCGTCTTTACAGCGACGGCAAAGTGGGCCGATTACTATTTGCAGATTAAACCCGGTACTGACGGAGCTCTGGCCCTGGGTGTCCTGGCCTACCTCTGGCAGCGAGGGCGTCTTGATGAAGAGGGCTTAAGCCGCTATGCGGCAGGATGGCCGGCCTTACGTAGCTACCTGGCCGGGCTGTCCCAGGCCTGGGCCGCCAGGGAAACCGGCCTGGAGGTTGCCGCCATTACCGAACTGGCGGAGATGTATGCTACCAGCCGGCCGGCAGCCATCTGGATCGGCTTCGGCCTGCAGCGTCACACCAACGGCGGCCAGAACGTCCGGGCCATCAATGCCCTGGCAGCCCTGACCGGTCACCTGGGAACCGGGGGTGGGGGAGTGTATTACGCTCACCTGGATACGTGGCCCAGGGTTGGAAGCGGGCCGGGGGCGCCAGGACAGGCTGGCAACCGTTACCTGAATATGAACAATTTTGCCGCCGAACTCCTGCACTGCCAGGATCCACCGGTTAAATTTTTATGGGTGGCCGGCCGCAATCCCCTCACCCAGGAGGCTGGTGCCCGGCTGCTCTCTCAGGCCTTAAATACTTTAGAAATGATCGTGGTCGTCGATCACTTTCTGACCCCCACGGCCAGGCTGGCCGATATCGTCTTGCCCGCGGCTTCCTTGTTTGAAACCTGGGATATTGTTTCCAGCTACTGGCACCGCTGGGTGGCCGTTAACGAGCCCGCCCTGGCACCCTGGTATGAAAGCTGGAGCGACCTGGAGATAGTTGCCGCCCTGGCGGATAAACTAAACGAGTTATCCCCCGGCAGCAGTACCTTTCCTAGCCATAAAAAAGCAAGGGACTGGCTGGATGAACTCTTTGACAGGCGCATGCAGGAACTCTTTGGCATTAGTTGCTGGCAGGAACTTTTGAGTGGGCCGCGTAAGGCCCGGCCGCCTGAACTGCCGGAGAGGATAGAACTGGATTCAGCCAGAGCGGGTGAACTGGGCCTACCCAACCTGCCCATTTATATACGGCCAGCCTCGCCGCCGCCGGAATACCCCCTGCAGCTCCTGACCACCCACCAGCAGTACGGGCTCCACTCCCAGTTTCAAAACCTGGATTGGTTGCAGGCGCTTAATCCTGAACCAGTGGTGCTGATCAACCCCGCCGCGGCCCGGAAACGAGACCTGGCGGAAGGAGATGTGGTGCGGGTTTTTAACGGCCAGGGAGAAATAATTGCCAGGGCGAAGATAGAACCGGGTGTGCCGGAGGCGGTAGTGGTGGCCTATGAAGGTTGGTACGGAAGAGATAAATACCAGGGGACAAGGTTATTTTCGCCGGGGGACTATAATGTCAATTTTTTAACGTCTCCCCTGGCAACCGATATGGGCATTCTTACCACCGGCTTTCCCGGTTGTGCCTTTTACGACTGCTTTGTGGAGGTCTGCCGTTTGTGAAGCAAAGAGCCTTTGCCCTGCGCCTGGAGCGCTGTGTTGGCTGCCGCAATTGCCAGCTGGCCTGCAAGAACGAGCACAGGACAGCCAGCCGTATCAACTGGCGCCAGGTAAGGGAAGGAGAAGAAGACGGCCGCCGTTACTATGTATCCCTTGCCTGCAACCATTGCCGCAACCCGGAGTGTTTCCGGGTTTGCCCGGAAAAGGCCTACTGGAAGCGGCGCGACGGCTTGGTCCTGCACCTGCCCCGCCGCTGCCAGGGTTGCCAGGCCTGCGTCCAGGCCTGTCCCTACCAGGCCCCCCGCTATAATCCGGAAACGCGCCAGGCAGAAAAATGTAATTTCTGCCTGGCCCGCCTGGACGAGGGGTTGCAGCCGGCCTGTGTGGCCGCCTGCCCCACCGGGGCCCTGAATATGATGACCTGGGAAAGTGATCCCGGCGAGGCCCCCTATTCCCAGTGGGTAGCTTTTTTGCCTGATCCAGCCTTAACCCTGCCTTCCCTGCAAATAAACCGCTCTGGAGAAAGCCGGCATTACTGGCAGCAAGTCCAGCAGGAGGAAGTTTGTAATTTTTACAAAATAACAGCCGATAGTTTGGAAATAATACAAAAAAGGTTAAAGAAGAAAGACAGACAGGGAGAGGCAGGCAGGAAAAGGGGCGCAAAGGACGGAGAGTGCAAATGGATATTTTGACTGGTTTGATAGATCTTATTATTAAAGGCAGTACCCTGGAAAGCCTCGTTCATTACCTGGGGCGGCAGTTCAGGGCCGTCTTTGTCATTAGCAATCCCTGGGGAAAGGTTATAGCAACCAGCGATGCGGTTCAGTTCTCTGTCGGCAGTTACCTGCCCTTCAGTTTATCTCCTGGCCGGGAAGAAGCCGCCTTTGGCCGGTGGACTTATCTGGCGGTGGCTTTAAAAAGCGGTGCTACTAATTACGGTTACCTTCTGGCCCTGGGGGAAAAGGGTCTTCCCCAACCGGTAGCCACCAATATCGACCAGGTCAGCAGGTTGCTCCTGCTGGCTCTGGCCAGGGATCAGGCAGTCATTGCTGCCGAAAAGCGCCACCGCGCCGATTTCGTTTATGATCTCCTCTACAACAACTTTGAATCCAAAGAAGTCCTGGTAGCCAGGGGGCAGTTGTGGGGCTGGGATTTAAACCGGCCCCATGCCTTAATGGTCGTGGAACTCCTGACCGGTCCGGAGGACCAGTTTCAAGAACTGGCAAGCACCATAGCCCGGGAGGATTACCCGGAAGCCATCCTGCTGCCCCGGGAGCGGCAATTGGTAATTATCATCCCCGCCCTCGAGGATAAGGGAGCCACCGGCCAGAAGTTAAAGGGAATTTTCAGCACCCTGCAGGAAAAACTGGCCCGTTGCGTCCCCGGAATGCTCGTTGGCGGCGGAGTAGGCCTTTTTTACCCTTCCACTACCGAACTGTATTTAAGTTTCCAGGAGGCTAAAATAGCCCTGGAAATAGGCAAACTGCGCCGGGAGCCGGGACTTGTCTTTTTTGCCGAACTTGGAGTGGAAAAGCTCCTTTACCATTTAACGCCCCACCAGCTGGAAGACTACTACCAGCAAACCCTGGGCCGTCTGGAGGCCTTTGACCGGGAGAACGGGACGAACTACCTGGAAGTTCTGGAAAAGTACTTCCAGTTTAACGGTGACTTTCAGGCTATTGCCCGCCACTTTTACCTCCACCCCAACACTCTACGTTACCGCCTACAAAAAATCGGAGAAATCCTCGCTGTGAATATTCACTCTCTGGAGACCCAGCTGGACCTCCTGGCCGCCCTCAAAGCCAGGCTCCTGTTTAAACGTCGGGCGCGGGGGTAAACTCCGCCTTGTCACGGCCAGTGGGGCTATGCTATAATTAACCCAGAAGTTACCCCCAAAAGCTCCAGGAAAGGTCGTGATAGGTTGTTCCTGTCGGCGGAGTTCTTTTGGAGGCTGTTCGAAAAAACCGGTTCTATAGCTGCTTACATTATTTATCGTAGATTGGTTACCCAGTAGGCAAAAATGTTATTAGCGTCCAAATGCTATGAATGGGCAAAGTAGCCGGTACGGAACCCACAGGGAGGCGGCGTCGTTGACTGGAAGCGCTGCTGGGGAAAGGCCGCGTGAAGTTCGCCCGGGAGCAGCAGGCTGAAAAGAAAGAGTAGGCCGAGCCGGTGTTCCCACCGTTAGAGGGGAGCGGCATGATGGTGCCGGGAGACTTGGGGTGGTAAAAGATATCTTTTAAGCTTTCGTCCCGAAGGGGCGAAGGCTTTTTATTTTGTCATACCCGAGGTGATGCAGATGTTAGCAACTATTGAAGCCATCAGGAAGGCAGCCCTGGCCCGGGTGGCTGCCGCCAACAGCAGTGAAGAGTTGGAGATTTTAAGGGTTCAGTACCTGGGCAAGAAAGGGGAGCTGACCGGGGTTTTAAGGGGAATGGGAAAACTTCCGCCTGAAGAGCGCCCCCGGGTAGGGCAGCTGGCCAACCAGGTACGGGAAGAACTGGAAAAAGCCCTTCAGGAGGCTAAGGAAGTCCTTTCGCGCCGGGAACAGGCCGAGCGTCTTCGGGCAGAGGCCATCGACGTAACCCTGCCGGGACGGCCTGTTCCCCGTGGTTACCGCCATCCCCT
>NZ_BJKN01000002.1:699118-820400 GCF_006538365.1 Moorella sp. E308F | reverse complement strand
TCTTCTGATGTGGATAGTATTTCGGGGGCGCGTATTGGTTGGTTCAAAAAATAAAAATTTGAGGGGGTTTGGTTAAAGATGCCTAAATTGATTGTTAGCGGCCGGGGCGGCAGCGGGAAGAGCACACTGGTGACCCTACTGGCGCGGCGGCTGGGAGAACAAGGAAAGGTCCTGGTGGTAGATGCAGACGAGTCAAATCTCGGGCTGGGTGCAATATTTGGGATCGAACCACCCGGAAAAACTCTGATGGACTACCTGGGGGGCAAAACGGCGGTAAAGGAAAAGCTGGTAGCCATGCTCAAAGGTAAAGAAAGCGAGCAGGTAGCGCTTTTTACTGAAAAAATGGCTCTGGATAGCTTACCCCCGGAATTAGTGGGCTGGGATGGACCTGTGGCTTGCCTTATTTCCCGGCCGTAGCCCGGGCGAATCTTCTGGGAGTTCCTCTGGACGCAGGCGCCCTGCGGGAGGAGGTGGACAGGCTGAAGGGCGGGATTAGAGGGATGTTAGAAGGTAACTAGCCATCACAACAGGTGTGGTGAAAAGGGGATGCCTTGCAGCGGAAGAGGTTACGGAGAAACGAGTTTTTATACAGTAAATCCAAAAAAGGGAGGAGAAATAAATGCGGACAAAGGCATTGAAGGCAGTGGCTATGCTCATTGCCCTGCTGATTACCATCATTATCCTGGGTGGGTGCGGGGCTAAAGCACCCGGGCAGGATACGGCGACGCCGCAGAAAACCGTTGTCACCGACCTGGCCGGCCGGCAGGTGGAAGTTCCCGTACCGGTAAAGAAGGTGGTGGCCATCGGCCCCGGTGCCCTGCGGCTGGTTTGTTATGTGAACGGCGCGGATAAGGTGGTGGGCGTGGAGAACCTGGAAAAGCAGCAGCCCACCGGCCGGCCGTACATTTTAGCCCATCCCGAATTAAAGGATTTGCCCACCATTGGCCAGGGAGGGCCCAATTCCACCCCGGACGCGGAAAAGCTGGTCAGCGTCAAGCCGGACGTAATTTTTGTTGCCTACCTGGTAGACAGGTCTCGGGCGGATGAACTGCAGGCCAAAACGAACATCCCGGTGGTGGTGTTGAGCTACGGCAGGCTGGCCACCTTTGACGAGGACGTTTATAAGTCCCTTAAGCTGATTGGGAAAATTACCGGTAGTGAAGAAAGGGCCCGGGAAGTAGTTGATTACCTGCAAAAATGTCAGCAGGATTTGCATGCGAGGACGAAGGACATCCCTGAAGACAAAAAACCCAAAGTTTATGTAGGCGCTCTGGGCATGAAGGGAGTACACGGCATCGAGAGCACCCAGGCCAAATATCCGCCCTTTGCGGCTGTTAACGCCCGGAATGTGGTTGACGAAACGGGTAAAACGGGGAGTGTTATGATCGACAAGGAAAAGCTCCTGAGCTGGGACCCTGATATCATTTTTATCGATGAAGGGGGCTTCTCTCTGGTGCGGGAAGACTACAAGAAAAACCCGCAGTTTTACCAGTCCCTGAAGGCGGTCAAAACAGGTCAGGTTTACGGCCAGATTCCTTATAATTACTACACCACAAACATAGGCACTGCCATTGCCGACGCCTACTACGCCGGGAAAGTGATTTACCCCGAACAATTTAAAGATATCGACCCGGCCCAAAAGGCCGACGAGATTTACCAGTTCCTTTTGGGCAAACCTTTATATGAACAGATGGCGAAAGATTACGGTGGATTCAAGAAGCTTGATCTTGCTAATCCGTAATACTCGAGGGGAAAGAAAAATATGCGGCAGGTAGCTATGGAAAACATCCCGGAAAGTTACCTCAAGTATACCCAAAGAAAAGTTTTTATTATTTGCCTGCTTTTCCTTTTGACCGTCCTGCTAGGTGTCTACGCCATCAACGCCGGGTCGGCGGAGCTTTCGCCGGCCCAGGTAATGCTGACGCTGCTGGGCAAAGCGGAGGGACGTTTAAATATCATTATTTGGAATATCCGGCTGCCCCGGGTGCTGGCGGCGGTTACTGCCGGGGTCGGTCTTTCCGTGGCGGGTTGCGTGATGCAAAATCTCTTGAGAAACCCTCTGGCGTCCCCTTTCACCCTGGGCGTTTCGCAGGGTGCGGCCTTTGGCGCCGCCGTGGCCATCATTGCTCTGGGGGCGGGGAGCATCCACAGCACCAGCGTCGATGCAGTCATCATCAACAACCCCTATCTGGTCACCATTTCCGCCTTTGTAGGGGCGATGGCGACGACCCTGGTAGTTCTCTTCCTGGCCCAGGTCAGGGGGGTCACTCCCGAAGCAATGGTCCTGGCGGGGGTGGCCCTGGGGTCCCTTTTTTCAGCTGCCACCATTATCCTGCAGTTTTTTGCCAGCGACGTGCAGGTGGCTTCGATTGTTTTTTGGACCTTCGGCGACATCGGCCGGGCTTCCTGGCGGGATCTGGAAATTATGGCCGCGCTAACCTTTGTCGCGCTGCTTTACTTTATGGCCAACCGGTGGAATTACAACGCTTTGGACGGCGGGGAGGAGACGGCCAAAGGGCTGGGTGTTGATGTAGAGAGGATCAGGTTGACCGGGATGTTCGCGGCCTCCCTGGTCACGGCGGTAACTGTTTCCTTTCTGGGCATTATCGGCTTTATCGGCCTGGTCGCCCCGCACATGATGAGAAGGGTGCTGGGCGGCGACCACCGTTTCCTGATCCCTGCTGCCAGCGTAATGGGAGGGCTTTTGCTGCTTGCTTCCGATACCCTGGCCAGGACCGTTGTTTCCCCGGTTGTATTACCGGTGGGGGCGATTACCTCTTTTATGGGTGCCCCCCTGTTCCTTTACCTTCTCTCCAGGGGGTATGGCAAAAGATGATCTTGTCGGTAGACGGGGTGGAATTCAGTTACAGCAGCCGGCCCGTGTTAAGGGATATCAAATTTGAAGTCAACAGGGGGGAATTTTTTGCTATCCTGGGCAACAACGGCGCCGGGAAGTCCACCCTGCTCAAGTGCCTGAACAGGATTTTAAAGCCGCAAACAGGGACAATTCTCATTGAAAAAAAAGACCTGTTTGCCCTCAGTCCCCGGGAAGTTGCCCGCCGCCTGGGGTACGTGGCGCAAAGATACGAAAGCGCCCGGTTTACGGTCTTCGACGCCGTGCTTTTGGGCAGGAAACCCCACATCAAGTGGGGCACAACCGCAAGAGACCTGGAAATCGTCCGGAATGTGTTGGGTATTCTTGGCCTGGAGGAGTTTTCCCTGCGTTACCTGGATGAATTGAGCGGGGGAGAACTGCAAAAGGTGGTCATCGCCAGGGCTCTGGCCCAGGAACCCCGGGTGCTTTTACTGGACGAGCCCACCAGCAACCTGGATCTGAAAAATCAATTCGAGGTTTTGCAAACGGTAAAAAGTGCAGTCAGGGAACATAACATTGCAGCGGTGGTGGTAATGCACGACCTTAACCTTGCTTTGCGATTTGCAGATAAATTTTTGCTCCTGAAGAACAGAACCGTTTTTGCCTGCGGGGGGATGGAAATCATGACTCCGGAAAATATCGCCGGCGTCTACGGAGTTCGGGTAGCGGTGGAAAGACTGGCAGACATCCCCGTGGTCGTGCCCTTGTAAAAAGCCCGCGAAATCTTGAATGTTATTTTGGTTTGTTATATAATTATTAAAGAAATAGGCAACCAAGGAGGTTGCTAAATCTCGACCATGGAGGTCGTTACGGTATAAACCGGACATCTTCCATGGTTTATTTTATTTTTAACACAAGTTGGTTGACCTCAGAGGGGTGGTTATGGAGGTAGACTAGGCCTGCGCAACCGGAGACTTAAATAATTGAAGGAGGAAAAACGTATGCATATGGCAGATGCCCTGCTTTCACCGGCTGTAGGTGGAACCATGTGGGCAGTGACGGCAGGAGTCGCAGCTTATTCAATTAAAAAGGTTCAAAATGAATTAGATGAGCAAAAAATACCTTTAATGGGGGTAGTAGGTGCATTTGTATTTGCGGCCCAAATGATAAACTTTACAATTCCGGGTACCGGATCCAGCGGCCATTTAGGAGGAGGCATGCTACTGGCTATATTGCTGGGTCCTTATGCTGGTTTTCTAACCATGGCATCTGTTTTAGTTATCCAAGCACTTTTTTTTGCCGACGGTGGCCTGCTAGCATTGGGAAGCAACATTTTTAATCTTGGTTTTTATACATGCTTTATTGCATATCCCCTGATTTATAAATTGATTATTCGCAAAGGGTACTCAACTGGACGCATATTTGCCGGGTCACTACTGGCTGCAATAGTAGGCTTGCAGCTGGGAGCGTTCAGTGTAGTTCTAGAAACCCTGTTTTCGGGTATAACAGAGTTGCCCTTCAGCACGTTTGTTTTGTTGATGCAGCCCATTCACCTTGCTATCGGATTGGTAGAAGGCCTCGTAACTGCTGCTGTTGTCGCCTTCATTTGGAAAGCCCGCCCTGAAATAATTGAGAAGGCGGCATTGGGTGAGAAGCTGGGCGGTATTCCCATCAAGAAGGTCCTTGCCGGCCTTGCCATTGTTGCAATTATAACTGGTGGTGTCTTCTCATGGTTTGCATCTACATATCCCGATGGATTGGAATGGTCTATGCTTAATACTTCAGGTAAAGAGGAACTCGAGGCTCCGGACGGTATTCATCAAACGCTGGCTTCTATTCAGGAGAAAATCGCGTTTTTGCCTGACTACAGCTTTAAGAAAGTAAGTACTGATGCTCATGAACAGAAAGTAAGTACTGATGCTCCAGAGACCGAAGAGGCATGGCCGGCGGTGAATACCGGGACCAGTGTATCGGGACTGGTTGGCGGCGCAATGACTTTGCTTTTAGCTGCAATAACAGGTCTTATTATAAGATCAATTAAAAAGAGGGAAAAAGCAAGCGCAGTTTAGAGTAAAAGCAACAAGGCGGGGCTTTAACCCCCGCCAAAACTTATATAAATATAATTATATAAATGGGATGATAGGTGATGTCCAATCCGGCGGACTCATTATATAACATAAGAATACTTGATGAATTTGCAGACAAGAAGTCTATTATACATGATGTGCACCCGCTTATGAAAGTGTTAACAACGGGCGCATATTTGCTAGTAACTGTATCCTTTAGTAATTACGAGTTAAGTGGTATGTTGCCACTTATATTTTACCCTGTTATTATCATGACACTGGCAGATATTCCTATGGTCCCGGTTTTCAAAAGGGTACTCTTGGCTTTACCTTTGATAATCGGCATCGGATTATTTAACCCCATATACGATAAAAGCCCGATGCTAGTGTTGCCATGGATTACTATTTCGGGAGGCTGGGTTTCTTTTTTTGCAATCTTAATTAAAGGTTTTTTAACAATACTGGCAGCACTCATTCTCATAGCCACCACTGGAATGACGAGAATCGCCTCAGCGCTAAGAACCATAAGGATACCCGGGGTATTTATTATCCAACTTCTGCTAACATACAGGTATATCGCGGTGCTGGTTGAGGAAGCTGGCCGTATGGTACGTGCCTATTCATTGCGCTCTGCGGGTGAAAAAGGCATCAAATTTAGAGATTGGGGTTCGTTAACGGGACACTTACTTATCAGGTCGATAGAAAGGGCCCAACGTGTTTACCGTTCAATGTGCTGCCGGGGATTTACAGGAGAATATCATATCGGGAGAGAAAAAGGAATTGGTATTGGCGACATCCTGTACTTCGCCGGATGGAGTTTATCTTTTGTAATAATACGCTACTTCAACATTCCTGAGATGATAGGTTGGGTAATGATGGGAGTAAGGAGATAAATGAGCCATCATATTATACAAGCAGATAATTTAAAGTATAAGTACCCTGATGGACGCCAGGCGTTGAACGGAGTTGCTTTTAAGATTACTCACGGAGAATCCGTTGGAATTGTAGGCGCGAATGGTGCAGGCAAGTCGACATTGTTGATGCACCTTGTCGGGGTATTGTTTCCAGATGAAGGAGAAATCATGATAGGTGATGTGCCGGTAACCAAGAAAACATTGCCGTTGATTCGGCAAAGGGTGGGGATGGTTTTTCAAGACCCAGATGACCAGTTATTTATGACCACCGTTTATGATGATGTAGCCTTTGGGCCGCGCAACTATAAATTACCTGAGGAAGAGGTTGAAAAGAGAGTAATTAGCTCACTCGATACTGTTGGAATTCTACATTTGAAGGATAGACCGCCGTACAAGCTTTCAGGTGGTGAAAAGCGCGCAGCAGCTATTGCGACGGTTTTGGCTATGAATCCTGATATTCTCGTTATGGATGAACCAACGTCATCCCTTGATCCGAAATCAAGACGCCGTTTAATAAGACTTCTTCAAAGCTTTACCCATACGAAGATAATTGCGACCCATGATTTGGACATGGTATTTGAGCTTTGCGAGAGAACAATTGTTTTGAAGGACGGCAGGGTAATAACTGACGGTCCTACAGAAAAAATTCTTTGTGATGCAGAACTGATGGAAGAATGTGGGCTGGAGTTACCCCTGGGTTTACAGGGGTGTCCGGTCTGTGGTACGAAAAAGCCCATTTGAACGTTAGTGCTCCTAGTTCCGGATAACTAAAAGCGCCCGAGAAGGGGTGGCGGGGGTTATCCTCAAATTGTAATTAGAACAGTTACGGAAAACTGTCGTACGTTGAAATTTAAGGACTATGGATTTGAAGAAGATGAGTAATGTCAAGGTAGGAAGGTAGGCGCCCAGGTTTCCAGAAAAGATTATTGTTTTCGGCTCTTGGGCTAAAGGATAAGCAGGGCCAAACAGCGATGCATCGCCACCATGACTATAGAAGAGCTGCGAGAGCGATGTGTCCAGCTGGAACAACAAAACGCCGAACTGACCGCTAAATTAAACTGGTTTATGGAGCAGTTCCGTTTAAGCAAGAAGCGGCAATTCGGTGTTTCCAGCTTACTTTTTAATGAGGCGGAAGCGGGAGCCAGGCCGGAGGCGCCTGAGCCGGATTTGGAAACCATCACCTACCAGCGCCGCAAAAAACACAGCCGCCGGGAGATGAACCTGGAAGATCTGCTGGTAGAAGTAGTAGAGCACCGCCTGCCGGAAGAAGAGCGGGTCTGCCAAAGCTCACGGCGGTCCCCTGCATGAGATGAGCACCGAGGTGCGGCAGGAACTTAAGGTCATCCCGGCCCAGGTGAAAGTGGTTAAGCATATGCGCTACGTCTATTTCTGTCGCCGCTGCGAGCGGGAAGAGATAACCACCCCGGTTGTCACGGCACCCATGCCTGCTCCCGTACTTCCCGGCAGCCCCGTATCTCCCCCCCTCTGGCCTACATTATGACCCAGAAATACGGGGCAGGCCTGCCCCTTTACCGCCAGGAACAGCAGTTTATAAAGGTTTGGGTATAGACCTTTCCCGTTTCGGAGCTACGGCTCAAGAGGCTATTCCTGTTAATGCCGGGGAAGAGGAAAATAAGCCGGTAATTACCGGCTGTAAGCCAGATCGCCCGGAAAGCCCGGCGGTCTCGGGAGCGGATGCCAAAGGCAAAATACAAGAGTTGTTTATAAAAACCGCAGGAAAGGGAAGGGGAAGCTACCCAGGCCACCAGGTTCCAGCAAGAAGCATGAGAAGTACCGGGGATTATACAGATTAGTCCGAATTATTACCTGATGGAAGCAGATAGAGGTGGCAGGACATGGACACAAAAACTGGACCCGGGGTACTACAAAGAGATTTCAAGCGCCGGAGGACAAAGTGTGCGTTGCCTGCCGGCATTCCTGGGGTAAAAAGCGCGGGCATTGCGATATAGCAGGCAGGGGGTCAACCCTTACGGTAATTACGACATAACTTTAAGTTTGAAAATACTGGTATGTAGTTGTGGTCATAGTGTATAATAGTGGCAGGGGTGATTATTAACGTGGCCGTTGAGGACAAGAGCAGCTCGACAAGCTACCGAGTCATTCGCCACTACCCAGGCGATGAGGAACAACGCTTATTAGAACGCTGCCGTGATCTTATTCGCGAAGTTGTTCCCGGTGCGACAGTAATACTATATGGCTCCAGGGCTCGTGGTGATGCCGAACCAGATTCGGACTATGATGTACTAATCCTTACGAAAGGACCTGCTAATTGGCACCTGGAAGATGCGATCCGCGAGAAACTTTATCCGCTGGAGTTAGAGACAGGAGCAGCTTTACCTATAGCGGTTTTTAGCGAACAGGAGTGGAATTCCCCTCTATACCAGGCCATGCCTTTCACCCAGAATGTAAGACGTGAGGGGATAGTTCTGTGAAAGAAGAAATTAAGCAGTTAATCCTATACAGGATGGACCGCTCTAAAGAAGCTATAACTGAGGCGGAATTGCTTTTTTCAGAAGGCCATATACGTACTTCCTAACCGGTTATATTATGCCTGTTTCTACGCCGTTTCTGCCATTCTCCTTGCCAAGGGTTACTCGTCAGCCAAAATTCAGGTATCCGTTCGCTTTTTCCACCAGAAGATCGTTAAAGCTGGTTTGGTTAACCCTTCGGCCGGAACATTATATAACAGGCTGTTCGATGCCCGCCAGAAAGCGGATTATGCCGACCTGGTTAAATATGAAGCCGATATTGTTGCTCCCTGGTTTGATGAAGTAAAATCTCTTGTCGATCAGATTGAAACTCTTGTGGTTAAAGAGATCCGCAGTCCTGGCTGATCTATCCAGCTGTAGAAAGTCAAATGAATTGCACCAAAGCACCCGGCAGGGAAACCAGCCGGGTATTTTATTTCGACACCGGGTCTGGCTCCCGACCATTGACAAAATAGAGGGCGCGGTCGTGGTCGGCATAGTAGCCGTCCAGGCCGGCCCTTTTTATTTCTTCCAGGGGAGCGTCTTTGATCAGGTTATAGACCAGGGTAGCCACAATCTCCATGTGGGCCAGCTCTTCCGTACCGATGTCTGTAAGAACTGCCTTGGCCTGGGGGATAGGCATGGTGTAGCGCTGGGTGAGGTAGCGTAGAGATGCAGCGAGCTCGCCGTCGGGCCCGCCTGACTTTAACTTTTGTTATCCAAAACCTACCCTAAAAAAGGTAGAAGGTAAAAGACAAAAACTGGTTCCAGCAATGCGGGAGGGAGTTCTGGAGGCCTGCGGGAGGATTATAAACATCCACTAAGGTCGATAAAGCCCAAAAAGAAGAGAACCCATATAATTATAGCGCGAAACCTTGAGTTAGGGTATAATATTTACCAGGAGGGGGCTGGTTAACAGGAAATGAAAACCACGCGCTATTTTGAAGAGCAGGTTTTGCGAAAGCGCCCCTACCTTAAGATGGAATGGTGCGAGCAGGCCATACGTAAACCCGAGTTTCATGAAATGCAGCCAGATGGGCGAATACGTCACTGGATATATGTCCCGGACTTGGGGAAATACTTGCGAGTGGTAACCCTGGAAGATGGCCGAACGATTCATAATGCCTTTCCTGATCGCAATTTTAAAATTGCAACCACCAAAGAGGAGTGAAAACATGAAATTTCATTACTACGCGGATACTGACACCCTGTATATAGACCTTTCGGAAAAAGAAAGCGCCGACTCGTTAGAAGTAGCGCCTGGCGTAGTGCTGGATTTTGACGCCGAAGGGAACCTGGTAGGCATAGATATTGACCGTGCTAGCGCCTTGATAGATTTATCGCGCTTGGAAGCCGATGGGCTTCCTCTTGGCCGCATTATGCTAACCGGGCCGGGTTCTAATATAAGCACCGCCCGGGCGGGCTGAGAACGGTACAGTTGTCCGGGAAGGTTCAGGAGTAAAATTTCTCCACAAAAAGAGGACCAATAAGATGACGGCAGGAACGCCAAAGCGCGCCTGCCGCTTTTGTTTAAAGCCGGTATTCCACGGTTTTTTGCTGGACCAGGACGTCGTAAAGGAAGCTGGCCTTGCTTAATTTTTCCAACTGCACCTCTTCGGGAACGCAGGCCAGGGGTTCAATGGGTTCCCTTACCCTGGCGATAGCCGTACCCAGGATTTCAAAACGGCGGTGGAAAGGCATTTTGGCGAAGTCAGGAGAGACGACCAGCAGGTCGATATCGCTGTCCTCCCGAGCCTCGCCCCTGGCCTGGTAACCGGGGCCAGGCATCATCACCATAAGCGCCCCCTGGTTCTAACTGCCCGCAAACTCGTACGCATGGTCTTCACGCTGCTGAGTGAAGGCCAAATTTACCAGCAAAGGAGATTAGGTAATGTAGATCCTCACATTAATTCATCCCAAAATAATTCCATGGTCGCAAATTGAACAATCTGCATCTAAAGTTAATACCAGGAGAGTATGAGAATCCTATTTCACTTTACGCCAGTATTCAAACTATAGATGGGTTTAGTCCATCTTCTGGAAGGCGTGCTGCTTGGGGGCGAATAGAGTAGAATATTGGCTGGGAGGGTTTACCATGCAGCTGATATTCTACACCACCGTGTCGCCCGAAGAGTACAGCCGCCAGGGTAAAGATTTCCCCTTTCCGGAACCCGATTGCTGCCCCCATTGCCGGATAAAGATACCGCCCCGAAAACACGGGTTCTTTCACCGCAACGTTATTACCGCTGATTTCAGCGGCCGCATCTTAATCCGGCGTTACTACTGCCAATACTGCCACTCTACCATTTCTTACTTGCCTTCCTTTTGCCTGCCCTATTTTCAGTATTGTGTTGATTTGATTTTTACCGGCCTCAGGCTTATGCTGGAGTTCAATTTCTCCCTGCGAGGTTGCCTTAAGTTTCTAAAAGGGCGCTACCCAAAGCTCTACTGGGACATCTCACACTTACAGTTTTACCTGCGCCGTTTTCTGGCCAATTTGAAATTTATCAAATTAGCCTTACGCCAATTCATGCCCCGGGTTCGGCTGCCGGAGGAAATACCCGCCAAAAAGGAAGGAGCCCAAAAGGTACTCCGCCTCATTACCACTGGATTTGCCCACATCCAGTCCTTCAGTACCAGGTTTTACGAGGCTTGGGGGTACGCTTTTATGGCTCCTTTGCGTAATATTTTAGCATAACCGGAGCTCTTCTGGTACCCCTGGAGGTGAAAAATGGCAGCAACAAAACTTTTGTCTGGGGACCGGCTATCAGAGAATGGTATCATGATACTCAAGGGCGCCTGCGGGCTGTAAGCGCTTACGGCCTCCTAAAATTTAACATTTAGTTTTAAGGAGGCTTACGGTTCTTTATGCTTTCTTCTCAAGAACGGGAAGAGATCGCCCTGAAGAAGTTTGCTTTGATTGCGCCGGTGCTTAACGGCCAGGTGGAAAGTCACCAGGAGTACTTTAAGGACCTGGCCTCTCAACCTATTGTCATGCCCCATTATGGCATAAAGCGGTATTCTCCCAAGAGTTTTGCCTGGTGGTTGTATCTCTACCGCCGCCATGGCCTGGAGGGTTTAAAACCCGGTTATCGTTCCGACCGGGGGAAAAGCCGGCGGATAACGGAAGAGATGGCCCTAAAAATCGAGGCCAAAAGGACAGAGAAACCGGGGCTAAGTGGTATCATGCTCTATGAGGAGCTGGTGAAAGACGGGGTGTTTACTCCTGACAAAGTTTCTCTATCCACCTTTTACCGCTACCTCTCCCGGCACCCGCTTCCTTCGTCTTCTCCGGCAACAAATGCTAAAGGAAAGGAAATCAAGCGCTTTGCCCACCAGTGGGTGAATGAGCTCTGGCAGGGGGATATCATGTACGGCCCTTACCTTAAAACGGCCCGGGGTAAAAGGCAGACTTACCTCATTGCTTTTATCGACGACGCTTCGCGCCTTATCCTTCATGCCCAGTTCTTCTGGGAGCAGAATTATTTGGCGGTGCGCTCTACTTTAAAAGAGGCCATCTTAAAGCGCGGCGTGCCGAAGATGATTTACACCGATAACGGCAGGGTCTACCGTTCTGGGCAGTTGGCCGTAGTCTGTGCCAGTTTAGGCTGTGCTTTGCTCCATGCCGAACCCTTCACCCCTTATGCCCGGGGTAAGATTGAGCGTTTCTTCCGGACGGTCAGGACGCGTTTCTTGCCCCGGCTGGACCTGGAGAAAATTAAATCCCTGGAGGAGTTAAACCTCCTCTTCTGGCAGTGGCTGGAGGAGGACTACCAACGCAAAATTCATAGCTCCCTGGGCCTTAGCCCCCTGGATTATTTCCTCTCCCAAGTTCAGCGGATACGCCTCTTTCCCGACCCGGCGCTTTTGGATGAGTATTTTCTCCTGCGGGTCATGCGCAAGGTTAACCATGATGCTACCTTCTCTTTGGAGAATGTCCTCTTTGAAACGGAGCCGCAGCTGGCCGGATTGCGCCTTGAGGTGCGGTACGACCCGGAGTGGCTTTTAAACCCCGCCCGGCCCGTCCTTTTGTACCGCGAAGGGTTAAAGGTGGGCGAGGCCAGGCAGGTGGACTTTGCCACCAATGCCGGCCTGAAAAGAAGAGGGCGCGGCCGCCCGGCCGGCAAGGACCGCCCACCCCTTCAGTTGCCGGGGAAGGTAAATCTCCCTCATGCGGACAACCCCCTCCCGGCACCGGCGCCTTCCGTCTCTTTTGCCGCTATCCTCACCCCAGAGAACGTTGGAGGTGAAGGGTGATGTTTACCCAGTTCTTTGGCCTTAAATTTAATCCCTTCACCAAAGAAATACCCTTCGACCAGTTGTTCTTAAGCCAGGACCTCCTGGAACTTAACTCCCGCCTGAAGTATCTCCTTAACGTCCGGGGTATTGGACTAATTACCGGCGAGGCCGGCTGTGGTAAAACTACCGCCCTCAGGAAATTTGTCAGTGAACTTAACCCGGCCCACTACAAAGCTTGTTATTTTGCCCTCTCCACCGTCACGGTGCTGGAGTTTTACCAGGGCCTGGCCCTCGCCCTGGGCGAGGAACCCAAGCATAAAAAAGTCCATATCTTCCACCAGATCCAGGCGGCTGTCAATAGCCTTTATGCCGACCGCAATATTATTCCCCTTATTGTCCTGGACGAAATCCATCTCGCTGCCAACAAAATCCTGGAGGACCTGCGCCTCCTCTTTAACTTCCAGATGGACTCCCAGAACCCCTTTGTCCTTATCCTCGCCGGCCAAAACCTTATCCGTTCCCGCCTGAGCTTAAATATTAACGCTCCTTTAAGGCAGCGCCTGGCGGTCAAGTATTTCCTCCAGGGCCTTAGGCCGGAGGAACTGCGGGATTATGTTTTGAGCCGGCTAAAACTTGCCGGCCTTCATGAGGATATTTTTACCCCCTCCGCCCTGGAGGCTATCTACGGCATAACAGGCGGCCTGCCCCGCCTGGTTAACAACCTGGTCACCACCTGCCTCATCTGTGCCTGTGGCAAGAAACAGAGGCTGATTGATGATGAGATCGTCTACCAGGCACAAAGGGAACTGGAGATTTAGAGCCGGAAGAAGGTAAGAATTTGCTAAAGCCGGGTACCAATTTGTGGTGCCCGGTTTTGGCTTTATTTAACCTTTTTGCTGGCGCAATCTTAGAATGATGTTTGTCTATATCCGGTTTAATCTGAGAAACTTTATTCTTTTGCTGCTATCTTCGTCTAATTTATTGTGAGAAGCTTTTCCGAATTAAAGTGAGAATCTACAAGGTAAGCACCTTCCTTCAACTTACTTTTATTGCTCAGGCTAGTAATTACTGCTCTAGCTTGCCTGCTTAGTTTCTTATTGCCGTTTTACGTTTTGAGGCACTAACATTGCTGGTGAAAGATGCTTGTGGTACCTACATCATAGAAAACCTTAACTGCAACTACGCCTTCGCAGCTATCCTGGACCTCATACTTGATTTTGCTGCTGCTCAACTTTTTCCGGACATTGATGACAGATTCTGGTTATCCCTGGGTTTTCTTTCAGGATGGTCGAACTTTAGTTAGAAGGAAATTAAGGATAGGTAGCGAATATAATCAAATATAATCAAAAGTAGAAAAGCGGCCGGAGCCGCCGGGAAGCAAAATTAAGGAAGCAAGGAAGAATGATAAGCACCACGAAGGTGTTGAGTCTTCACGAAGGAGCATCCAAGTGGTGCTTTTCTCTGTATATGGGCCACGGAGGCCTAATTCCCTTGAAAATGGAGGAGGGGAGGTTCCGTGGCTCTTATTTTGTCCGGGAGTTGGCGAGCAGCAGTGTGGGGTTACTTTCTAAAACGCTTGATATTTCTTGTTGTTGTAATGCTAGGGGTTTCCATCATCATCTTCGGACTGATCAACCTGGCACCCGGCGACCCGTCGAGGAGGTGGTTCTTTGGAGCTGGTACCTATCGGGAAAATCAGTAGCCCTTACCGCACAGTTCAAGAGGCACCATTCCAGGGGCGTTTTTCTGACCAGCTGGCAGAGCTGGAGATTTACCCCCAGTTTGCGGAAGGATTAAAGGATGTGGACCAGGCAACCCACCTGATTGTTCTTTACTGGTGCCATCTTGCAGCCCGGAACACGCTGCAGACCCAAACGCCCTTTGGCCCGGAAATTCGCGGCGTTTTTGCCTGCCGCTCCCCTTCCCGGCCCAACCCCATCGCTTTTGGTGTGGTTGAGTTGCTGGAAGTGAAAGGAAACCGCCTGCTGGTGCGCGGACTCGACGCTGTGGACGGAAGCCCCCTTTTGGACATAAAACCCTATTCTTCTGATGTGGATAGTATTTCGGGGGCGCGTATTGGTTGGTTCAAAAAATAAAAATTTGAGGGGGTTTGGTTAAAGATGCCTAAATTGATTGTTAGCGGCCGGGGCGGCAGCGGGAAGAGCACACTGGTGACCCTACTGGCGCGGCGGCTGGGAGAACAAGGAAAGGTCCTGGTGGTAGATGCAGACGAGTCAAATCTCGGGCTGGGTGCAATATTTGGGATCGAACCACCCGGAAAAACTCTGATGGACTACCTGGGGGGCAAAACGGCGGTAAAGGAAAAGCTGGTAGCCATGCTCAAAGGTAAAGAAAGCGAGCAGGTAGCGCTTTTTACTGAAAAAATGGCTCTGGATAGCTTACCCCCGGAATTAGTGGGCTGGGATGGACCTGTGGCTTTAATGCAGGTAGGAAAGATCGAGCACAGCATGGAGGGATGCGCCTGCCCCATGGGAGCAGTAGCGCGGGACTTCTTGAACCATCTGGCAGTGGAGGAAGGACAGTGGGTCCTGGTGGACACCGAAGCCGGAGTGGAACACTTTGGACGGGGAGTCCTGGAAGGCGTGGATGCCGTGTTGATGGTGGTGGATCCATCCCACGATGCCGTCATTCTGGCTGAGAAAGCTGCAAGACTGGCCCGGGAAGCGAAAAAGGGCTTCGGGGTTGTACTGAATAAGGTGGACGAGAAAACGGAGCCCGTTTTAAAAGAAATGCTGGCAGCTAAAGGCATCGCGATCAAGGGCTTTTTGCCTTATTCCCCGGCCGTAGCCCGGGCAAATCTTCTGGGAGTTCCTCTGGACGCAGGCGCCCTGCGGGAGGAGGTGGACAGGCTGGTGAGCGGGATTGGAGGGATGTTGAAACGAAACTAGCTATCACAACAGGTATCTCTTATTGATGATCCTGATGAGTTTCGCGTAGATCCTCATAACGGTAGGGTTCCATACGACTGGAGCAGAAAAGACGGATAGAGGAGGATAGGAAATAATGATTCTTGCGCCGCGCAAGAGAGAACAGGTGATACCGCTGCCAGTGGTTCTGATTTCCACAGTAGGAGGAAAGGATGGGGTGCGTAATATCGCTCCCTGGTCCAATATTACGCCTATTTTAAGGCCCTTTGATGATATAGTCCTGGCTTCGTGGATTAAACGGGATACATTAAATAATATCAGGGAAACGGGGGAATTTGTGGTCAACGTGCCGCCTGTCGAACTGGTAGAGGCAGTAATGATCTGTTCGCGGAATTACCCGCCGGAAGTGGACGAGTTCGAAGAGGCCAGTTTAAACCCTCGCCTGTCTCAAAAAATCCAAACGCCCGGGATTGAAGGCTGCCTGGCCTGGGCAGAGTGCACCCTGGTAGAAGAAATCAGCCGCAAGCATTATTCCCTGGTTATCGGTAAGGTGGTGCATCTGGAGGTAGATGAACGTTTCTTCAATGAAGCTGGAGAAATGGACTATGAACGGGCGAAACCGTTATCGGTAATGCTTGGTGAGCACGGAATGTGGTTTACCCGGCCGGTTTTTGCGGGTAGGTATGCAGATTACACAGAAATGTTCCTGGGTAAAAAGGATGAGGCCCCCGCTTTTACTGGCGAAAACGGGTAGAAGTTGTGTGCCCTGTAAGGATATTCCTGAAGGGGGGCGGGAGAAGAGGCCCCGGAGGAACCGGCAGGTATCTGCGAGTTTTTATTTAACCCGTTCAGGTGCCTTCACTGTGGCCATACCTGACGCGCGCAGTGCTAGAAACAATATATACAAAGTACGATAATATCGAACGAATTTGCGAATGGTTTTGCAAGGAAGCCAAAGGGTATAAAGAAATGCTTAAACAACTGAACGGTATACGACAATATAGAATATCAAGCCTGCGATGAAAGGGGGGCATCAGGCTTGAAGGTAGTAAATCTTGTGGCCGAAGTAGATGAAGAAAAGTGTAAGGCTTGCCGCACCTGCGAGCGGGTGTGCCCGGTTCTGGCCATCAAGGTGGAGAACGGGAAGGCGGTAGTAAATCCGGAGCGCTGCCGGGGTTGTGCAGCCTGTGAACAGCGTTGCCCTGACTACGCCATTACCATGGCCAAAAGGGAAGAGCCTGTAGTAGTAGGGGTAAGCATGAATAGTGTAGATTATAACCAAGTCATAGAGCTCTGCCTGCGGGCCAGGCTCCATCCGGAGCAGATAATTTGCTGCTGCACCTCAACTAGGGCGGAAGAGGTGGCTGCGGCTATCTTACTCGGAGCACGTTCCCCGGAAGATGTTTCCTTCACGACCGCAGCCAGGACGGGCTGCAAAGTGGGGTGCATTCAGTCCATATTGAGGCTCCTGGGGGCAGCGGGTATTGAACCGTCTCCTCCTAAAGGAGGCTGGCAATGGTACTGCCGGACTCCCACAGTATGGGATATTCCCGAGAAAGTGAAACAGAGGTACACCGGAAGAGGATTCCGCTTTGAGGATGATATCAGGCTTTTGGAGCGGGTAATAGCGGCCCCCCTGCAAGGGGTGATAGTGATTCCCATGAGAGGAAGGAGGAAAGCTTAAATACGTCCGCCTATACCGCCAATACCTCCCCGCAAATCCCAGTACGGTATTGACCCCTCTCTCCTACGGAAGAGGGTGTGTGAGCTTCCGGGGATGACCTCGGTTCTCCTTAAGGAACTCTTCTTCGATCTATCCGAGGTCATATGTTCCGATGACCATAAAACTATAACTATAAACCATGGAGTAAAGGAGGAGTAAGATGAAAGTCGCCTATTTTGACTGCTTTTCTGGTATCAGCGGGGATATGTGTTTGGGAGCCTTGCTGGCCAATGGCCTTTCTCCAGAAGAACTGATAGCTGGATTAAAAGACTTGGCACTAGAAGGATGGGAACTTAAGATCAAGGAAGTTAAACATCAAGGTATTACAGCTGTGGATGTACAAGTGCAGGTACAAGATCACCATCACCACCGTCACTTGGAAGATATTTTAAGAATAATAAACGACAGCCCGCTGCCTGTGCCGGTGCGGGAAAAGGCTACGGCTATCTTCCGGCGCTTGGCTCAGGCTGAAGCTCAGGTGCATGGCATTAGTCCGGAAGAGGTACACTTCCATGAAGTAGGAGCCGTCGATGCCATTATCGATATCGTAGGAACCGTCCTGGGTCTGCACCTTCTGGGTATTGCACGAGTTATGTCATCGCCGCTACCCCTGGGTTCGGGTTGGACCGAATGCCATCACGGCAGATTGCCTGTACCGGCGCCGGCGACCCTTTACCTACTCCAGGGTTATCCTGTTTACGGTACGGAAGTTGAAGCGGAAGTGGTAACTCCAACTGGTGCAGCTATCATTACTACTTTGGCTGACAGGTTTGGTCCTTTTCCACCTATGAATTTGATCAGCGTTGGCTTTGGCGCGGGCAAAACCAAGTTGCCTCATCCTAACATTTTGCGCTTGGCTTTAGGGGAAATGAGCGACACAGCGGGAAAAGGGGAAGATAGCATACTGGTCCTCGAAACCACCATTGATGACATGAACCCTGAGTTTTTCCCTGTCCTCATGGAGCAGGTTTTGGGTGCCGGAGCTGTGGATGCGTACTTTATACCAGTACATATGAAAAAAGGTCGTCCCGGCCTCCTTTTTACAGTTCTTTGTCCGGAGAGCCGTCTTGCTGCAGTAGCGGCGGCAATATTCCGCCATTCCAGCACCTTGGGTCTACGCTTTCGCCGCGACCAAAAACTGATCTGCCAGCAACAGATTACTGAAGTGCTTACGCCCTATGGACCGGTTGCTGTAAAATGGGGGCTCTATCATGATCATGAGGGTCAGGCAATCACTAACATAGCACCGGAGTACGAATCTTGTCGCCAGGTTGCTCTGGCCGCCGGTGTACCTATAAAGGAAGTCTACACAGCTGCTTTGGCCGCCGCTAGGTCCGTACTAGTTAATTCCTGACAAAGTTAGATGGCCACATCACTTACACTGACTTTTGCTGTTTCTATTGGCGGCTCGTACAGAGGCAGATTACCGGGAGAAAGAGTTTTCTCGGGAAGAGGTCCAGGAATATATTGAGTTTGAGAAGAAGGATTTGCAGCAGATTGATGAATTGGCATATGAGCTTGGAAGCTATTCGTCACAAATCCAGGTGCTCATGGACCAGGTTTAACGTCTCGCCGAAGCGCTGGAAGTGGACGACTTCCCTTTCGCGCAAGAACTTCAAGGTGTCGCTAACATCTGGGTCGTCGGAGAGCTGGATCAGGTATTCGTAAGTGGAACGGGCCTTTTGCTCGACGGCCATATTCTCATGGAGATCGGTGACCGGGTCACCCTTGGACTGGATGTAGGTGGCCGTCCAGGGGGCGCCGGCGGCGTTGACAAAGTAGAGGGCGCGGTCGTGGTCGGCATAGTAGCCGTCCAGGCCGGCGCGTTTGATTTCTTCCAGGGGAGCGTCTTTTATGAGGTTATAGACTACCCAGATTTATACTGCCGGCAACTTCCTGCAGGTAACTGGTACTGGTTACCAGCCTGACGGCCGGTTTCTGAACCAGCAGGGAAATGAAATTGCTCCTTTAACTGATCGGAACCTGGAATTAATGCTTTTGGGCGGGTTGTTAAACAGTGACGCCCGGTTAGAGGCAACAATTTCTTTTGCACCTCATTCATACGGTTTCTCGCCTCCTGGTGGGTTTGTTTGTTTTGAGTCTATTATTTTTTTACCAGGAGGCTTTTTTATTGGCAACACCTACCTTAATTCATTACAGGAATGCTTGTATGGAAATGCTATAATGGTTTCAGGGAGGTGTCTGCATGACCCGTGAGGCTTTGATAAAAGAACTCCTGAAGCTCTCGCCTGCTGAATTGAAGCATGTGCGGCTGGACGTAATTTACCGCACGGTAGCACCGCTTGTAGCGGTGGATTTATTTATTGGTTTATACGCCGCAGGAGTTTGCCGAACTGGCTAGAACCCGACCGTTTATTCGGCAAATAATAAGTGAGGGGAAGATACTCTATGAGGCCAGAATATGCTCTGGAAGCTAAAAGATGGCTGAAGCAGGCCCGGTGCCTGGTTTCCGGGCCGGGGAAATAGGTGGTGTTCCTCACCGCCCTGGACACACCATTGAGATTGGCTGTGCTTTGGGGGCATGGCGGTTAGTCCGAAAATAGCCTTTAGTCTATTTTCATTAGGTGGTTGTGCCTCCCGGGCATGGCCGGTTAGTACGAAAATAGTCCTTAACCCTATTTTCAAAGTGGTTGTGCTCCCTGGGCATAAGGGGTTAGCAGGCAAATCGCTGCAAGCTAAGATACTAGAACTATGCTATAAGGCAGGTGCGGAAAGAATATGGCGAAACAAGAAAAGGTTGATCCCTGGCGGGCTGTTTATCAGTTCAAGGTGACACTGAGGGATGTCCATCCGCCCGTATGGCGGAGGTTCCAGGTGACCCGCGACATTTCTCTTTACCGGCTGCACCTGGTGCTGCAGGCTGTGATGGGGTGGTGGAACTATCACCTTTACCAGTTCATTATCCGCGGAACTTACTACTGCGACCCCGATCCCGAGTTTGATGCGGAGTATGTGAACGCCAGAAGAGTGAAGCTCTGGCAGGTGTTAACCAGGCCCAGGATGAAGTTCCTTTACGAATACGACTTTGGCGACGGTTGGGAACACGAGTTGGTGCTGGAGAAGATACTGCCACCCGCTGAGGGAACCCCCTATCCTATATGCCTGGAGGGCGCCCGGGCCTGCCCTCCGGAGGATTGCGGCGGATCGTGGGGTTACGCAAGGATGCTCGAAATTCTATCCAATCCGGACCATGAAGAATATGAGGAAACGGTCGAGTGGCTGGGCGGGGAGTTCGACCCGGAGGCGTTCGATATAGAAGAAGTCAACCGGCGGCTCAGGCGCCTGAGGGTGAGGTAGTACCGACCACCGGGGCTTTAATTGTTTTTCATGGCCGCTTTTTCACCCTTTTTCACCTATGATGGTGTTGTGGCACCGGGCTCGTAAGGGCCACCTTTCGGGCCAGGCTGTTCCATAAAACCTTAACCCCCAGAGGTGCGGTCAGGACGAGCCCGCTTTCTGCTCTGCCTGACCGTGTATGTCCGGCGACTTTTGCCGGAGGAAAACCTACGTGCGACCAAAGCTCTAGAGGATATTGCCGTATAAAATGAAACCGTACAGATTATATAGCGAGAAATTCAGAGAACTCGCAGTTCCCAGATGCGCGGGTCTTCCAGGCCCAGGCGCCAGACACCGATGCCAGGGAGGTTGTACTCCCGCACCAGGCCTAGCTTTGTGCTAAAGCTCCGTACATCTTCAAACCATACTACATGGGAAATATTATCCTCTACATAACTAAAGGTGGATTCCTGGGCCGCTTGGTCATAATAGATAGTGGCACCCACGCGGCGAGCAAGTTCTACGGCTTGGCTGTGGGAGAGAGTTATGGGAATAGGCGCTCCTTCAGCCCAGTCGTAACCATAAACAGCCATACCGAGGCGTATTTTTTCCCGGGGGATAACGCTTACAGCATAGTCCAGTACCCGACGGACAAAACCCATGGAAGCGATAGGGCCGGGTGTAGCGAAATGTTCGTCGTAAGCTAGAATATAGACCTGGTCACTAAGTGCTCCTAGTTCCGGATAACTAAAAGCGCCCGAGAAGGGGTGGCGGGGGTTATCCTCCAGTTCTGCCGGTACGGAAATGGTGGTTAAAAAGCCTGCCGTACGGAGGGCCTGGGAGAGCTGACGCATAAAGCTTGTCAAAGAGGGACGATCCTCCGGAGGCACAAATTCAAAATCGATATTTACGCCGGCAAACCCCCAGCGGTACATGAGGGTTAAGATATTGTTTACCAATGTCTGGCGCAAGCTTGGCGTAGTCAGCAAGCGGTGTATCAGGGGTCTATACTGGGGACTGGAATAGTTGTGGACGATGGCCAGCACAGGGAGATTATATTGCCGGATGGCCGCTAGGCCTTCGGTATCGGCTTGATCCACGAGGCTTCCTGTTTCGGTTACGCCAAACCAGAAAGGTAGGATATATCTTAACTGGCCGCCGTGGCTGCGTAAGGAAGCTAACCCCGGAGGATCAGGAACATAATACCAGTTGTTTTCTACCTGCCGTTCCTGCAAGGCCATACTTAAAACACCTCCTGTTCATAATTATATAATATGTTATTCCTGGCAAATGTGTCCAGGAAACCTGGCGTCACGCTATAAAAAAGGATGCAATGAAGTGCGGTTGCAGGCGCCGGGCCTCGGCCCGTTCCATTTCTTCTTTTATTTCTCTAACTTTGGTGACATCCATGGTATCCCTGGCCAGGGCTCGCTCTTCGAGAAGTTGTTGCAGCGCCTGGGCTTGGAAGCCCATGCCAGCGCTCTCAACCCGGTGGCGATTTTGATTACCAAGGCTTTATGCTGAAATTCCGAAAGGGTTACCGGAAATTGTAATTAGAACAGTTACGGAAAACTATCGTACGTTGAAATTTAAGGACTATGGATTTGAAGAAGATGAGTAATGTCAAGGTAGGAAGGTAGGCGCCCAGGTTATTTCTCAGAGAAATATATAACCAGAAAAACCAGTAACAGTAATAAAATAACATCGCAACAAGGCACTATAAGCCCCGGGGAAATCATTATCTGGTATTGTCTGTTGAATGTTTAATTATGTTAGTGTAAAATAGTGGAAGAAATGCCTGGTAACTAATATCCCGGGGGGATGGATCTGGTGGATGAAAAAATTATTTATTCTATGGCAAAGCGTATAGAAGAGAAATTTAATCCAGAAAAGATTATTGTTTTCGGCTCTTGGGCTAAAGGAGAAGCAGGGCCAAACAGCGATGTAGATATCCTAGTCATAATGGACTGTGCCCGGGAAAAAAAACGTCAGATGCAGGTGGCAATCCGCAAAGAACTGCGGGAATTCAAGGTGCCCAAGGATGTTATAGTTGCCAGCCTTTCTGACATTAACAAACATAAAGACTCCTGGTGGACAGTTTATCATCCCGCTCTTAAAGAAGGGGTTGTGATGTATGAACGTTGAGGAAAGGAAACAAGAGGCGCTCAAGTGGTTGAAAAAGCTAAGGGGGATTTACGGGTAGCCCGGCTGGCTTTTACGGATAGGGAAGGGCCGGAGTATGGCGTGGCATGTTACTTGGCGCAACAATGCGCGGAAAAAAGCTTGAAGGCTTTTTTGATCAGCACAGGAATTGAGTTTGCATATAAACATGACCTTGAGTACCTAATCGAGCTATTTCCGGATGAAGATAAGGCCGCCTTTGCTGGTATAGAGCTTGAATGGTTAAGCGATTGGGTTACTGAAGGCCGTTACCCTGGTGACTGGCCCGAAGCTACCCATGAAGATGCTAAGAAAGCGATCGCGATGGCAGAGGCTATATACAATAATATCGTTGAAGCTTTAGAAACTGGGGAGTCCTGTAGGTAAAACGTTCAAAGCGGAAGGGCCTGACAAAGGATGTATTTTATAACATTATGTAGGTGGGGGAGGCTAACCCCCATATTTGATTTTAATAGTACTTTTTCCGCTCCAGGTGCTCATGGACCAGGTTTAACGTTTATCCGAAGCGCTGGAAATGAACGACTTCCCTTTCGCGCAAGAACTTCAAGGTATCGCTGACATCCGGGTCGTCGGAGAGCTGGATCAGGTATTCGTAAGTGGAACGGGCCTTCTGTTCGGCGGCCATATTCTCATGGAGATCGGTGACGGGGTCGCCCTTGGACTGGATGTAGGTGGCTGTCCAGGGAGCCCCTTCCGCGTTGACGAAGTAGAGGGCGCGGTCGTGGTCGGCATAGTAGCCGTCCAGGCCGGCCCTTCTTATTTCTTCCAGGGGAGCGTCTTTTATGAGGTAAGCGTAAAATAACCCCCACCTTGCATCTAAGGTGGGGGCTAAAACAAGCTTAATTATTCATCCGGCAAACAGGAGGCAAAGTTTCCGACCACGGTAGGAGTTGATCCAGGGCATTTTTATCCTTGAGGTCCAGGTTGGGAAGTTTTTCAAAGAGGTAAATGAGATAGTGGAAGGGATTTAACCCGTTTTCTTTGGCCGTTTCTATGATGCTGTAGGTAATGGCGCTGGCTTTGGCACCCCGGGGAGTATTGGCAAACAACCAGTTCTTACGGCCGATGACGAAGGGCTTGATGGAGCGCTCGCTGCGGTTGTTGTCAAGTTCCAGACGCCCGTCTTGCAAGAAGGTTACGAGTTTATCCCACTGGCCCAGGCAATAGTAAATGGCCTGGCCAAAGGAACTTTTGGGCAGTACCCGGGCTTTCTGGTTTTTTAGCCATGCCAAAAAGGCGTCCAGCACGGGTCGGCTGCGCACCTGGCGGATTTGATATCGTTCCTCTGGTGTTTTATCTTTCAACTCGCGCTCTATGGCAAAGAGCCGGTTGCAGTACTCCAGCCCCTCCCGGGCGGCCACTGCTGCATTGCGTTTATCTTCCGGCAGGGCCTTTAAGGCTTCGTCGAACTTGCGCCGGGCGTGGGCCCAGCAGCCGACCAGGGTGACATCTGGAAGCTCATTGTAGCCGGCGTAGCCGTCGACGTGCAAATAACCCTTAAAACCCGCCAGGAAGCGGCGGGGGTGTTTGCCGGCCCGGGTGGTCTGGTAGTCGTAAAGGACGATTGACGGTCCATCCCGCCCGGTACGGTAAAGCCAAAGGTAAGACTTGGTGGCAGCTTCCCTTCCGGGTTCCTGGAGCACCTGTAAGGTGGTCTCGTCGGCATGGAGGATATCTTTTTGCACCAGGTGTTCATGCAGGCGGTCGTAAATAAGGGCTAACCACTTATTTGCCCCGTACAGCACCCAGTTGGCCATTGTCTGGCGAGAGAGTTCAATCCCCAAACCTTTAAACTGCTGCTCCTGGCGGTAGAGGGGCAGACCTGCCCCGTATTTCTGGGTCATGATATAGGCCATGAGGGAGGGAGATACCGGGCTGCCGGGAAGTATGGGCGCCGGAATAGGTGCCGTGATAACGGGAGTGGTTATCTCTTCCCGCTCGCAGCGGCGGCAGGAATAAACGTAGCGCACATGTTTGACCACTTTCACCTGGGCCGGGATTATTTTGAGTTCCTGCCGCACCTCGGTGCTCATCTCATGCAAAGGGCCGCCGCAGGCAGGACAGACCCGTTCTTCTTCCGGCAGGCGGTGCTCTACTACTTCTACCGGCAGGTCTTCCAGGTTCATCTCCCGGCGGCTGGGTGTTTTACGGCGCTGGTAGGTGATGGTCTCTAAAGCCGGTTCAGGCGCCTCCGGCCGGGCTTCCACTTCCGCCTCATTAAAAAGCAAGAGCTGCTCTTCTTCTAAAGGCCTGGTCCGTTCGCTGGAAACACCGAATTGCCGCTTCTTGCTTAAACGAAACTGCTCCATAAACCAATTCAGTTTAGCGGTCAGTTCGGCGACCTGTTGTTCCAATTGGACACAGCGCTCTCGCAGTTCCTCTATGGTCATGGTATCTATAGACTGAGCAGTATTCATGCTTTAATGATTCGACAAATCGCGTCGAATTCCTCTAGAATTAACCACAAAGTGAAAATATTTCTCCCTGACGACTTCTATTACAAGATGATACGCGCTTTTACCTCAGGATGGGCTTTAGGCTGTTTTAAGGGGAGGCCGTCAAGCAGCCAGCGCAGCTCCCGGCGAGTGACGGTGATGGTGGAAGTAGTGGTATCTTGAGGCCATACGAATTTACCCTTCTCCAGCCGGCGGTAATAAAGCCAGAAGCCGTTGTGCTCCCAGTGGAGGATCTTTAGTTTATCCCTATTTCGGTTACAGAAAACGAAAAGGCAAGAAGAGAAGGGGTCCAGCTCGAACCCTTCCTTAACCAGCACCGCCAGGCCATCAATGGACTTGCGCAGATCCGTTGCGCCGCAGGCGAGATAAACCCGGTCGATGCCCGCTTCGTTTAGCATAAAGCTACCAGCACCTTAACCACCTGAGAAAGCAAGGCGGGATCAAAGCCGGATCTTACCTCGATGCTGGCCGGTCCTATTTTGACCAGTAAAGTATGGCCCTGTTCTATAGATGTCTGGTCGGTTACTTCTACCGGCAACCACCGATTTGATTTTCCCGAGGAAACTACATCTTGGTTTTTATACTTCCGCAGCCAGTACCATAATTGTTTGGGGCTAACGTCTTCATGGGCGGCGCACCATTCTTTAACGCTTTGCCCGCTCATCTTATATTCGGCTATCCGGGTTTCCCATAGTGCTTGCCGTTCGGCTTTGGTCATAAAGAAATTCCTCCTCAGCCTGTGTTCTGAAGAGGATTATCCCCTATACTCGGATATTGCGCCAAGGTGGGTTGTATTTGACGCTTACTTTATGAGGTTATAGACCAGGGTAGCCACAATCTCCATGTGGGCCAGCTCTTCCGTGCCGATGTCCGTCAGAACTGCCTTGGCCTGGGGGAGGGGCATGGTGTAGCGCTGGGTGAGGTAGCGTAGAGATGCAGCGAGCTCGCCGTCGGGCCCGCCGGACTTCAAATTTTGTTATCCAAGACTAAAAGAGAAACAGGTAAAAAACCTTGCTCCTGTTGGCAGGAACGGCAAAGCGTTCCTGCTGCTTTTGTTTAAAGCCGGTATTCTACGGTTTTTTGCCGGGCCAGGACGTCGTAAAGGAAACTAGCCTTGCTCAATTTTTCCACCTGCACTTCTTCAGGAGTGCAGGCTAGGGGTTCAATTGGCTGCATTACCCTGGCCAGGGCTTTGCCCAGCACTTCATAGCGGCGATACAGGGGCATTTGAGCAAAATCGGATGATACTACCAGTAAATCTATATCGCTATCTTCTCTAGCATCGCCTCTGGCCTGGGAGCCAAACAGAATGATCTTGTCGATCTGGATACCTTGATTTTTTAGAGCATCAGCAAACTGCTCTATAATTGCTTGAATATCTGGTCTTTCTTTATCCATTCCAGTATCTCCTTTGTTTTAACAAGATAATCTTGAGCAACATTACGGGAATAAGTTTTTCGTGCGGCAGCAAGGTCTTTAGGGTAACGGGCCCCCGAACCTATGGCATCCAACGTTCCTAAAAATTCAAGGTGTTCTTCTACTAAATTAACCTGCCCTAACTTCACAAGGAGTAATAATTTATGCGTTTTAGGAGGGGTTTTATCTGTTCGCAGAGCAACGACAGCTTTCAGGATTTTTTCTAGAGCTAACTGGCACATATAAATCATGTAAAGGTATTTTCTAGCGTGGAACATAGCTTTAGCGGTGGAAAAATCGTATTCGGCCTGCTCCATCCATTCCTTGACTTCTGGCGACACCCACAACACCTCACCCATATGATACCACATTCTGTAAGAAAGGCCAACACTAATTTTTTAAACTCATTTTATAATCTAATCCGATAAGTGACTTACTTAAAAAAGCCCCTTTACCGGGGCTTTAGCTTTAATAATACTTTTTACGCTCCAGGTAATCGTATACAAGGTTTAACGTCTCGCCGAAGCGCTGGAAGTGGACGACTTCCCTTTCGCGCAAGAACTTGAGAGTGTCGCTAACATCGGGGTCGTCGGAGAGCTGGATCAGGTATTCGTATGTCGAACGAGCCTTTTGTTCGGCAGCCATATTTTCATAGAGGTCGGTGACCGGGTCACCCTTGGACTGGATGTAGGTGGCCGTCCAGGGGGCGCCGGCGGCGTTGACAAAGTAGAGGGCGCGGTCGTGGTCGGCATAGTACCCGTCCAGGCCGGCGCGTTTGATTTCTTCTAGGGGAGCGTCTTTTATCAGGTTATAGACCAGGGTGGCCACGATCTCCATGTGGGCCAGCTCTTCCGTGCCGATGTCCGTCAGAACTGCCTTGGCCTGGGGGAGGGGCATGGTGTAGCGCTGGGTGAGGTAGCGTAGAGAGGCAGCAAGCTCGCCGTCGGGCCCGCCATACTGGGTGATGATTACCTTGGCTAGGCGGGGGTTGGGGCCACCGACGCGCACAGGGTACTCCAGTTTTTTTTCATAAATCCACATTTTGAATCCCTCCGCCTAAAAAGTTGTTTCCCAGGGCCAGGGTTCGTCAATCCAGCGCCAGGCCTGGGGACTGGGCGTACTGCCGTAATTTGTTAAAGGACCGTAAAGGTTTTCGTATTCCTTTTTTGCCGCCAGCAGGGCTTCGCTGGCGGCATTATATTCCGCTAACGCCCGGTAGTCCTCGGGATGGGTGTCCAGGTAAAGGTTAAAGTCTACGCAAGTAAATTCCAGGGCCATAATTTTCTTTAGCAGATTTAAGCGTTGAGGATCCATCATTTCTCCCTCCGCCAGGTTGTTTTAAGGTGTCCGCCGGGGCTGGTAAGGCTGGAAGAGTTCGGGGAAAATCGTCCCCCGGGCCAGGCCTTCCATAGGGTCCCACCTGTTAGTAAAACGCTGCCAGGGTACATAGGCCCGGGCCAGCTGGTAAGAAAAGGATTGTTTTTCTACCTGCTCGTCGCCGGGACGGACAGTAATACTACGCTTTCCTTGCTGGTCGGCAGTCATAATAGACCTCCTCTCCTAAAAATCGCTAATTTATATTATGATGGATAGGGGAGGAAGGGTTACCAGAAGATAAGCTTGATGCCACCTGTATCCAGGTTTAAGCCCGGTACTCCTGCAACAAGGAGAAGGGTGCGGCATTTCCTAAGGAGGCTAAGGGCAATCGCCCTTTGGTGGCCCTCGGTGCCGGCCTGGTGACTGGCATTTCAGCCAATGGTTGACGCCAAGGGGTTTCTCGTATATAATTTAATTAAAATCAAAAGGGAGTAGCTCGTAGGCCTTATGGCCTGTTGACCAGGGCGACAGTACGCATCGGTAAGAGCCGCCCTGGTCCCAGGGGCTTAACTTGGGAGCAAGACCTTTGTTTAGTGCTTTTTTGCACTGAACAAAGGTTTTTTATTTACATTTTTTAACTTGCTAAGGGTTATTGTAGTGATAAAGCTCTACACAAACTGGGAGGAGGATTATGAGTTGCCAGAGAAGAAATGGTATGCCATGGAGATCCATCAGGTCTGCCAGGAACTTAATTCAGACCTGCACCAGGGGCTGAATCAAGAGGAGGCCAACGAACGATTAAAGATCTACGGCCCCAATGTTTTAAAAGAGCCGCCCCCCCGCAGCCTTTTTTCCATGTTTATAGGGCAGCTAAAGGAAATTCTGGTCTTAATCCTGATTGGAGCGGCGATCATCTCGGGTATCCTGGGCGAATGGGAAGATTCTATTGTTATCCTTGTTATCGTAGTGTTGAATGCCGTTCTGGGCGTGTATCAAGAGAATAAAGCTGAACAGGCCCTTAAAGCTTTAAAGGAGATGACCAAACCTGCAGCCAAAGTGATCCGGAACGGAATGGTAACGCAGGTTGACGCAGGCGAACTGGTCCCTGGTGATATAGTATTATTAGATGCAGGAGATTCTGTACCGGCTGATGCCAGGCTGATCGAGGCGGCTTCCCTACGGGCAAACGAAGCCGCCTTAACGGGCGAGTCGGTACCGGTAGAAAAGGACCCTGCCATGATAGCGGCCGGTGAAGTCCCGGTGGGCGATCGGAAAAACATGCTCTTTATGGGTACTATTATTACCAGCGGACGCGGCAAGGCCCTGGTGGTGGAAACAGGGATGAACACCCAACTGGGTCGGATCGCGCAACTGCTTCAGGAAACGCCGCTGGAGCCTACACCGCTGCAGCGGCGGTTGAATGAACTTGGTAAAACTTTGGGAATGGCTGCAGGATTCATCGTGGCCCTGGTGTTTGCCACCGGGTTGTGGCGGGGCGAAGATGTTCTGGAAATGTTTATGACAGCCATCAGCCTGGCAGTAGCAGCAGTTCCGGAAGGCCTGCCCGCCGTAGTGACCATTGTGCTCGCCCTGGGCGTTACCAGGATGAGCCAGCGGCAGGCTGTTATTAGAAAACTGCCGGCGGTAGAGACCCTGGGCACTGCAACTGTTATTTGTTCTGACAAGACAGGTACCCTTACCAAAAATGAAATGACTGTTACCCAGATTTATACTGCCGGCAACTTCCTGCAGGTAACTGGTACTGGTTACCAGCCTGACGGCCGGTTTCTGAACCAGCAGGGAAATGAAATTGCTCCTTTAACTGATCGGAACCTGGAATTAATGCTCCTGGGCGGGTTGTTAAACAGTGACGCCCGGTTAGAGGCAACAGAGAAGGGTTACCGCGTAATCGGCGATCCCACGGAGGGAGCCCTGGTAGTGGTAGCAGCCAAAGCGGGTTTGATAAGGGAGGAGGTGGAGAAGACCTACCCCCGGCTAGCCGAAATCCCTTTTGATTCCGCCCGCAAAATGATGACCACCTTTCACCATATAGATGGCTCAATCCAATCCTTTACCAAGGGAGCCCCCGATGTATTGCTGGCCCGCTCTACCGGAGTAATGACCGGGCAAGGAATTGAACCTCTAACTGGAGAAATGCGTACCCGGCTTTTGCAAATTAACTCTCAGTTGGCGTCCCAGGGGCAACGCGTACTGGCCCTGGCTGTCCGCCGGTGGCCTGAAATTCCGGCTGGCCTCTCACCGGATACCGCCGAGCAGGACCTTACCTTTGTCGGTTTTTATGCCATGCAGGATCCACCGCGTCCCGAGGTCAAGGAAGCGGTGGCTGTCAGCCGCCGGGCAGGCATCCGGACGGTAATGATCACCGGTGACCACCAGGAAACAGCTATGGCCATCGCGAAAGAACTGGGTATCTGGCAGCAGGGTGACGGCGTCCTGACCGGTGCGCAACTGGACCAGATGGACGACCAACAACTGAAAGAGGTGGTAAACCGCGTCACCGTCTACGCCAGGGTATCCCCTGAGGATAAGCTCCGCATCGTAGCAGCCCTAAAGGAACACAAACATGTGGTGGCCATGACCGGCGATGGTGTCAATGACGCCCCGGCCCTCAAACGGGCCGATATCGGGGCTGCTATGGGGATTACCGGTACCGAGGTAGCCAAAGAAGCCTCAGATATGGTATTATTAGACGACAATTTTGCCACCATCGTCAATGCGGTTGAAGAAGGGCGAACCATCTACGACAATATTCGCAAGTCTATCCAGTATCTCCTTTCCTGCAACACCGGTGAGATTGTAGCTATCTTTTCTGCCATTTTACTGGGATTGGGTAGTCCCCTGACTCCCATCCAGATACTATGGTTAAACCTGGTTACTGACGGTCCTCCTGCCCTGGCCCTGGGCCTGGAGCCACCCGAAAAAGGCGTTATGGACCGTCCACCCCGTAAACCCAAGGAAGGAGTGTTTGCCGGGGGCATGGGCATTAACATCGTGTGGCAGGGTACCATGATCGGGCTGCTGGCTCTGTTTTCATACTGGCTGGCCCTTAGCTGGGGACGGACCCTGGAGGAAGCCCATACCATGGCTTTTGTAACCATGGCTCTGTCGCAACTGGTGCACTCCTTCAATGTCCGGAGCATGGATCAATCCCTCCTGTCCATAGGATTGGGAAGTAACCGCAGTTTGGTGTATGCTTTCTTGGCGTCAATATCTCTCCAGGTGGCTGTAGTATTGATTCCTTTTTTGCGAGGTATCTTTGAGACGGCGGTGTTGCGTACCGGCGACTGGGCGGTGGTCCTGAGCCTGAGCCTTGTCCCCATGGTGGCTGTGGAAATAAGTAAACTTTTGGGCAAGCTGAAGGTTGGCAAAAAAGGGTAGACTTTGATGCCGGTTAATGTTGATGCCCTCGGGGCCTGCTCGCCGCTGCCCGGACTACTTTGGCATCCTACGGCATAGGGGAAATACGCCCTTGTCACAACCTTAGCCTCAACGGCAGGAGGACTTTTTGGCCGCTGGAGGGAACACACATGTATCATATACGTGCTGTAACTTTTGACGCCTATGGAACGCTTTTCAATATCGAGGGTCTGCATGCTAAAGCCACAGAACTAATATTACAAGCCAACTCTTTTCCGGCCGACCCTGTAGCTTTTCACCAGGAGTGGGATAAGTTTGCTGATAAACTAATCATGGCGGGGCCTTTCTCTAAGCTCTGGGTGGTTTTTGATCAAGCATTGGATATGACCTTCAGGCAATTCGGCTTTCGTGGGAGGCGAGTTCCCAATGACCTGGAAATATGGTTGCGAATGATAGAAAACTGTCAGGTTTATACCGCTGCTCCTGTAGTAGTTGAGGCTGTGGGCCGTCAATTCAGGACGGCTTTGATTTCCAACACTGACAATCACGAGTTATCTATAGCTTTAATGAGACACGGACTAAAATTCGATGCCATTGTGACTTCAGAAGACGCCAGAGCTTACAAGCCCTCGCCTGTGATTTTCCAGCAGGCGGCTGAGCTTTTAAAGTGTAATCCGGAAGAGATCATTCATGTAGGGGATTCTTTCATTGCCGATGTTGTAGGCGCCAAGGGCTTTGGAGCTACTGCCGTATGGTTGAACCGTAAAAGGGCCAAACTTCAAAATCAGCCTGTACAGCCTGATTATATAGTTGAATGTCTAGAGGAAGTTCTGGACATTATAGGTGACCTGGTAAACTAAAGGACCGTTATATTACCAGCGTTAACTCTGGGTGTAAATTAAAAGCAGGATGAGGTGATATAAATGACCCGTAAAGGGCAGCTTGAAGATGATATCAGTAAAGCATTAATGAAATTTGAAAAGGAATATCTGGGCCGGGGACCCCAGGAAGTTAAAACCTTTATCATTGAAGACCAGATCTTTATCCGTCTCAAGGGAGTTTTAACTCCGGCCGAACAACACCTGGCTCATAGCCATGAAGGTAAAATTTTGATTAAGAAAGTACGTACTCAGTTGTTGGAGGATTCCCGTCCGTTATTAGAAAAAATGATCCAGGAATTCACCGGTCAGAAGGTAATAAGTTTGCATACTGATATTAGCACCGTCACAGGAGAAAGGATTCTGGTTTTTACCCTTGAGGCTAATCTTGAAGCCCTAGTTGATTAAGCTTGCCTTTACCATAACTATAGTATATAATAACACGGGGTAGCGATGGGGGATTCTCCTTTAATCGAGGGAGAAGCCAACATCAAACTTTAAGGTCCGCTGGTCGGCAGCTGGTCTGGTACAGAAGAGCTGGCGAATAGCAGGCCAACAATAGTGTCTTTAAACAGACATTATTGTTGGCCTTTTTATTTACCTTATGGAGGTAAATGAGATGACAGAGTGGGAACAGCATCATGTTATTGTCCTTGGACCTAATATATGCGAAACAGCATCGGACATATTTAAAAGTCCAATTTTCCACCGGATTCTGGCAAGCTTCATTGAAGATTTAGAGCAACACCAGGCACCGGAACTGGAGGCTATAAAACCTTTCCTGAGAACACCTGCTGGTAAGCAAGGTAGCGGTGCTGGTGCCAGCAACCTGTGGGATAAGGAGGCCCTTGCCGATTTACTTTTGCTTCTTACTGAATACCGGCCAGATGAAATTAGCAAACGTTATCCTGCTTTCAATTCTGTTTTGGCTAGAAAGACAATGCTATATGATTTTGCGGAAAAGCTTTACAATTATTGGCGGAAATATGCCCGTTTCCTGATTGTTGATGATGGTTGCCACCAGGCAGGAGAAACTGCCAGTGATCATCATAAGTTTATTGAACTTAATGAGCGCTTTACCAACCTGGTACTGGAAATTTACCGGAAAATCGGGGCCAATTTAATGGAAAAACTCCCCCGGGTATACCGGCAACTACCCTGCGGAGCAGGAGCAGGAATACTGGCTGATAAAATTGCCTGGGATATTCCCGGGGAAGAATACCGACAGTTGCAGGCGATACCTTTTATCCAGCTGGTAGTTATCGAACCGCCGCTGGTATATTACCCCAAACGCAATTACCGCAAGGGTATGTTTATGCCGGTGTCCCATAATCCCCTCAAGCATAGTCAATTGGAAGCCAGGGATTGGCTTTGCTATCCGGCTAAAGTAGGGGATTTGTTAACCTTTATCTATTTTCATAAACGGTATTTACCCCTGGGTCTCAGTCTCGCCAACCTGTTTGAATTAGCTGAGCCAGCTGAAATTCAAGGTCGACGACCAGAAGCCATCCTGATTTTCGGAGTTGAGCCGGAACTGTTGGGTAAGCGCCAGACAGTATACTATGAAGACCGGCAGGCGGGTATAGTATTAGGACTGATCGGGCGAACTGATGATGTTGACTACTTTGGTTATTTTAAAAAGATGGTTTTAACCCTGCATAACCTTATTGCCATTGAGCATGGTTATTTACCTGTTCATGGTGCTATGGCGCGAATTGTTTTACGGACAGGGGCTAGTGCCAACGTGGTCCTGGTCGGTGATAGCGGTGCTGGCAAATCAGAATCCCTGGAAGCCTTTCGCGTTCTGGCCACGGACTATATGCGTCGCTTAACAGTTATTTTTGATGATATGGGATCCTTAAGGATAACCCCTGAAGGAGAGGTGGTGGGCATCGGGACAGAAATTGGCGCCTTTGTCCGCCTGGATGATTTAGCCCCGGGTTTTCCCTATGCGGAGATTGACCGCAGTATCTTCATGAACCCTCATAAAAAAAACGCCCGCCTGGTAATCCCCATTACTAACTACCAGGAAGTTACCAGGGGGTATCCTGTAGATCTATTCCTGTACGCTAATAATTATGAACCGGTAGATAACAAGCATCCCCATATAGAGTTGTTTAATGACGTCGATACAGCCCTGGAGGTCTTTAGCGAGGGTGCCCGGCTTTCCAAGGGTACCACTGATGAAGAAGGTCTGGTGCATACTTATTTTGCCAACCCCTTTGGTGCCCCCCAGAAGCGGGACCAGCATGATGCTCTGGCCAGACAATATTTTAGCCAGATGCTTGCCAGGGGTGTCAAAATAGGGCAGTTACGTACCCAGTTGGGCCTGCACGGATATGAAATAAAAGGCCCGGAAGCAGCTGCTAAAGCTTTATTTGAATTTATAACTTACGGGGGTTGATGTAAATGAATTTTGCTGGCGAGTCAGTATGGGATGAAGTGCGCGGTTTTTTGAGGGATAACAGGACAGAAAAGTTACTCTTTATATTTAAGGAAATCCTGCCTGGGGAATTAAAAGCTATCAGTAGTTTTTTAAGCAATGAAGAACGCCAGGAGTTACTGAAAAATTTGCAGGGTAACCACTATAATCCTGCCGAAGATAATTATTTTCAAGAACGCATGCTGGCGGAGATGGCTGGGGAAGATATAGTAGACTAAATTAATCTCACGCTTCTGGTGAAATGGCCCGGCTATTGACGGGCCGGTTACAGTTCCTTCCCACTCCTTGACCATCAGGCAGGAAAGTACGATAATATAAATTGAGGAGTTAATGAAAAGCGGGCTGGATGAGGCCCGCTTTTATACAGGAATTGGGGGTGGGGAAACTGGATCTCGAAACCCTTGCCAGCGCCTTGACGGGGCTGGGTCAGGTACGCTTGCGTGCTGAAAAATGTATCCGCACCCTGTCGCCCTGGGCGACCTGTCAGAAGTGCCTGGAGGTCTGCCCGGTTGATGGGATTGAGCTGCAAAACGGCCGGCCCGGGTTGAAAGAGTGCCGGCGCTGCGGCCTTTGTGCCGTGGCCTGCCCTACCGGGGCCCTGGAAGATCCAGAGCAAACCCACGCCTTCATTCTCGCCCGGGGTCAGGAGATTATTGCTGCCACCGGGCAAGTAATTTTTTCCTGCACCCGGGGTCGGGAAAAGAGCCTGCCGCAAGGCTTTTTTATGGTTCCCTGCCTGGGGGCAGTGGCTCCGGAAATAATGGTCGCCCTGGCCGCAAGGGGCAAAACAGGGTTTCGCTACCGGCCCGAGGATTGCTCTGCCTGTCCCTGGGGAGAGAAGGGGCAGGAGCTTTTTAAGGCTTCCTTTGCCTGGGCACAAAGGACCCTGGCGGCCCTGGGCCTGCCACACGATCGTCTGGTGCAGGGGACTACCCTTACACCGGCTCCGGCCCCAAAGCATCGAGAAGGCCAGGCATCCCACGCAGCCCCGGCTGCCATGGGCAGGCGCGAATTTTTCCGCTCCTTGGTACGGGGGATCAAAGTGCCGGGAGTTAAAGCAGCGACACCAGCCCCGGGTCCGGGTAAGAAACAGGCAGTTTTTCCCGGGGAGAGGATGTCCATCCTCAGGGAGGCCTTACAGCGAGTACGGCCTGAAACAGGCTACCCGACGAGGGCCCGTTTACCCCTGGCCTCCCTGGAACTGGCCGGTCCCTGCTACCTCTGTAATATCTGCAGCCGCCTCTGTCCCGCCGGTGCTCTGACCCTGGGCGAAGGGGAGTTAAGGTTTATCCCGGCCCGCTGCAACCACTGCGGCCTGTGCCTGGCAGTCTGCCCCCAGCACAGCCTAACCTGGGGGGAGGATATGGCCATAGAAGCTGTGGCCGACGAGGCAACTTTTAATCTGGCTACAGCCCGCGAACACCTTTGTGCGACCTGCGGGGAAACCTTCCAGGCCAGCGCCGGGGCCACTGAGTGCCTGCGCTGTTACCTGACCCGGAACCTGCCCGGGCCAGGGTAGAAAGGATGGGAGATTTTATGGACAAGGAATTATTACTTGAGTGGCTCCAGGGGCGGGAACTGATTTACCTTTTCTTGGCCCGGCTCTACCAGGAAGGGCCAGGAAAGGAACTGTTGTCCGCCCTGGTAGAGGAGCAACTCCTCGCCGAACTACCTGCCAGTATTGATAATCCCATGCTGGCCGCAGGTTGCCGGCAGATGCAGGCCGAGTTAACGGCCCGGGCCGGTGACATGGAAGCCTACCAGCAGGAACTCCAGGAGGATTACAACCGCCTTTTCGTCGGTCCCGGTCACCTGGAGGCGCCGCCCTGGGAGTCAGTATATCGCTCCAAGGAGCATCTCCTATTTGGCGAGGAAACCCTGGCGGTAAGGGAGTTTTATCGTTCTTTTGGCCTGGAGAGTAAAAAGAAAAACCGGGAGCCGGACGACCACCTGGGCCTGGAAATGGAATTCATGGCCTGGCTCAGCCAGGCAGCGGCCGCAAAAGTCCAGGCCGGTGAAGAGGCAACTGAATTTCTGCAGGGGCAGCGGCGCTTTTTGAAGGAACATTTGGAGCAATGGGTACCGGCCTTATGTAGCGATATCCAAGGGGCTGCCCGGACTGAATTTTTCCGTGGCCTGGCTCTCTTCACCCGGGGCTGGCTGGAAGCCGATGCCGCTGAACTGGAAGCGGTACTGGAGGATTTTTGCGGGGGTGAAAAATCATGACAGTTGCCGACGGCCGGGCCATCATCACAGTTTTAGGCCAGGACAGGGTGGGAATTTTAGCGGGTATAACCGCCGTCCTGGCGGCGGCCAATGTGAATATCCTCGATATCAGCCAGACCATTTTGCAGGAATTTTTTACCATGATCATGGTTGTAGACCTGAAAGATAGTAATCTTGATTTTTTTGACCTGCAAACACAACTCAAAGCCAGGGGCGAGGAACTGGGTGTCCAGGTGACAATGCAGCAGGCGGAAGTCTTCAAATTTATGCACCGCATCTAACCGCAGCCCCCATGAGGTTAAATGATGGTAAGCCCGCAACTAAATGATAAGCCTTCTCCCATTCAAAGATGGAGGAAAACAATGCCGACTCTATTTTCATTTACCCCGGAAGAAATTTTAGAAACCATCCGCATGGTCCAGGTAGAAAACCTGGATATCAGGACCATTACCCTGGGTATCAGCCTGCGTGATTGTGCCACCGGAAGTCTTAAGGAAACCTGCCGCCGCGTATACGATAAAATAACCCGCCTGGCAGATAAACTTGTTGCTGTTGGCGAAGAAGTGGCGACTGCTTATGGCATCCCCATTGTTAATAAGCGTATAGCCGTAACCCCCATAGCCCAGGTGGGTGAACCTTCGGGAGAAAGCGACCTCACCCCTCTGGCTCGGACCCTGGACCGGGCGGCAGAAGCGGTAGGCGTGAACTTCATCGGCGGCTTTACTGCCCTGGTACATAAAGGCTTTACTAAAGGTGACCGGGCCATCTTTAATTCTCTACCGGAAGCCCTGGCCACCACGGAGCGCGTTTGCGCCTCCATCAATGTGGCCACCACCAGGGCCGGGATGAATATGGACGCCATCGCCGAGTTGGGCCAATTGATTAAAGAGACGGCGCAGCTTACGGCTGATAGGGGTGGGATCGGGTGCGCCAAACTGGTAACTTTTTGCAACGCCCCCGAAGACAATCCCTTTATGGCCGGGGCCTTCCACGGCCCTGGTGAGCCAGAGTGCGTATTGAATGTCGGCATCAGCGGTCCGGGGGTTGTCCTGGCGGCAGTACGCCAGCACCCGGAGGCCGACCTGGGTAAGCTCGCAACAATTATTAAAAATACAGCCTTTAAAGTGACCCGCATGGGAGAACTGGTGGGCCGGGAGGTTTCGGCCCGCCTGGGAGTGCCCTTCGGCATTGTCGACCTTTCCCTGGCTCCTACCAATGCCCTGGGGGACAGCGTGGCGGAAATTCTGGAAGCCATCGGACTGGAACGTTGTGGCGCCCACGGCACCACGGCCGCCCTGGCTTTACTCAATGACGCGGTCAAAAAAGGGGGGGCCATGGCTTCTTCCTACGTCGGGGGCTTAAGCGGCGCCTTTATCCCGGTGAGTGAAGATAACGGCATGATCCGGGCGGTGGAGAGCGGCGCTTTAAGCCTTGAAAAACTTGAAGCCATGACCGCCGTTTGCTCGGTGGGATTGGATATGTTCGCCGTCCCGGGTGATACGCCGGCGGAAGTTATTGCTGCCATCATTGCCGATGAAGCGGCAATCGGCATGATTAACAATAAAACCACGGCCGTCCGGGTCATACCTGTACCGGGGAAAAAGCCCGGGGATATGGTAGAATTTGGCGGCCTCCTGGGACGTGCGCCGGTAATGCGCGTCAACAACTTCAGCCCAGCGGCCATGATCCGGCGCGGCGGCCGTATCCCCGCTCCCGTCCAGGCCCTGGGGAATTAGAGGGAGACGGCCGCCCAGGTAAGTTAGAAGGAAAAAATGCTGTTGGGCTCCGGATATACCCGGAGCCCTTTGTTATTCCTCCCGGTAGGCGTAGTCAAGCAAGAACCGGACTATTTCCTGGTGGCTGAAACCCTGGGGAAAATTGCCCCACTGCTCGCCGGTCCGGGGGTCGAAGTGTTCGGCCATCAGGTAAAGGTCAGTAGCATTATCCAGGCAGACCTGTAATAGTTCATGCGCCCGCTCGTAGTTGCCGGCGTGGAGGTAATAGCGCCCCAGCCACAGGGTGGGCAGGTAAAAAGGAATAGCCGCGTGTTCAAAACGGGCGATCCCGCCCCACATATTAAGCCCGCCCCGGCCTGAAGACTCGCCCCTGGCAACAGGCGCAAGCTTTTCCATGGCGGCTACCGTCTTCTGTAAACGGGGGTGGTTGGCTGCCAGTAAACCATAAAATTCCAAGGCCAGCACGGATATATCCAGGGGAGCGTCAGGACCGTAATGCTGCAGGTAGGCTTGGCGCTCTGCCGACCAGCCGTGGATAAGGAGCTGGCGGCGGACGCGACTTGCCGCCCGGTGCCACCGGCCGGCCCACTGCAACCGCCCCATTTCGATAGATAAATGGGAGGCGGCTGTTAAACCAGCATAGCAGAGGATTTTACCATATAACCAGTGATCCTTGCGTTCGCGGATTTCCCAGATGCCGTTTTCCGGCTGGTCCCAGTAATTTTCCAGCCAGATGGCCGCCCGGCGGATGGCATCCCAGCGGGAGCGGATATATTCCCGGTCCCGGGTGGCCAGATAGTGGTTCCACAGGCCGTCCAGGACGTTACCGGCATTATCCAGCTGAATCTGGTGCATGGCAGCGTTGCCGAAGCGAATAGGTTTTTCCCCATTGGGGCCGGCTAGGTCTGCGGCGATGTATTCGGTACCACCCCTTCCTTCCACAGGTACCAGGGGCATATACCAGCCTCCGTCGGGCTGTTGTAAAGAAAGGGCGAATTCATAGAAATTGCGTGCTTCCTCATGATAGCCGGCGGCATCAAAGGCCAGGGCGGTGAAATACCCGTCTCGCAGCCAGCAATAGCGGTAGTCCCAGTTGTCGTTGCCGCCGGGTACGGCGGGAAAAGAGGTGGTCGGGGCCGCAATAATGGCGCCGGTACGCTCGTAGGTTAGGAGTTTTAAAACCATCAAGCTGCGGTAGTATGCTTCCATAACTTCCGGGTTAGTAGTATGGGGCCGCCGGGCTTTCCTCAGCCACTGGCGCCACCAGGTGAGATTTTCTTCCAGGGAGCTGTAGAAGCCCGCCGTCCAGTGCTGGCGGGCCAGGGTTAAACTGGAGCCGTAAGCCAGAACCAGCCAGAAACGATGCTTTTCACCCGGTTTTAAAGTCAGGGTGGAAGTAGGTCCCGGTGAACCGGCCATGCCAATGCAGGCTGCGCCTTCGGGACCGGAGATAAATTGAAAAGATCCCTGGAACCGGACTTTAAAAGTATGGACACTGGTAACAATGGGCCGGGCCACCCAATCTACCCTGGGCTTTAAAGTTACTGTGCCGGTATTTTCTAGAATAATTAGGCGACTCAAATGGTGGTAGCCCCATGGCATAAAGTCCAGAACAGTAACCTGCAGGCCATGGCCTTTACCAATAGTTTCCAGAACATTGCTTTCCGGTAGGTAGCGCTGGCTTACAGGCGTTATTTTGGGTTCAATGTTTAGGCGCAGGCTACCGCCACTTTCCGGGCACAGGGCGGCAGCGAAAAGGGGAAAACTGTCAAAACGTGGCACGCACAGCCAGGCAATGGAAAAGTCAGGAGCAATAAGGGCGGCTGTTTCACCATTGCCGATAAACCCGTAATATGGCCGATGTTTCAAAAGATGTCTCAACTCCCTCGCCAATCTTAGTAAAAATTTTATGTAAGTATTTGAGTAAAGTCAACTACTGGCATAATTAGCCAGCGGTTGACTTTTTACGTATAAACAGTGCTCCCAGCGGTTGATAATATAGCCGAGCGATAAAAATCCGAGGTGAGGGTAATGGCTGACAGTACCAAACAGCCGGGGCCGCCCAAGAAGCCCCTGACCCTGGCGGAACAGGTAAAGCAGCAAAAACAGACCTACGACCAGCAGGCCTACCAGCGCCTGGCCGACAGCGTTAAACCCAGGCCCAGGGTTCTTGTTAACGCCCTCAATGCCTTCTGGGTCGGGGGGATCATCTCGGCCCTGGCCCAGATCATTACCCTTATTTTTGCTTCTGCCGGTTTAAACCCCAGGGATGCTGCTTCGGCAACAGTAATAGTTATGGTTTTCCTGGGGGCCTTCCTGACCGGCCTGGGGGTATACGATGAAATTGGCAAAGTCGCCGGTGCCGGTTCTATTATCCCCATTACCGGGTTTGCCAACTCCATCGTGGCACCGGCCATGGAGTATAAACGGGAGGGTTTCGTCTTTGGCGTGGCGGCGAGGATGTTTAACATTGCCGGGCCGGTACTTGTATACGGTTTTATAGTTTCCGTCTTAATAGGCCTTATTGCTTATTTCCTGAAGTAGGAGTGACGACCCTTGAGCGCACCCAAAAGAGTAGGGCAACATACCATCCAGTTTGCCAACCCGCCGGTCATTGTTGCTACGGCAACAGTTGTTGGTCCCAAGGAAGGGGAGGGACCCCTGGGCAACACCTTTGACATGGTTATTGACGACAGCTACTTTGGTGAGGAAACGTGGGAAAAGGCCGAGCGCAAAATGCTGGAAGAAGCCGTCAAAATGGTAATCGCCAAGGCTCAGCTTAAACCCCAGGATATCGATTTCCTCCTGGCCGGAGATCTGTTAAACCAGACCATTTCCGCCAACTATGCCGCCCGGAGCCTGGGGATACCCTTCCTGGGCCTGTACGGGGCCTGCTCCACAATGTATGAGGGGATGGCCCTGGCAGCCATGCTCATTGACGGCGGTTTTGCCCACCACGTAGTGGCGGCCTGCAGCAGCCACTATGATACGGCGGAACGCCAGTACCGCTTTCCTACCGAGCAGGGCGTGCAGCGACCGCCGACGGCCCAGTGGACGGTAACCGGGGCCGGAGCCGTTTTAATGGCGCCGGCGGGCAACGGGCCCCGCGTCACCCATGCCACCATCGGCCGGGTACTGGATGTGGGGATCAAGGACCCCAATGATATGGGTTCAGCCATGGCTCCGGCGGCCGTCGATACCATTGTCCGCCACTTCCAGGATACCGGCCGTGGCCCTGTTGATTATGACCTGATTATTACCGGTGACCTGGGCCGGGTCGGGCATGATATTGCTACAAAACTCCTGGGCGAGCAAAAGTACGATGTCTCCAAGAACTACAGCGACTGCGGCATCCTAATTTATGATCACGAACGCCAGGATACCCATGCCGGCGGCAGCGGCTGTGCCTGCTCGGCGGTGGTTTTTGCCGGCCATTTAATGGGTAAACTAAATGAAGGCCGCTATAAGCGCATCCTGGGGGTCGGTACCGGGGCTCTGTTGAGCACAACGGCAACCCAGCAGGGGGAATCCATCCCCGGCATCGGCCACGGCGTGGTGATAGAAAAATTATAGGCAGAAAATGAGTAAAAAAGCCGGAGGGATTTGGGCAAGATTATGCTAAAGCCTACAGGAGGTATAACTAGTTGAGTATCGTGATGGCCTTTCTTATTGGCGGCCTCATCTGCCTGGTGGGGCAGCTCATTATGGATCTGACGCCATACAAGGTAACACCGGCCCATATCCTGGTAGGTTTTGTTACGGGTGGGGCTATTTTAAGCGCCCTGGGCCTCTATGGCCCCCTGGTGAAAATCGGTGGGGCGGGAGCTACTATCCCCATCAGCGGTTTTGGCCATAACCTGGCCCAGGGTACCCTCGAAGCCGTCCAGGCTAAAGGGCTCCTGGGCGCCTTCAGCGGTGGTATCACCGCCGGGGCTGCAGGTATTGCGGCAGCAGTAATTTTTGGTTTTACGATGGCCGTTTTATTTAATCCCCGGGGCTAGAAGGGGTGAAAACACAAACAAATGACCATCTCAGGGGATATTGTCAAAGTTGATAAAAAAGCTGATGTCAACGTCGACTGGATTAGCAAGGAGTTGGGTGTCGGCGAAAGCTTTGACGTCGTCAGGCGCAATATTACCTTTGCCGGCCGCAAAGCGACACTGTTTTATATTGACGGTCTGGTCAAAGATGATATTATGACCTATCTCCTCATCTCTTTCTCCCGGCTGGAGCGGGAGGACCTGGCCCCCGATGCTTTTTTTAAGCTTTATAAGCAGTATCTAAGCTACATTGAAGTCGAAGCCCTGGATGACCTGCATAAAGCTGTCGATAAAATTCTCTGCGGCGGCGTTGTAATGATTGTTGACGGCTTTGATAAGGTTATCTTGATAGATGTGCGGAAGTATCCCGCCCGCAATCCAGAGGAATCAGACCTGGAACGGGTAGTCCGCGGTTCCCGCGACAATTTTGTTGAAACCCTTTTATTTAATACCAACCTTTTGCGCCGCCGCATCCGTGACCCCAAACTGCGAACCGAAATCCTGCAAGTGGGCAGCCGTTCAAAAACTGACGTGGCCATAGTTTATATCAAGGATATCGCCAACCCGCGCCTGGTGGATACCATTAAAGAAAGAATTAAAGCAATTAAAATGGATGGATTGCCCATGGCGGAAAAATCCCTGGAGGAGTTTATTGGCCCGGGAAGTTTCTGGAATCCCTTCCCGCGGGTACGCTATACCGAACGGCCGGATGTGGCCGCCGCCCATCTCCTGGAGGGGCACGTCCTGGTGATGGTGGATACTTCTCCCAGCGTCATGATCCTCCCGGCAACCCTTTTCCACCATCTCCAGCACGCCGAAGAATTTCGCCAGGCCCCTCTGATTGGTACTTTTTTACGCACGGTGCGCTTCTTAGGCGTCGCTATATCCGTATTTTTACCACCACTGTGGCTTCTCGTTGTCTTAAAGCCGGAACTGCTACCTCCTGGCCTGTCATGGATCGGGCCTAAAAAATTAGGGGCTATCCCCCTGGTATGGCAATTTATCCTTGCCGAACTGGGCATTGACCTTATGCGCATGGCGGCCATTCATACCCCTACAGCCCTGGCCACGGCTTTAGGATTAATAGCCGCTGTGTTGATAGGCGATATTGCCGTGGCGGTAGGTTTTTTTAACCCGGAAGTAATTCTTTATATGGCCATTGCCGCCGTCGGTATCTTTTCGACGCCAAGCTACGAACTGGGTATGGCCAATACCCTGGTACGGATTGCCTTGTTAGCCGGCGTAGGGCTGTTCCGCCTGCCCGGTTTTGTGGCCGTGACCCTTGGGGCCTTTTTATTGCTGCTTACTACCAAATCATTCGGCCTGCCCTATCTCTGGCCCCTGATACCCTTTAACGGCAGTGCATTAAAAGATATTTTTGTGCGGCCACCGGTTCCCTTACAAAAATTACGTCCTCGTGCTCTCCACCCCCTTGACATAGACCGGCAACCCTACCCGGAACCGGCCCGCAAGCCCTTAGAGCGGGAAAAACGCATCTGGTCGCAATTTATGAAAGACGAGGATGATAACCGTGAAAAATAAAAAGTGGCGTTTGGGGGTGCCGCGCGCCCTCTTTTATTATTACTACGGCCCCTGGTGGGAAACCTTTTTTGAGGCCCTGGGAGCCGAAGTGATAGTTTCGCCACCAACTTGCAGGGAAATTATGGACCTGGGGGTAAGCCTGGCAGTAGCCGAAGCCTGCCTGCCGGTAAAGGTCTATTACGGTCACGCTGCCTGGCTGGCCTCTCGGGTAGATGCCCTTTTTGTACCCCGGCTGGTCAGTGTGGAAAAAAAGAGCTTTATCTGCCCCAAACTCATGGGCCTGCCTGACATGCTGCGGGCGGCCTTAAAGCCCTGCCCGCCCATTATCGATACTACGGTCAATCTTGCCCGCCGGCCTGAGGAAGGCCTGGCTGCGGCTGTGCAGGGAATGGCCAGGTCACTGGGGGTGAAGGGATATCGTGTCGATCTGGCAACAGCGGCAGCGGAGGCCCGTTACCACGCCTGGTTGGCCGGGCAGCAGGGAGATAGTATGGCTGCAGCTGACTGCAGAGAGGAAGAGCCGGCTTCAGGAGTTTACCGTTCTGGTTCCAGCCAGGGCAAAGAGAGCCGCGACGCTTTGCAGATAGGGGTTATTGGCCACGGTTACCTTCTCTATGACCAATACCTTGGCATGGATATCCCCGGAAAGGTGAAAAAGTTAGGAGGAAAGGTGATTTTACCCGAAAATTTAACCACTCTCCAGGTAGAAACAGCCTGCCGGCAGCTACCGAAACGCCTCTACTGGACCCTGGGGCGGAAAATCATGGGGGCGGCCCTGTACCTGATGGAACAGGAAAACGTTGCCGGCCTGATTCACCTGACGGCCTTTGGCTGCGGTCCCGATTCCCTGGTGGGCGACCTGGCCGAACGCTATGCTCGCCGCCGGGGCAAGCCCTTTTTGTTGGTGACTTTAGACGAGCATACCGGCGAGGCCGGCCTCAATACAAGGCTGGAGGCTTTCATGGATATGCTCTGCCGGAGGCGAACCGCATGAAGGTAACTTTTCCCCATATGGGCCACCTTTGGCTGGTCTTGAAGGCAGCCCTGGAAGGCATCGGCCTGGAGGTGGTGGTCCCACCGCCCTGCACCCGCCGCACCATGGAACTGGGCGTGCGCCATGCGCCGGAATCGGCCTGCCTGCCCTTAAAGGTCAACCTAGGTAATTTCCTGGAGGCAAAAGAACTGGGCGCCGATACCATCGTCATGGCCGGCGGGGTGGGGCCCTGCCGCATCGGGTATTACGCCCAGGTGCAGCGGGAGATCCTCCGGGACATCGGCTGCGACTATGAGATGGTGGTCTTTGAACCACCGGATGTTCATTTTTCTGAAGTCTGGGATAAAGTTAAATACTTGAACCGCAGGCCCTGGCAGGAGGGGGTACGCGGGGTAATCCTGGCCTGGCAAAAGGCCTGCGCTGTCGATTCCCTGGAACAGGAATTGCAACGACTGCGGCCCAGGGAAGCAAAGCCCGGTCAGGCCGATGCCGTCTTCCAGCGCGCTTTGCGGGAGCTAGACGCGGCCGGCAGCAGCGGGGAGATTAAAAGGATCGTTAAAAAAGTAAAAAGCGAAATGGCGAAAATACCCCGGCATACCAACGGCCCGGTGCTGCGGGTGGGTATTGTTGGCGAAATCTATACCGTCCTCGAACCCCTGGTTAACCTGAATATCGAAAGGCGCCTGGGGGCTCTGGGGGTAGAAGTGGTCCGGGGGCTTTTCCTCAGCCGCTGGATTAATGATAACCTGTTTAAAGGTCTCCTGCCCCTGCCCGGCCACAACCCGGAAAAAACAGCCCCGCCCTTTCTCAACCACTTTGTCGGCGGCCATGGCTGGGAATCGGTAGGGGATACAGTTACCTTTGCCCGGCAGGGTTGCAACGGCATCATTCAGCTGGCACCCCTTACCTGCATGCCGGAAATAGTCGCCCACTCCGTGATGCCGTCTGTCCAGGAGGCTAATGGCATACCCGTGATGACTATTTACCTGGATGAACAGACGGGCGAAGCCGGCCTGCAGACTCGCCTGGAAGCCTTCGTAGATATGCTCCGCTGGCAGAAGGGCGCTCCACAAGGGCACAGGTAGCGAGGGAGACAATGCCAGCCTGCGATAGAGTTAATTTTGGAGGAGTTGATAAAGAATGCTAACGATTTACCTTGGTATAGATGTTGGCTCGGTGAGCACCAACGTTGTAGCCCTGGATGAACAGGGGCAGGTACTTACCACCGTCTACCTGCGTACCCGCGGCCAGCCAATCCAGGCCATCCAGGAAGGCTTACACCAGGTTGCAGCTACTTTAGGCAGAGGTACATGCGTCGCAGGTGTCGGTACTACCGGCAGCGGCCGTTCCCTGGCAGCTGTTATGGTAGGGGCTGATGTGATCAAAAATGAAATTACCGCCCATGCCGTGGCCGCCAGCTTCTCCGTGCCCGGGGTGCAGACAGTTCTGGAGATTGGCGGCCAGGATTCTAAGATTATCATCCTCCGCCAAGGCATAGTAACGGACTTTGCCATGAATACCGTCTGCGCGGCCGGTACCGGCTCCTTCCTGGACCAGCAGGCGGCCCGCTTAGGGATCCCCATTGAAGACTTCGGTCGCCGCGCCCTGGAGGCCAAAAGTCCGGTGCGTATTGCCGGGCGCTGCGCCGTCTTTGCCGAATCCGATATGATTCACAAACAACAGCAGGGTCATCCCCTTGAGGACATCCTCGCTGGTTTATGTGAGGCTCTGGTACGTAACTACTTAAATAACGTCGGCAAAGGGAAAGAAATCCTGCCGCCTGTTGTTTTCCAGGGTGGGGTGGCGGCCAATGCTGGCATGCGCCAGGCTTTTAACCGTGCCCTGGGGACGGAGGTAATCGTCCCCGAACACTACGGTGTCATGGGAGCCTTTGGGGCCGCCCTGCTGGCCAGGGAAATGCAGCCTAAAGCAAGCACCTTTAGGGGCTTTGATCTTACCGAGCGGGAATTCCGTACCGGTGGTTTTGAGTGCCAGGGTTGCGCCAATCACTGTGAAGTGGTGGAACTGCGAGAAGGACGGCAGGTCCTGGCCCGTTGGGGCGACCGCTGCGGTAAATGGAGTAACGCCGTAGCGGTATAAAACTACGCCCCCTGGTAGAACCGCCAGGGGGCGTATGGTGCTCACTTTTCTTTGCCGGCAGCAACCTCCAGATTACCCGGGGACCAAGAGATTATACTCGTCAGGTATTCCCGGAAGGGCCCGGCCAGGTCCGGGCGGGCCAGGGCGAATTCTACGGTAGCCTGGAGAAAGCCCAATTTATCACCGATATCGTAACGCTTACCCTGGAAACGGTAGGCATAAACCCGTTGTTGCTGCGCCAGCAGGCGAAGGGCATCGGTTAGCTGGATTTCACCACCGGCCCCAGGTTTTACCCCGGCCAGGAGGGGGAAGATTTCCGGCACCAGGATATAACGGCCGATTACGGCCAGGTTAGAAGGGGCTTCTTCCGGCCGCGGCTTTTCTACCAGGTCTTTAACCTCGATGAGACGGCCGTTGATTTCCAGGGGTTCGATGACGCCGTAACGGTTGACTTCGTCCCGGGGTACTTCCTGGACAGCAATTACTGCAGACTTAACTTCATTGTAAACTTCCAGCATCTGTTCCAGGCATGAGGGGTGGTTCACGATGATGTCGTCCCCCAGCAGGACGGCAAAGGGCTCCTGGCCGATAAATTTACGGGCACAGTAAACGGCATGTCCCAACCCCAGCTGTTCCTTCTGCCTTATATAGTGGATATCGGCCAGTTCAGCCACCTTTTCCACTAGGGCCAGCAGGTCTTCTTTGTCCTTTTCCCGCAGGAGGTTCTCCAGTTCCAGGGAACGGTCAAAATGATCCTCAATGGCCCGTTTGTTTTTCCCGGTAATAATGAGGATGTCCTCTATTCCAGCATTAACGGCTTCTTCGACTATGAATTGGATGGCTGGCTTGTCAACAATTGGTAGCATTTCTTTGGGCTGGGCCTTGGTGGCCGGCAGGAAGCGGGTGCCCCATCCGGCAGCTGGAATGATGGCTTTCTGTACCGTTGACAACAAATATCACCTCGTTCTCAGGATTTTAAAATTTTTATTGTTCTCGGGTCCGGGATAGACTTGGTCTTTTATTATAAAGAGATCAGAAGCTCCAGGAACTGAACAACTTCTGCCGGGGATGGTAAAAAATAGCGGGCTTTGCTGGCAACCTCGTTACCTACGCGGATGGCCAGGCCGCCGGCGGGCAAAGCAGCGAAGGCATCTTCATCGGTCCGGTCATCGCCTAAATAGACGGGTAATGACCGGGGCCATTGCCTGGTGAAGTAGGCTACCGCCAAGCCCTTGTTTATGCCCCGGCGACGAACTTCCAGCACTTTATGACCGGAAAGCAGTTCGACATTGTTATTTAAAAAGGGCTGCATGGCCCGGCGAAACTGTTTTAAGGCTATCGCAGCTAGCTTTGGGTCAGCCAGGCGGTAATGTAGGGCTATAGCTTCACCTTTATTTTCTACAAAAACTCCAGGAATATCTGCTATTATCTGGCAGGCCAGCCTAAAAATATCTTTCCAGGGGATATCTTCTTGCCCGGAGGGCAGGAGATTGATTACCTGCCTTTCCGGTGTAGCTACCTCTGCCCCGTGCAGGCCGGCAAGATAAAGCCCTGCCACTGGCAGCAACTCCTGCAGGTCCTTTAGACCCCGGCCACTAATTATGGCCAGGTGGAAGCCTGGCCTGGATACCAGCTGCCGCAGCAAGGTCAGGAGATGAATATTGGGACGGGCCAGCTCTGGCCGGGGCGCCAGGGGTACAAGGGTGCCGTCATAGTCACACATAAGGAGCACTTCGGGGTAATCACGGACTTTAGCTGCTAGCTGAGCCGGAGACACTGGGTGTTTCCCCTTCCCGGGCCATCATGGCCTGGTGGAAACAGGTCAACCACCAGCGGATATCATGGCGGCGTACCTTTTCCTGCATCAGGCGCATTCTTTTTTCCTGCTCGGCACGGCTCATGTTCAGGGCTGTATTTAAAATCATGGCCATGCCATCAATATCGTATGGGTTGACGAGAACGGCACCCTTCAATTCCTGGGCGGCACCGGCAAAGCGGCTTAAGACCAGGACCCCGCTGCCGTCATATCGGGAAGCTACATATTCTTTAGCCACCAGGTTCAGGCCATCACGCAAAGGCGTAACCATCATGACATCGGCTGCCAGGTAATAGGCTACCAATTCTTGTCGGGGCAGGCCCCGCCAGAAGTAGTGGACGGGGCGATAACTACCTTCGCTGAAGCGGCCGTTGATCCGGCCCACGGCAGCTTCTACTTCTTCCTTTAGCTGGCGGTAGGCCGGTACGGCCGTCCTGCTGGGTACGGCAATCTGGACCAGGGCCGCCCGGCCGCGCCATTCGGGTACTTCTTCCAGCAGGCGTTCCCAGGCCAGCAGCCTTTCCAGGATACCCTTGGTATAATCCAGCCTTTCTACACTCAGGGCCAGGTGTTCAACACCAAACTGGCTGCGCAAGGCTCTAGCCCGGGCCCGGGTAGCCGGATCTAATGCCTGGCGCTGGAAGGCCTGGTAATCGACACCCATGGGCCAGGCACCGACATGGATGCGCCGCTGTTGCCAGTAGACAACATTGTGCTCAAAATCCACCCGGGCATCCAGCAGGGTGGCGACGGCATTCAGGAAATTATCGACATAAGATTGCAAATGAAAGCCCAGGACATCGGTGCCCAGGAGACCGCGCAAGAATTGGGGCGCCCAGGGAAGGGTGGCCAGGAGATCGTGGTGGGGAAAGGGGATATGCCAGAAAAAGAACTGCTTTAATTGCGGCTTGCGGTGGCGGATTTGGGCCGGTACCAGGGCCAGGTGATAGTCGTTGACCCAGACGGTATCGCCTTCCCTGGCTTCCATAAGTGCAGCATCGGCAAATTTAGCGTTGACTTTAACATATGTTTCCCATTCCAGGGAGTTATAACAACACTTTTCTAAAAAATAATGGCACAGGGGCCACAGGGCACTGTTGGTAAAACCGTGGTAATAAAGCTTTATTTCCTCGGCAGTCAGGGGAACCTCCCGGAAGGTATAGGCCGGATCGTCCTGGGGAACCGGTAAACGTACCCCGGGAGTATTGTCCTGTGGCGCATCGCGCCCGCCCCAGGCAACCCAGACACCACCCTTTTCCTTTAAGAATGGTTCTACCGCCGAGACGAGGCCGCTGATGGCCGGTACAGGTTGGATACCGCTGTCAGTGGCTTGCAAATTGTAGGCACCCCGGTTGGAAACCATAATAATTTTAGCAGCCTGTTTTTTAGCCACTTAGCATACCTCCTTTTAGCCTGTGCCTATTGTCGAGACCTACTTCACTCCTTTAAAATAAAATTAAAAATAAAATTAAACCCCGAGGGACCGGGGTATGTAAGTATCGATATATCCCCTTCCACGCTTACGAAGTTAGCTGACGGATTCGGGCTGAAGGTTAGCCCTACTCACCGGAATTAACCGGCAAGATTCACCCCGGAAAAATGGGTCCCCCGCTTACGGCTGTTGCACCGCAATTCAGCGTTCCAGGATATACAAATTAATTATATCATATTTATTATATCATACTGGTAACGAAATGCAAATATTACGTTTTATATATTGGAAATAAATTCCAAAAAACCGCTCAATCTTTCTAAAAACACACAGGAGGGTGATATATGCTGGAAACGTCCCTGGATTTACGCAATAGTCCATGTGTATTGGAACCCCGGACAGAAGTCCTAAAAGAAGGGAATATTTTCCTTATTTCCCTGCCGGATGGTTCCATTATTGACCAGGACAACAGCAGCCTGGGCCTGTATTATAATGATACCCGTTATCTAAACTGCCTGGAACTCACCGCTGGCGGGTGGCGGCCTGTTTTCCTTTCCTCCTCTGTGCGCGACAGCCATTTTACCCAGATTGAATTAACCAATCCCGTTTTTGCTCTGAGTGATGGTAAAGTAGTACCAGCCCAGTCCATCCACCTCCGCCTTTTGCGGCTGATTAAAGGGGCCCTCTACCAGCGTTTACGCTTAATCAATTTTAATCCTTTCCCCGTAAATTTAAACCTTCATTTTACCATCGGTGCTGATTTCCGGGATGTTTTTGAAGTTCGCGGCAGCCGGCGCCAGCGCCGGGGAGAATTTTTAAAAACAGAAGTTCACCACCAGGGGTTAATCCTCGCTTACCTGGGCCTGGACAACGTGATCCAGACTACGCATATTACCTTCGAACCGGCACCGACCAGTATTGTAGGCCGGCCGGGCCGGGCGGAAGTTACCTATGACCTTACCCTGCGCCCCCAAAAAAAGCTTTACCTGTACTTAAGGATTGAACCCGACGGGCAAAACATGTTCCCGGCCACGCATATCAGCGACCTTTTTGCCGCAGCCACCATAGAGCTGGCCGGTTCTTACCACCAGTGGCAAAAGGAATGCACCCAGATCTGGACGGATAACAATTTTATTAATGATATGTTCCGCACGGCCATCACCGACCTGAAGGCCCTGGAAATTGATTATCCCGGGGAGGGGAAAATTATTGCCGCCGGGATACCGTGGTATACCGCTCCTTTTGGCCGGGATTCCCTCATCACTTCCTGGCAGACCCTTATCTTAAACCCGGATCTAGCCCGCCATACCCTGCGGTTCCTGGCCCGTTACCAGGGGAAGCAGGTGGACAAATGGCGGGAAGAAAGGCCGGGAAAAATACTCCATGAGTTGCGGCGGGGCGAGATGACCCGCTGCCAGGAAGTACCCCACAGTCCATATTATGGTTCCATAGATGCCACCCTGTGGTTTATTATCCTCCTTGCTGCCGCCTACAGGTGGACTTTAGATCAGGATCTGTTACAGGAAATGGTCACCCCTTTAAGGCGCTGCCTGCACTGGTGCGTGCGTTATGGCGACTTAGATGGTGACGGTTACCTGGAATACCAGCGGGAATCGTCGGCAGGCCTGACCAACCAGGGGTGGAAAGATTCCTGGGATGCCGTAGTCGACCGTGAAGGGCGCATCCCCGAAGGACCTGTGGCCCTGGTAGAAGTCCAGGCCTATTACTACCTGGCCCTCCTTGAAGCAGCCCACTTATTTTCAGTCCTGGGGGACAAGAGAATGGCGACTGAGCTGAAGGCGCAGGCGAGCAGGTTAAAAATGCGTTTCAACCGGGATTTCTGGCTGGAAGAAGAAGGATACTTAATTTTTGCCCTGGATGGCAAAAAAAGACCTCTTACCACCCTGGTCTCCAACGGCGGCCACGCCCTTTTCACCGGCATCCTGGAACCAGAGCGGGCCCGGAAAGTGGCCCGGCGCCTGCTGGCGGGGGACTTTTATTCCGGCTGGGGTATTCGTACCATGAGTAAAAATGAAAAAGCATACAACCCCATGAGCTACCATAACGGTTCCGTCTGGCCTCACGATAATGCCATTATCGCTGCCGGCCTGCGCCGCTATCAATGCCTTGAAGAGTTATCGCGGCTGGCCGGCGGCCTTTTCGCCGCCAGCTCTTTCTTTAATTACCGGCGCTGGCCGGAACTGTTTTGTGGTTTCACCCGCCGGGGGTTGAGCGGCCCGGTGCGTTACCCCGTTGCCTGTGACCCCCAGGCTTGGGCGGTGGGCAGCCTGTTTACCTTCTTACAGAATTTACTGGGCATCGAGGTGCGGGAGAATACCCTTTATATTTCCCGGCCCTTATTAATACCCGGTACCAGTAGGGTGGTAATCAGAAATCTAGCTGTCGCCGGTAGCCGCCTGGACCTGGCCTTTGAAGAAAAGGATGGACGGATCTTTGCCCATGTTTTAAAGAAAGAGGGGGCAATTAAAGTAATCATCGAAGCCTGATGGATTTGTCCTTTCTTGACTTTCCTTTAAGCTCTATATAAAATTAAATTGTATATTTTTATCAATAAAGGGAGGCTGATGTAATATGCGCATTGCCATGTTACACTGGGCATTTCCGCCGATTATCGGGGGAGTGGAATCTCACCTTGCCCTCCTATGCCCTTACCTGGTCCAGCAGGGGCACCAGGTAAGCCTCCTGACGGCCACAGCCCCCGGAGCGCCGGAGAGAGAGAGCTGGCGGGGAGTAACCATTAAGCGTTCAACTTTACTTGATCTGAACTCTTTAACCCCGGAAACCATTGAAGCCAGAGCCGGAGAAATAAAGCATCTACTGGAAAGCTTTTTACTGGAATGCAGGCCCGACATCGTTCACGCCCATAACTTCCATTACTTTAGTTTCGTCCATGCTGCCAGCCTGCAGGAAATCTGCCGCCGGCACGGCTGGCCTCTTATCCTTACGGCTCATAATGTCTGGGAAGACGAGCTGTGGGCAAAGATGAATACTCTAGCTCAAGGGTGGGACCAGATTATAGCCGTCAGCCATTACATACGCCAGGAACTCATGGTAAATGGTTATCCCCCCGAGCGGCTGACGGTAGTTTACCACGGCACCGATACGGCTACTTTTCGGCCGCCTACCCCGGCGGAACTCCAGTCTATCTATGCTACTTATCCGGAATGGCGGGGCCGGCGCCTTATTTTTCATCCTGCCCGCATGAGCCGTGCCAAAGGCTGTGATGTGAGTATTCGCGCCCTTGACCTTGTCCGCCGGGAAATTCCCAACGTTTTACTGATTCTGGCCGGTACTACCAATACCGTCGACTGGGGCCAGAAACAACCGGGGGAAGTAGCCTGGATTCAGGAACTCATTACCAGCCTGGGCCTCGAAAAAAATGTCTTTATCCGCTTCTTCCCCTGGCAGGAAATACCGGCAGTGTATAAAGCGGCCGAGGTTTGCCTGTACCCGTCGTCTTTCCAGGAGCCCTTCGGACTGGTAATGCTGGAAGCCATGGCTACGGCCAGGCCCATAATTGTCAGCCGGGCCGGAGGTATGCCGGAGATAATCCGTCCCGGTTATAACGGCTTTTTAGTCTCCATGGGTAACTACCAGGAACTAGCCCGCTACACAACCTTCCTGCTTCGCAATCCGGAGGTAGGCACGGCCATGGGCCAGAACGGTCGTCGCCTGGCTGAAGAAGACTTTACTACGGCCGTAATGGCCCGCAACACCTTGGCGGTATACAGCCAGTTGCTGGCCCTGCCCCGGGCCAGTTAGGTCAAAAATGGGAACCGTTAGAGGTTCCCTTAATTTTTCTAGACATGGCAGGCAGCCTCGGTTAAAATGAGAATATACTGGGTGAAAGGAGTAACCGGTTTTAATGCACCTACAGGGTACCATGCAGGTAAATTCTAGAGGTAAACTTACCATCGGAGGCTGCGATGTTGTCGAGCTCGCCCGGGAGTTCGGCACCCCCCTTTACATTTTTGATGAAGACTGTATCCGTAACAACTGCCGGGAGTTTTACCGGGCCTTTGGCGTGAAGGAAGGCCTGTCCAGGGTTATCTACGCCGGCAAAGCTTTTTTGACTGCCGCTATGTGCCGGATTATCGCCAGTGAAGGCCTGGGATTAGATGTGGTTTCCGGGGGTGAACTTTACACGGCCCTCGCGGCCGGATTTCCCGTAGAAAACATTTATTTCCATGGCAACAATAAAAGCTATGCCGAAATCTGCCAGGCCCTGGAGGCCGGGATAGGGAGGTTTGTAGTCGATAATTTTGCCGAACTGGAGCTCTTAAGCCGCTTGAGCACGGAACGGGGCCAGGTAGCGCGGGTAATTTTAAGGGTGACACCGGGGATTGAAGCCCATACTCATAATTATATTCGTACCGGCCAGATCGATTCCAAGTTCGGCTTTACCCTGCCCAATGGCCAAGCCCTGGAAGCCGCCAGGCGGGTCAAAGATTTACCTGGCATTGAGTTCAAAGGTTTACACTGCCATATAGGTTCCCAGATTTTTGAGCTGGAACCCTACAACCAGGCGGCTGCCGTTATGATGGAACTGGCCGCCGCTATTAAAGAAACGACGGGTTTGATTACCTCTGAACTTGATCTGGGAGGCGGTTTTGGCATATATTATACTGCTGAGGACCATCCCCAGCCGATTAACGCCTATGCCGAAACAATCCTTACCAGGGTCAGGGAGGAAGCCCGGGCCTTAAACCTGCCTCAACCCCTGGTAATTGTTGAGCCGGGCCGCGCCATTATCGGGCCGGCGGGCAGCACTGCCTATACCGTGGGCACCATTAAAGAAATTCCCGGGGTGCGCAAGTATGTGGCCGTTGATGGCGGCATGGCCGATAACATTCGGCCCGCCCTTTATGGAGCTAAGTATGAAGCTATTCTGGCCAATAAAGCCAATCTCCCGGCCACAGAGACGGTAGCCATTACCGGTAAATGCTGCGAGTCCGGCGATATGCTTATCTGGGAAGCAAAGCTTCCCCGGGTGGAAGCCGGCGATATCCTGGTCATTTCCTGTACCGGTGCTTATGGCTACACCATGGCCAGCAATTACAACCGCCTGGGCCGGCCAGCCGCCGTCTTGGTCCGCGAAGGAAACGCTGACCTGATTTTAAAGCGGGAAGATTACAACGATCTGCTTCGCAATGACGTCGTTCCGGCACGGCTGATTTGTACAAGATAAATTCCCTGGCAAACGATGATCTCCTACCAGAAATTTTTCCGCCGCAACCAGCTGCGCATCCTGTTCCAGGCCAGAAAAATAGCCTCTGTTAAAGGCCAGCGGGTTTACCTGGTAGGTGGGACGGTCCGGGACCTGCTCCTGAGCCGGCCCGAGGTCGACCTGGACCTGGCAGTGGAGGGCGACGGCCTTCTCTTTGCCCGGGAACTGGCCCGGCAGTTAGGCGGGCGCGCAGTTTTTCACGAGCGTTTCCTGACGGCTACCGTCTACTGGAGCGGCGAACGGGTGGACGTAGTCACCACCCGCCGGGAATATTATCCCCGGCCTGGAGCCCTGCCCGAAGTGGAGGCGGCGACCCTTGAGGCCGACCTGGCCCGGCGGGATTTTAGCGTCAATGCCATGGCTCTTCCTTTAATGGCCCGCGACTTGGGGGAAATCCTGGATCCTTTCGGCGGGCGGGAAGACCTGGCCCGGCAAATCTTAAAGGTGCTGCACCGGGACAGCTTTCGTGATGACCCCACCCGCCTTTTAAGGGGGGTGCGTTTCGCCACCCGTTTGAAATTTAACCTGGAAGAAGAGACCTGCTCTTTAGCAAGGGAGGCCCTGGCAGGAGGTTACCTGAACCTTATAGAACCGGAGCGTTTCTGGCAGGAATTTATCCTTTTACTCAAAGAACGGCGGCCAGTAGCGGCCTGGGAAAGTTTAATCGACCTGGGCTGGCGGGGTTTACCTGGAGGCGGATTGCCCGATGTGGCCGCCGGCCGGCGGGCGGAAAAACTCCTCTGCCAGTGGAAATGGCGGGGCCAGCGACCCATAGATGCCAGCCTGGTTTATTTTTTAATCGCCACGGCAAAATTAAGGGCAACAGAACTGGATGAGGTCCTGGATAGTTTGAATTTTGGCCGCAAAAAGCGCAGTAAGATTTATGCCGCCAGGGATTTGTTACCGGAACTGGCTCCCTGCCTGGCGCGAAGTTTCCTGCCCGAATACATGGCGGCAGGCCCCCGCATGGCCCCGGAAGCACTGATTTTTATCCTGGCCATGGCTGGGTGGAGCCGGCTACCAGCGCGGGTATCACCCTGATGGAAAGGAGACGGTCATGCACCTGCAAAGTTTACCCCAGCTGATCTTAGGCATCCCGGCCATTTTAATTGCCCTGACCTTTCATGAGTATGCCCACGGCAAGATGGCCTACATCCTGGGCGACCCGACGGCCAGGAACCAGGGACGGTTAACCTTAAACCCCCTGGCCCACCTGGACATCCTGGGAACCCTGCTCCTTATTGTGGCCGGTTTTGGCTGGGCTAAACCGGTGCAAATCAACCCCTATTACTTCCAGATGGACCGGCGTAAAGGGATGATGCTGGTGGGCCTGGCCGGGCCCGCCATGAACCTGGTGCTGGCCTACCTGGCGGCAGTTGTCCTGCAGGTCTTTCTCAGGTTTGATGTAGGCGGCTACTGGCTGGCTACTTTTTTAAACCTCCTGGTTGGTTATAACGTGGTCCTGGCTGTTTTTAACCTTATCCCCGTACCGCCCCTGGACGGTTCCCGCGTCCTGGCCGGCATCTTACCCCCGGAAGGAGCGGCGGCAGTTTACCAGTTAGAAAGCTACGGTACCTTGCTTTTACTGCTCCTTATTGCTACTGGAATTATCGGCCGCATCATGGGTCCTCTGGTTACCCTGGTACTCGATTTGATTATTACGGCCAGCGGCCTGGCATTTATATAAGTAGAGGAGTGTTTCATAGAATGCGTATTTTGAGCGGCATGCGACCCACGGGGCGGCTGCATATCGGCCACCTGAGCGTGCTGGAAAATTGGGTGCGCCTGCAGGAAGAAAACGAATGCTTTTACTTTATTTCCGACTGGCACGCCCTGACTACAGGTTATGACAATACCGCAGAGCTGCAGGAGAATATCCGCGCCATGCTCCTTGACTGGTTGGGCGCCGGATTAGACCCCGAGCGCAGCACCATCTTCGTCCAGTCCCATGTCAAGGAACATGCCGAGCTCCATCTGCTCTTTTCCATGTTCACCCCCTTGTCCTGGCTGGAACGCGTCCCCACCTACAAGGATCAGATCCAGCAGCTGGGTAAAGAGGGTAAGGACGTGTCAACCTATGGTTTTTTGGGCTATCCCCTCCTGATGGCCGCTGATATCCTTATCTACCTGGCCGACGGCGTCCCGGTGGGCGAAGACCAGTTGCCCCATCTGGAGTTCTGCCGGGAAGTGGCGCGCCGGTTTAACTACCTGTATAAAACTTCCCTTTTCCCCGAGCCCCAGGCCCTGTTAGCTAAAGTCGCCATGTTACCCGGCATTGACGGCCGCAAGATGAGTAAAAGCTATCACAATGACATTCCCATGTCGGCTGCACCGGAAGAGGTGTGGGAAAGGGTCCGGCTTATGGTTACCGACCCGGCCCGGATTCACAAAACCGATCCCGGGCACCCGGAAGTATGCCTGGTCCACCGCTACCACGAGATTTATAATGGTGAAGAAATTGAAGAGACGCGGGTCAGCTGCCGGGGCGGCCGCATTGGCTGTGTCCCCTGCAAAAAACGCCTGGCGGAAAAAATAAACGCCTTCCTGGAACCAGTCCGGGAGCGCCGGGCCCGTTGGGCGGCGCGGCCGGAGCTGGTTGATGAGATCCTGGCAGCCGGAGCCGCAAAAGCCAGGGCCACGGCGGGCCGGACTATGGCCATGGTCCGGGAGGCCATGGGAGTGTAACTTAAATGGGGTGGGGCGCATGATCGGCAATATTCGGCTGGATATATTTCAGGGCCCCCTCGATCTCCTCCTCACCCTGATTGAACGCCAGGAAATCGATATCCAGGCTATACCTGTTGCCGAGGTGACGGCCCAGTACCTGGAATACCTCCATGAAGTAGAGGAGCTAGACCTGGACTGGGCCAGTGAATTTTTAGTCCTGGGCGCCGAACTGTTAGCCCTCAAGGCCAGGCTGCTCCTGCAACGCCCCCTTAAGGGCGGGTCGGGAGAGGAAGAAAAGGGAGAGGGCGAGGACCCCGCCAGGCTCCTGGCCGAGCGTCTTATAGAATACCGCCGCTACCGGGAGGCAGCCGCCCATCTCGGCGATCTAGCAGCTCAAGGAGCCCTTGTCTTTGGCCGTCCCCTGGACCAGGAAGCCGTCGCCCGGGCCCTGGCTGGTGTTAACCCCCTGGCCGGGATAACACCTGTAGATCTAGCCCGCGCCCTGGTTAGGGTGCTGGCAAGGCAACCTGTCACCCCCAAGCCGGAAACCCGTACCATTACCCGCCCGGCCCTGACCCTGGTGGGGCAAATACGCACCATCCTGCGGCGCCTCAAACAGGAGGAGGACCTTACCCTGGCCACTCTTTTAAGTCCCCGGCCCACGCGCCTGGAAGTGGCGCTGACCTTCCTGGCCCTGCTGGAACTGGCGCGCCGGGGACGGGTAAGCCTTGTCCAGGAAGAAGCCTTTGGTACTATTAAAGTAAGCCGGCTGTCGCCCGGTGAGACCGCTGCTGCAGGGGGGTGATCCCTTTGCCGTTATTTTTTAGCGAAGATAAAAGGGCAGCCCTGGAGTGCCTCCTCTTTGTAGCCGGGGGGCCGGTACCGGTTGGTACCCTGGCCGCCTGCCTGGGGCTGAGTAGCGATGATGTAGTTGAGCTGGCTTTAGAATTGAAAACGCTCTATGATGAAGAGGGGCGGGGCCTGCAGATCCGGGAGGTAGCCGGCGGCTACCAGATGTGCACCCGGCCCCAGTTTGCTAATTATGTTGAGGCCTTCCTGCAACCCGAGTTGCCGGCCCTGTCCATGGCCGCCCTGGAAACCCTGGCCATTATTGCCTACCGCCAGCCCGTTACCCGGGCGGAAATAGAAAATATCCGCGGAGTCAAGGTGGATGGAGTTTTAAATACCCTCTTAAGCCGTGGCCTTGTCCAGGAAGCAGGGCGTAAAGACGCCCCCGGCCGGCCCATCCTTTATGCTACCACTCCTCGCTTTCTGGAATTTTTGGGTTTAAAAGATTTATCCGAGCTGCCGCCCCTGGATGAAGCGGCGGCCGGGCAGGAATAGTATATAAGGCGCCTCCGGTGGAAAAATAGGGGCAAACTGGCTGCCGGGGGTGGTGAAGTGTTGTGGGCCTGGACGGCAGGGATAGTTGCGGGTTTCCTTTTATTACTCCTGGTACCGGTGCAGCTGGAGGTAACTTACCGGCAAATAGCTGGAGAAGAAAAACTTGAGATAAAACTTAATTTACCGGGAGACTGGGGCCGGTGGGAAGTGGCATTCCCCGCCTTCCGTGACTGGTGGCCGGGGCAAAGTCACCGGCGACTGGAAACCCTCTTGCCGGGAGAAAGGGTAGAAGCAGGATTACCCGGGGAAGTAGCCCAGCGTCCTGCCAGGGGCAAAAGGTGGAATGCCGGTCGGATAGCCTGCTTCATCACCGCCGGGCCGTTAGGGTACTGGTTACATAAATTAAATAATTTAAAGGGCATCTGGCGGCATTTTTTCGCCCGGGTGACCTGCCGGCATTGGCGTTTATTTTTAACCCTGGGGACGGGTGATCCGGCAACTACGGCTTTTGTTTACGGTACCAGCTGGACCATCCTGGCCTGGATGTATCAGAACCTGCGGCGGCGAGCCCGACTGGATTTCCGCGCACCCGAATGGCAGGTAACACCTCTCTTCGATACGCCGGGCTGGCAGGCCGATTTCAACTGCATATTTACCCTTAAGTTAGGTCATATTATAAGTGCCGGAGTACAATCTTTATGGCTGTTGCTGCAGATAGTCTGGCAGATGAGGAGGGGCAGGTGCAGGTGCCCGAACATCCCATAGAGGCTTTAATGAAGACCGCCATGGAAAGCATCAAGGATATGGTTGATGTTAATACCGTTGTGGGCGATCCTATAGAAACGCCGGACGGCCATGTGATCGTCCCTGTATCCCGCGTTTCGGCCGGTTTTGTTGCCGGAGGCACTGAATATGAACCCGGCCAGGAAGACGGTGGTGGAGGCGGTAAATCCTTACCCTTTGGCGGCGGTAGCGGCGCCGGTGTTTCCGTCCAGCCGGTGGGCTTCCTGGTGGTGGGAAAGGAGCAAATCCGGCTGCTGCCGGTTGACGGCAATGCTGTTGTGGACCGGATTATCGATGTCGCCCCCCAGGTGCTGGAAAGGCTCCAGGAACTCCTGGGGAAAGGTAAGAAGGAAAAGGGTAACGGCAATAATTCCCCCGCCCCTGTACGAACGAAAATGGTCTTACGCCACCAGGAAGGGACATGAAATAATCCCTGAGACTATGGCCCGGGTTCTCATATACCGGGTTTTTAATTTGTTTCCGGCCTCTCAAGTCCCGTTCTAGAAAATGCCCTCCCTTCATAAATGTTACCAGGAAGGTAAATTATGGAGGGAATGGCAATGGTTAATATCATCTGGTTATTAATGCTTCTAGCAGGCATTATCGTGGCCAGCTTTACCGGCCACATTGAAGTAGTTACCGAAGCTTCACTGGAGGCGGCCCAGACGGCCGTAACCCTGGCCTTTGAACTGATTGGGCTCATGTCCATGTGGCTCGGGCTTTTAAAGATTGCCGAGGAAGCCGGCCTGGTAGGCCTCCTGGCGCGGCTTTTACGCCCCTTTACCTGTTATCTTTTCCCGGAAATACCACGGGATCACCCGGCCATTGGTTCGATCATTATGAATTTAAGCGCTAACATCCTGGGCCTGGGCAATGCCGCCACCCCTTTTGGCCTCAAGGCCATGCAGGAATTACAAACTTTAAACCCCCGCCCTGAAGAAGCCACCCCGGCCATGTGTACCTTTTTGGGATTAAATACCGGCTGCCTGACCCTTATTCCGGCGACCATAATTGGCATCCGGGCGGCAGCCAGCTCCACCGACCCGACCATCATCGTCGGACCTACTATTTTAGCAACCGGATTCAGCATGATCACGGCCGTGGTTGCCGATCGTTTCTTGCGCCGGTTTTATAACGGGCGCCGGGGGTGAAGGAACGTGACTGAACTCATACTTGAGGTTTCGCGCTGGGCGATTCCCATGGTTCTTTTTTTTATCCCCCTGTATGGGTACCTGCGGGGCGTACCGGTTTATGAAACCTTTGTTGCCGGGGCCGAAGACGGATTCAAGGTGGCAGTAAAGATTATTCCTTTCCTGGTGGGCATGCTGGTGGCCATCGGGGTTTTCCGGGCTTCCGGGGCCATGGACCTCTTGGCGCGGCTACTGAACCCTGTCCTTCAACTGATTGGCGTGCCGGGAGAAATTTTACCTCTGGCCATCATGCGGCCCCTTTCCGGCGGGGGAGCTCTGGGAATAGCAGCCGAGCTAATCGGCAACTACGGCCCGGATTCCTTTATCGGCCGCCTGGCTTCGGTGATGCAGGGCAGTACCGATACTACCTTTTATGTCCTGACGGTTTATTTTGGGTCGGTAGGGGTGCGGCGCTATCGCTACGCCCTGGCCCTGGGGCTCCTGGCCGATATTTCCAGCCTTATAGCCGCCATCGTTATCTGCCGGTTGATGTTTGGTTAGTTTTTAAATTACCCTTCTCGAAATTCAACAGCCACTCTTTGGTTGCCAGCCCCCCCAAAAAACCTACCAGCCGGCCGTCCTTACCAATGACCCGGTGACAGGGTATAATAATACCGACAGGATTACGGCCGATGGCCTGTCCTACAGCCCGGACCGCTCCCGGCCTGCCGATGACCCGGGCAATATGGCTGTAACTGCAGGTGGTACCGTAGGGGATCTTTTGCAGGGCTGACCAGACGGCCAGCTGGAAGGGCGTACCGCGGAGGTCCAGGCGCAGGGAAAAAGAAAAGCGCCGGCCGTCAAAGTACTCGTCCAGCTGCCGGAGAACTTCCCGGCAAGAGCTGCCGTTTTCATCCACGTTGATGGTTGCGCCACGGGATTTTTGGGCCAGGTAGCTGGGGGTTGTTCCAGGTGCCTCCCCGGGGAATGACAGGCGGCAGAGGCCCGCCGGGCCTGTTACTATCGTCAGGTTACCGATAGGAGAGGGATAATGGCTAATGGTAAACAATTCTTTCGGCATGATGGCGTTACCTCCCCGTGTTCTAGCCTTCTTTCCACCAGGCCAGGAATAGGGCCAGGATACTCATGCCGGCGGCATAACCGGCCAGGACATCGGTGGGGTAGTGCACACCCAGGTAAAGGCGGCTGAAACCCAGTAAAAGCAAAAAAATAAGGGTAACCGGAACCATATGGCCGCGACAACGGGGAGGGCATATTTTTAACAACCACAGGACCAGGAGACCAAAGAAGACGGTTCCCATCATGGCGTGACCGCTGGGAAAACTAAAGCCCGGTGCAGGTTCCAGGGGGCCGAGACTGGGCCTGGGACGGTGATAAAAATTTTTTAGCCATTCCATAATGCCCCAGGTACCATTCATGGTAATTAACACGCCCCAAAAGCCCTGCCAACGACGCCAGGTATAGTAGGCAAGACTCAAAGCAGCCGTTGCAGGATAAAAGAAAGTCGGGGTGCCGAAGAAAGTAATAAACCTGAAGAAATGGGTAGCCGCAGGCGTTCGCCGGGCCATTATACCTGCCAGGACCAGGAGATCGAGATTGGCCGCATGGGGTATGGCAGCGGTCAGCAGAAAAAAGATAAGAATCATAGCAATGGCAAGCAAGATGAGACGGTGACGGGACAAAGTGGAACCCCCTCGTGCGAGACTTTTCCTGGCTAAAATAACCCCGGGACTGTAATATTTTCTGATAGTACCCAGAGGGTAACATTATTGTCGTGATGTAAGGGTAGTCTTTATAAAAAAATCAGTATAGCACTATTGCCTTTAAAAGGGGAATTATGATAGCATAATAACGTTAACGGAGGTTTTTATGCGTTTACAAAAATACCTGGCCCAAACGGGGGTGGCTTCTCGGCGTCATGCGGAGGAGATGATCCGGGCCGGCCGGGTAAAGGTTAATGGTAAAATTGTTACTGCTATGGGCGTCCAGATAATACCGGGCCGGGACGAGGTAACTGTCGATGGCCGGCCTATTACCGGTCCGGAAGAAAAAGTCTATGTATTATTATATAAGCCGCCCGGTTATGTAACAACGGTCTCCGACCCCCAGGGGCGCCCTAAAGTAGTTGACCTGGTCAAAGACGTGCCTGCCAGGTTATATCCCGTCGGCCGCCTGGATTATGCTACCGAAGGCCTTTTATTACTTACCAATGATGGAGAATTGACCTTAAGGCTCACCCACCCGCGCTATCGTATACCTAAAACTTATCTGGCCCTGGTAAAAGGAGTGCCGGATGCTAATACTATTACCCATTTACGCCGGGGTGTCAAGCTGGAAGATGGCCTTACCGCCCCGGCGTGGGTACAAATGCGCCGGATTAAAGGGGACCATGCCCTGCTGGAATTAACCCTGCGTGAAGGACGCAAACGAGAAGTAAGGCGCATGCTGGCTACAGTAGGTCACCCGGTAGTCAGGCTGAAACGCATTAAATTTGCCTTTCTCACCCTGGGAGATTTAAAACCGGGAGAATACCGCCGCCTTACTCCTGCCGAAGTAACCCGGCTGTATCGCCTGGTGGGTTTAGATTTTCCTCCTCGTTGAAAAGACAATGGTGTGGTAAAATAAGGTGAAAAAGAGAGGAGGAGAAAGATTTGGCAGGTTTGGAGCTGGGGCTGGTGCAGGTCTATACCGGCGAGGCTAAAGGCAAGAGTACGGCCGCCTTTGGCCTGGCCTTAAGGGCATGCGGGCACGGTCTCAAGGTACTGATTGTCCAGTTTATGAAAACGCCTGACTACGGCGAACATAAAGCCTTCCCGCGGCTGGCGCCGGAGGTAGAGGTAAAAACCTTTGGCCGCAAGGGTTTCATCCACCGGGGCGGTGCCAGGCCGGAAGATTATGAGCAGGCCAGGGCGGCCCTGGCCTTTGCACGGGAAGCCATGCTTGGCGGCAGGGTGGACATCCTGATCCTGGATGAAATCAACAACGCCCTTTATTTCGGCCTGTTAACAGAAGAAGAAGTCCTGGCTTTCCTGATGGAGCGGCCGCCGCATGTGGAAGTCATCCTCACCGGCCGCAATGCCCCGCCTAGAATTATTGAGGTTGCTGACCTGGTAACGGAAATGCGCCAGGTAAAGCACCCTTATGAAAAGGGGATAAAGGCCAGGAAAGGGATAGAATACTAGGAACGCCAAACGTTGAATTTTACTTCCCAGGCAGGAATTTCCGCGTAGGGTGCGAATATGTAAGTTTAATACATTTTACAGGAGGTGAATTCCTGGCCGGCTTTTTGGGGCCAGGAGAAAAGTGGCCGTAGTGTATTATGATCAGGATGCCGACCTGGGCGTCCTTAAAGGCAAGAAAATCGCCGTTATGGGCTATGGCAGCCAGGGACATGCCCAGGCACAGAACTTAAAGGACAGTGGCCTTGATGTAATCGTGGGCCTGCGCCCTGGCAGTAAATCGTGGGCGGCAGCTGAGGCTGCGGGCTTAAAGGTCGCGACGGTGGCTGAAGCTGCGGCCGCAGCCGATATTATCCAGATTTTGTTGCCTGACGAGACCCAGGCCAGGGTCTATCGTGAGGAGATCGCCCCGCACCTTACGGCAGGCAATGTTCTTATGTTCTCCCACGGTTTTAATATTCACTTCAACCAGATTGTGCCGCCGGCGGATGTGGATGTCATTATGGTTGCTCCAAAAGGACCAGGCCACCTGGTACGCCGGATGTATGTAGAAGGCCAGGGGGTACCGGCCCTTCTGGCCATTCATCAGGATGCCAGCGGCAGGGCTAAAGAAATCGGCCTGGCTTATGCTAAAGGAATAGGTGCTACCCGGGCCGGTGTAATTGAGACTACTTTCAAAGAGGAAACCGAAACTGACCTGTTTGGCGAACAGGCTGTCCTCTGCGGCGGAGCCACCGCCCTGGTCAAGGCCGGCTTCGAAATCCTGGTGGAGGCGGGTTACCAGCCGGAAATCGCTTACTTTGAATGCCTGAACGAACTAAAGCTTATTGTCGACCTCATGTATGAAGGCGGCATCAAGTACATGCGCTATTCCATCAGCGACACGGCTGAGTACGGCGATGTCACCAGGGGGCCCAGGATTATCGACGACCATGTCCGGGCCACCATGAAGGCCATCCTTAAAGAGATCCAGGACGGCGTCTTTGCCAGAGAGTGGATCCTGGAAAACCAGGCCGGCAGGCCGAGCTTTAATGCTTTAAGGAAAAATGAACGGGAGCACCTTATCGAACAGGTCGGCGATTCTTTACGGGAAATGATGCCCTGGTTGAAAAAGTAAAGCAGGCGGGAATCAGACGGGGTGAAGGAAGCCCCGGGATCTTCCCGGGGCTTTAATTTATTAACTTTATTATTAACTTTTGGGTGAAAGGAGTGGCGAGGGAATAATTTGCTAATAATAAAAAGGCTAAAGTTAAATTATTGAAGGGGAGGAAACACTTGTGGAACTCCTGGCACCTGTAGCAGGAATACTGGCACTTGTGTTCGCTTTTTACCTCACCAACAAGATTAACAGGGCCGATCCCGGGAATGCGCGCATGCAGGAAATAGCGGCAGCCATCCACGAAGGGGCCATGGCTTTTTTAATGCGGGAATACCGCACCCTGATCTTTTTTGTTCTGGGTATGGCGGCTCTGATCGTAATTACCGGCTTTCTTACCCAGGGTGCTGAAAGCATGCAGCCGGTAACGGCCGTTGCCTATGTGGCTGGAACCCTCTGCTCTATTGGGGCCGGCTATATTGGCATGCAGGTTGCTACCAGGGCCAATGTCCGGACGGCCAATGCCGCCCGCCACAGTCCCAACGCTGCCCTGGAGATAGCCTTTTCCGGCGGTTCAGTCATGGGTATGGCTGTAGTGGGTCTTGGCCTTTTAGGCCTCGGCATTGTTAATCTCATTTTTAAAAATCCCAGTATCGTCAATGGCTTCGCCCTGGGGGCCAGCTCCATTGCCCTTTTTGCCCGGGTGGGCGGTGGTATTTATACCAAGGCGGCCGACGTGGGCGCAGACCTGGTGGGTAAAGTGGAAGCCGGTATACCGGAAGATGACCCCCGCAATCCTGCGGTGATTGCCGATAACGTTGGCGATAACGTAGGCGATGTCGCCGGTATGGGAGCCGATCTTTTTGAATCATACGTTGGCTCCATTATCTCCGGTATTGCCCTGGCGGCAACTTTAAATATCCCCAATGGTACCCTTGTACCCCTGATGATTGCCGCTGCCGGCATTGTATCCTCCATTATCGGCGCTTTCTTTGTCCGGACCAGCGAGGGGGCCAATGCCCAGAAGGCTTTGAATACCGGCACCATGGTGGCGAGTATACTGGCGATTATAGGTACATTCCTGGCTACCCGCCTGTTACCTTCTCAATTTGTTGTCGGTTCTGCTACCTATACTTCCCTGGGGGTATTTATAGCCACCATAGCCGGCCTTATTGCCGGAGTTCTCATTGGCCGCATTACCGAATATTATACTTCCGGCGATTATGAGCCGGTGAAAGAAATTGCCAAAGCTTCCCAGACCGGTACCGCCACCAACATTATTGAGGGGTTAAGTACCGGTATGTTGAGTACTGTTTTACCCATCCTGGTAATTATCATTGCTATCCTTGCTGCCTATCATTTTGCCGGCCTTTACGGTATTGCCCTGGCGGCAGTTGGGATGCTGTCAACGACCGGAACTACGGTAGCCGTGGATGCCTATGGACCAATTGCCGATAATGCCGGCGGCATTGCCGAAATGGCAGAGCTGGATCCTAAAGTCCGTAAGATTACCGATGCCCTGGATTCTGTTGGCAATACTACTGCTGCCATTGGTAAAGGTTTTGCCATTGGCTCGGCAGCTTTAACGGCCCTGGCCCTATTTTCCGCCTATACGACTGCCGCCAGGATAGCTACTATTGACCTTACTAACCCAAAAGTAGTTGGTGGGCTTTTTATCGGCGGTATGCTGCCTTTTCTCTTTGGTGCCCTGACAATGAAGGCAGTGGGGCGGGCTGCCTTCCATATGATTGAAGAAGTGCGCCGGCAGTTCAAATCCATCCCGGGTTTAATGGAAGGTAAAGCCCGGCCGGATTACGCCCGCTGTGTAGCCATTAGCACCGGAGCAGCCTTGAAAGAAATGATCATTCCCGGCCTCCTGGCCGTAGTGGTACCCCTGGCAGTGGGGCTGATCCCCGGTCTGGGTAAAGAAGCCCTGGGGGGCCTTCTCGCCGGAGCTACGGTGACAGGCTTTTTGCTGGCCGTAATGATGGCCAATGCCGGCGGCGCCTGGGATAACGCCAAAAAGTATATTGAAGGTGGGAATTTCGGCGGTAAAGGCTCACCGGCCCATGCAGCGGCCGTCAATGGGGATACTGTAGGCGATCCCTTTAAAGATACATCCGGGCCGGCCATGAACATTTTAATTAAGCTTATGACCATTGTTTCCCTGGTGTTTGCGCCTTTGTTTATGCAACTATAAGGGTTGTGCTAACCGGTAAGAATCGTAAGCGACATCAGCGCTTAAAAGCCCTTATCCCTCGTGGGGACAAGGGCTTTTTTCTAGGGAAAAATTAGCAAGCACTATTCTTCCAAATCCCTTACCCCCGCCACGTTGTTCGTAAGAATAGAACCAGGATCGTATATATTTCTAAACGGCCAACAAGCATCAACCATGATAGTAAATACTTGGCTGCTGCAGGTAAATGGGCATAATTATGGGCAGGGCCGACGGCGCCCAGGCCGGGGCCAACGTTTCCCAGGGTAGCGGCAACTGCACTGGCAGCTTCTTCCAATTTCAAGGAGGTTAAAGACATGAGTAAAGTTCCCAGGGCAAACAGCAGCAGATAGAAACCTATAAATTGAAGGATATTCAACACCAGTTCTTTATTTATTATGCCTATATTGCTGAAACGAATTGAAACTACGGCATGGGGATGAACGGCACGAAAAAGTTCTGCGATACCATTTTTTAATAACACTAACAGGCGCCCTACTTTAATCGATCCCCCTGTTGAACCGGTACACCCTCCTACAAACATTAACAACAAGAGCAAGGTGCGTGACAGGTTAGGCCATTGATCGAAGTCTACTGTGGCATAGCCCGTGGTAGTAACAATAGAAACTACCTGGAAGGCAGCCATGCGCAAGAGATTTTCTCCCGGGTTAAAACCTGCCAGGGATAGATCAACAACAATAATAATAAAGGCTGCCAAAATTATAGCACTATATAATTTAAACTCCGGGTTAAGCCAGAAATAAAAGGGATTCCTGAGCTTCACGGCCTGGTAATAAAGGGCAAAATTAACACCGGCCAAAAACATAAAGATAATAATAATCCATTGTATAAGGGGACTGTTATAATATCCGATACTGGCATTTTTGGTGGAAAACCCACCTGTAGCCATGGTCCCGAAAGTATGGACGACAGCTTCATATAAAGGCATACCCGCAAATAATAGTAGTAAAATTTCCAGGGCGGAGAGGAAGATATAGGTCCGCCAGAGGATTATCGCCGTTTCCTGGATACGGGGCTTTATTTTCTCTGTAACCGGCCCGGGAGTTTCGGCCTGGAGTATTTGGAATCCCCCGGAACCTAACGGTGATAGGAGAGCTACAAAAAGGACGACTATTCCCATCCCGCCGAGCCAGTGGGTAAGACTACGCCAGAAAAGGATGGCACGTGATTGGGCCTCAATATCGGTCATTACACTGGCGCCGGTAGTAGTAAACCCGGAAACTGTTTCAAAAATGGCATCGGCAAGAGCAGGAAAGGTACCGGCAAATATGTAGGGCAAACTACCAAAGATTGTAGCTGCCACCCAGCTTAAAGCAACTACCGCGTAACCCTCGCGGCGACGGATCTCGCCATTATGAGAGGGCAAGGAACTCAAAGGGATGCCTGCAGCCAGGGTTATCGCGGCGCTGTAAGTAAAGGCCAGCCATTCTTTTTCCCCAAAATAAAGGGCTAATACCAGGGGCATCAGTAAAGAGAGGCCAATCAAAATTATAACTTTCCCCAAAAGCTGTAGAACTATCGGGTAGCGCATCTTTACTTCACCTGTTAGTACCAAAGAAATTTTGAACGGCAGTTACGGCCTTGGGAAGGGCAAATACAATTACATGATCGCCGGGCGTTATATAATCGTTACCTCCGGGAATTATTATCTCGTCTCCCCTGGCAATGGCGCCGATGATGGCATGGCGAGGAAAGTTGATTTGCTGTATCGGCTTATTGGCCTGACGGCAATTCTGGGGAACGATAAATTCAATCATCTCAGCTTTATCCTGGCCTAATAAACTGATCGCTACAATATGACCGCGCCGGACAAACTTTAAAATGGCTGCTGCTGTTAGAAGACGCGGGCTTATCACCACGTCGATGCCAACTTTTTCCATGAGACCGGCATAGTCCGAACGCCCAACTTTAACAACGGTTTTCTTGGCGCCGAGATGTTTTGCTAGCAGGGATACAAGCAAATTTACTTTATCATCGCCGGTAACGGCAGCAAAAACGTCCGCCTGGCCGATATCTTCTTCTTGCAGGAGGCTCAAGTCACTGCCATCGCCATGGATGAGGGTAACATGGGGCAGCTTATAGCTCAAACTTTCACAAAGCTGGCGGTCCTTTTCAATAATCTTGATTTCAATCTTTTTTCCTGACAGCTTTTGGGCCAAATAGTAAGCCGTCCTGGTGCCGCCTAAAATGACGAGTCGCTGGGCGCGGGTACGTTTCTGTCCCAGAAGGTGCTCGACGGGTTCCATTTGCTTGGCCGGGGCAAGGACAAATACTTTATCACCAGCAAGGAGGCGATCTTCACCCCTGGGAATTAACATTTTTTCGCCTCGCTGGATAGCCACAATCAAATAAGGGTTGGGAGAGAGTAAATCCTTCAGCATTTTATTTACTGCCTGGGCATCAGGTGGTAGAATAAGTTCCAGCATTTGAATTTTACCACCGGCATAATATTCAGATTCGATGGCCTCTGGAGCTTCTACCAATTCAGCAATGGCTTTGGCTGTTACATAATCGGGATTGATAACAAAATCTATACCCAGGTCTTTGTCGAAACCGATTTGATTATTTAACAGGTATTCAGGATTACGGATCCTGGCTACAGTTTTCTTTGCTCCGAGCTTTTTGCCAAACAGGCAGGCGACAATATTCACCTCATCATTTTCAGTCACTGCCACTAATAAATCCGTATCACCTATACCGTTTTCTATGAGAACGGCAGGGCTGGCACCATTGGCGCATAAAGTTTGAACATCCAGTCTTTCTTCAACAGCCCTGATTCTCTCTGCATCTTGCTCAATAACTAAAACATCATGGTTGCTGTACGATAACATCTCGGCCAGCTTAAAACCTACTTTGCCAGCACCGATTATAGTTATGCGCAAGATTGGCACCTCTTTTGGAAAGTGTTAAAAGGGACCCGTTGGCAAGAATGAGCCTATATATTCGATAACGAACCTCAATATTCGATAACGAACCTCAAGTTTCCTGCTATGTTACCCGGAGAGAAAGTCTAAAACCCGGGTGCTCCGGCCCATTCCATATTCTTGCAGGGTCCAACGGGATGTATTATAATCGGTACATGGGAAAATCAGGTGGTGAAAAAATGGAATACGGGAGTAAAAAAGTGGCGGCGGTGGCCATAAAGATGGCCCTTGCTGAAAACCGGGAAGAAGAAGCTCGGCTAAAGAAAGAATTTGCTGGCGATGGTATCCGGGCGGCAGCCGTTGATTACGGCGGTGAATTTATCAATTCCGTGCAAAAAATCGTTGAAAGAGCAGTAGTAGCCGCCAAAAGGGAAGGGGTTATTAAAGAAACCCACCCCGAGGAAGGGGCCGTTGCCGGGGCAACCCGGGAAGCCCTGTCCCAGATTATGCCCAAGGCCCTGGGTTTAAATGTAGGCGGCAAAATTGGTATTGCCCGCTGGCATGATCACTTGAGTGTGGCCATTTTCTTTGGCATCGGCCTGCTACACCTGGATGAAGTAGGCATTGGCCTGGGTCATCGGGCCGTCTGAGGGGCAGGATGGCAGGCAGTTTGGTAAAAAATTGCAGGATGGTAGGGGGGAATTATGGAAGAAAAAATTCAGGGTTTACCCGGAACCGGACGCAAACGGGAATCCGGGGGTACAAAAGTACGGGGCTTACGCGGGGCCGTTGAAGTGCCGGAGAATACGGCCGCCGCCATTCTTACGGCAACTGAAGGTTTGCTCCGGGAAATGATGGGCCGGAACGGGCTGGCCGTAGAAGACATTATCAGCGCCATTTTTACGGTGACGCCGGATCTCAATGCGGCTTTCCCGGCCGAGGCTGCCCGGCGCCTGGGCTGGCAGGAAGTAGCCTTAATGTGCGCTACCGAAATACCGGTACCGGGAAGCCTGCCAGGGATTGTCCGCGTTTTAATCCATGCTTATAGCGATCGGGAACCGGTCCACGTTTATCTGGGCCGGGCAGCACAATTACGCCCGGATTTACGTTAGCGAAAACAAAACTATTGACAACTATTTACTATCCATGGTATGCTGTTAGCAACAAACTGAATATAGCTGAGTTGAGCTGAGTGGAGTTGGAGATGAGCCTGGAGTAGAGCATGGGAGAGTATGCCGGACCAGGGCTCACTTGAGCGCTGGTTTTTATTTTGCCTAAAAGGGGAGGAGAGACTGGTGATCCAGCCTGACCGGCAAACCTATCTGGATCTGGCCCAAAAGGTCCCCTATGTTCCCGTCTGGGCCGAAGTCCTGGCCGATACCGAAACTCCCATTTCCCTGTACTTAAGATTGGCCAACAAACCGGACAGCTTTTTACTGGAAAGTGTTGAGGGCGGGGAGAGGCTGGGCCGCTACTCCCTGATCGGCTTTGATCCCTTGCTGACTTTTAAAATCCGGGCAGGGAAAGCTTATTTAACTGCCCGAGGACAAACTGAGCTTCTCCCAGAAAAGCCGGTGGCGGCTTTACGCAGGTTAATGGCGCAATTATCCCTACCGCCAGTTGTTGGGCCTCGTTTTTGCGGGGGATTGGTGGGTTACCTGGGTTACGACCTGGCCCGGGAAATAGAGAGCTTACCCGGCCACGCCGTGGATGACCTGCAACTGCCGGATACTTATCTAACCCTCCACCGGGTGTTTCTCATCTATGACCACATCTTGCGAACGGTACGGGTGGGTTACCTGGGCCGGGGCGGGGAAGAGGCGGCAGCGGGCTATGAAGATGCCGTAGCCGCAGTCCGACGCCTCTTGCAGGCTTTTGATAGGCCGGTAAAAACGTGCCGGCAGGACAGAAACCTTCCCTTTACTGCCGGATCTTGGCAGGCCAATGTAACCCGGCGGGAATTTATCCAGGGAGTAAAAAAAGCCAAGGAATATATCGCTGCCGGGGATATCTTCCAGGTCGTCCTCTCCCAGCGCTTGAGCCTGCCCTTTACCGGCGATACCCTGGCTGTTTACCGGCGGCTGCGCACCCTTAATCCTTCTCCTTATATGTTTTACCTGAACCTGCCGGAAGTAAAACTGGTGGGGGCCTCCCCGGAAATGCTGGTCAGGGTAGAAGGGGGGAAGATTGACTACAGTCCTATTGCCGGCACCAGGCCCCGGGGCCGGACTCCCCGGGAGGACCAGGAGTTAACTAGAGAACTCCTGGCCAGTGAAAAGGAGCGAGCCGAACATCTAATGCTCCTGGACCTGGGTCGCAACGACATCGGCCGGGTGGCAGCTCCCGGAAGTATCCAGGTACCCCGGCAGATGGTAGTTGAATATTATTCCCACGTCATGCACCTGGTTTCCCGTATTACTGCCCGCCTGGCGCCGGGCAAGGACGCCCTGGACGCTTTACTCGCCTGTTTCCCTGCGGGTACGGTAACCGGGGCACCGAAGGTGCGGGCCATGGAGATCATTGCCGAACTGGAGCCAACGGCGCGAGGACCTTATGCCGGTGCCGTGGGGTATCTCGGCCTCCACGGCAACCTTGATACCTGCATCGCCATCCGGACCATTACTTTTACCCGGGGGCAGGCCTTTGTCCAGGCCGGTGCCGGTATAGTTGCCGATTCCGACCCGGCGGGTGAATATGAAGAAACCTTGAATAAAGCCCGGGCTCTGCTTCAAGTGCTGAATACCAGGGGGGAAGAGAATTATGCTGCTAATGATCGATAACTACGACTCTTTTACCTATAACCTGGTCCAGTATTTCCTGGAACTGGGACAGGAGGTGGTGGTGCGGCGTAATGACGCCATTACCCTGGAAGAAATTGCTGCCCTGCAGCCTGATTACCTGGTCTTTTCTCCTGGTCCCTGTACGCCCAATGAAGCTGGTATCTCCCTGGCGGCCATAACCGCCTTTGCCGGGAAAATCCCCATCCTGGGGGTTTGCCTGGGACACCAGAGTATAGCCCAGGCCTTTGGCGGCCGGGTAGTCCGGGCCGGGAGGCTGATGCACGGCAAGACCTCAACTATTACTCACGACGGCAAAACTATTTATCGTAACCTACCCAACCCCTTCACTGCCACCCGTTATCATTCCCTGATAGTTGAAGAAGAGACCCTGCCGGGCTGCCTGGAAGTCACAGCCCGCAGCGAAACCGGTGAATTAATGGGCTTGCGCCATCGCCACCTGCCGGTGGAAGGGGTCCAGTTCCACCCGGAATCGATCCTGACGACGGCGGGTAAAGAGTTGCTGAAAAATTTTTTAGAAGTATATGCTAAGCAAACCTTCATGGAAGCTGGTGCCCTTCCGCTTCAAGGCTTAAGTGGAACAAACGAATATAAAGCCAGCTAAACTATCCTTTGCGAGGGGAGAGGAGCAGAGTGTTAAAGTCCCTAATTGGCCAGGTGGTAGCTGGCCAGGATTTAAGTGAAACCGAAGCTGAGCAAGCAATGGATATCATCATGACAGGCGAGGCTACCCCGGCCCAGATAGCTGCCTTCCTTACAGCCCTGCGCCTGAAGGGTGAAACGGTAGAAGAAATCACCGGCTTTGCCCGGAGCATGCGGCGCCGGGCTGCCGGCATCACCACCCGCCACCAGGTATTTATTGACACCTGCGGGACCGGCGGTGACGGTCGCCATACTTTTAACATTTCCACCACGGCTGCCTTCGTTATTGCCGGCGCCGGGGTGGCCGTAGCCAAACACGGTAATCGTTCCGTATCCAGCCGCTGCGGCAGCGCCGATGTGCTGGAAGCCCTGGGAATCAAGGTTGACCTGCCGCCGGCAGCCGTGGCACGCTGCCTGGATGAGGTGGGCATGGCCTTCCTTTTTGCCCCGGTATTCCACGGTGCCATGAAGTATGCCGCCGGCCCGCGCCGGGAAATCGGCATCCGCACCGTCTTTAACCTCCTTGGTCCCCTGACCAACCCGGCCGGTGCACCCTGCCAGCTGGTAGGCGTTTATGATCCTTCTTTAACGGAAACAGTAGCCGCTGTCCTGGGGCGGCTGGGGAGCCGTCGGGCTTACGTGGTCCACGGCAGCGACGGCCTGGACGAAGTCACAACCACCGGACCTACGAAAATAACCTGCCTGGATCACGGTAGCCTCACCACTTATACCTTTTATCCCGAGGATGCCGGCCTGCCCCGGGCTGGTTTAGAAGACCTGGCCGGGGGGACGGCAGCCGATAATGCTGCCATTACCCGCTCCGTACTGAAGGGCGAAAAGGGCCCGGCCCGGGACGTAGTTCTCCTCAATGCCGCCTTTGGCCTCCTGGCCGCGGGTGTAGAAAAATCCCTCCCGGGAGCTTTGGCTACAGCGGCAACGAGTATCGATTCCGGCGCCGCCATGGCCAAACTACAAGATATGACGGCCTGGATAGAAAGATGGGCTGCCTGATGCTGGCGGAGATTCTGGCCCATAAACGCCGGGAAGTGGCGGTTGCCAGGGAGCAAAGGCCCCTGGCCCAACTGGAAAGGGAGGTAAAAAATCTACCCTTGACCGGGGATTTTCGCGCCGCCCTGCGGCGCCGGGGGGCCGGCCTGAACCTCATTGCCGAATTAAAGCAGGCTTCACCTTCCCGGGGCCTGATCCGGGCCGCCTTTGACCCGGAGGAGCAGGCCCGGCTTTATACAGCTGCCGGGGCGGCGGCCATTTCCGTATTAACAGACTGGCGTTTCTTCAAGGGTAAGCCGGAGTACCTGTCCCGGGTGCGGCAGGTAACCCCCCTGCCGCTGCTCCGCAAGGATTTTATTGTTGACCCCTACCAGATTTATGAAGCCCGGGCTTTAGGTGCCGATGCTGTGCTGCTAATTGTTGCCGCCCTGGAGCCGGCAGAACTGCAGGAATACCTGGCCCTGGCGGATAAGCTTAAGCTGGGAGCCCTGGTAGAAGTCCATACGGAGGCAGAAGTTGAAGTAGCCCTCCAGGCCGGCGCCGGGATTATCGGCATCAACAACCGGGATTTACGGACCTTTAAAGTCGACCTGCATACCACCCTTGCTTTACGGCCCTTGATCCCCCCGGGGCCGGTGGTGGTCAGTGAAAGCGGGATCATGAGCCGGGCCGATGCGGCCCTGGTAGCTGAGGTTGGCGTTGATGCCATCCTGGTGGGGGAAGCCCTGATGACAGCGGGGGATGTAAAGTTAAAAATTGCCGAGTTGAGTCTATCCTAAATCATAACAGGAGTGGCGTTAATGGTCAGGGTAAAAATTTGCGGCATCCGGAGCTATGAAGAAGCCCGGCTGGTCCTGAACGCCGGCGTCGATACCCTTGGTTTTGTCTTTGCCAGAAGCCCCAGGCAGATAAACCCGGAAGCCGCCCGGGAGATAATAATGAAGCTGCCGCCCTTTACCACGACGGTAGGCGTTTTCGTGAATGAGCCCCGCTACAGTCTCATGGAAATAGCTACCTTCTGCCGCCTGGATGTCCTTCAGCTCCATGGTGATGAGCCGCCGGAATACTGCCGCGGGCTTTCTCAGCGACTTATTAAAGCTTTCCGGGTACGGGATGCAAGCTTTGTCCAGGCCATGGACTATTACCCGGAGGTACAGGGCTTCCTCCTGGATGCTTACGTCCCGGGGGTTGCCGGCGGCAGCGGCCGGACCTTTAACTGGGAACTGGCCAAAGATGCCGTGGCCCGGGGCCGGCCTATCATCCTGGCCGGGGGCCTGACACCCGAAAATGTTGGCACCGCCATCCGTACCGTGCGGCCCTATGCCGTCGATGTCGCCAGCGGCGTGGAAACAAACGGCCGCAAGGATCCGGCCAAAATAGTTTCATTTCTACAGGCTGTGAGGGAAGCTGAAGAGCAGGTCAGCCGTCCACCACTGCATCACCCCTAGCGAAGAGGTGAAAATACTGATACGGAGGTAAACGCAATATGGCATTACCAGACAGCCGGGGGCATTTTGGTCCCTACGGCGGGCGCTTCGTACCCGAAACCCTCATGCCGGCCCTTAAGGAAATCGAAAAGGCATACCGGGAGGCCAGGGAGGATCCCACCTTTCAAAGGGAATTAAAATATTACCTTGAGCAGTACGCCGGCCGGCCGACACCTCTATATTTCGCAGCCAATCTCACCAGGCACCTGGGCGGGGCCCGGATTTACCTGAAGCGCGAGGATCTTAACCATACCGGTTCCCACAAGCTGAATAACGCCCTGGGCCAGGCTTTGCTCGCCCGGCGCATGGGCAAAAAACGCCTTATTGCCGAAACCGGTGCCGGCCAGCACGGGGTGGCCACAGCCACCGTGGCCGCCCTCCTGGGAATGGAATGCGAAATTTACATGGGGGAAGAAGATACCCGCCGCCAGGCCCTGAATGTCTTTCGCATGGAACTCCTGGGGGCCAGGGTAATCCCCGTGGCAGCCGGCAGCCGAACTTTAAAGGATGCCGTTAATGAAGCCCTGCGGGACTGGGTTACCAATGTCCGGACCACCTATTATCTAATCGGTTCAGTTGTTGGTCCCCACCCCTACCCCATGATGGTCCGGGACTTCCAGGCCGTCATCGGTGCAGAAACGCGGCAGCAGGTCCTGGAGGCTACAGGCCGCCTGCCAGACCACCTCATTGCCTGTGTAGGGGGGGGCAGTAACGCCATGGGCATCTTTTATCCCTTTATCCAGGACACCGGTGTCAAGCTGTGGGGCGCTGAAGCGGCCGGGCGAGGGTTAAATACCGGCCGGCATGCAGCCTCGTTAACTGCCGGCCGGCCCGGCGTTTTCCAGGGATCTTACAGCTATATCGTCCAGGACGAAAACGGCCAGATCAAGCCGGTATACTCGCTCTCAGCCGGCCTCGATTATCCCGGCGTAGGACCGGAGCATAGCTACCTTAAAGACAGCGGCCGGGCCACCTATGTGGCCATTACTGACGCCGAGGCACTGGAGGCCTTTCAACTGCTGAGCCGTACCGAAGGCATCATCCCGGCCCTGGAAAGCGCCCATGCCGTGGCTCTGGCCATGAAAGTGGCCCCCGGGTTATCACAGGAGGAAATTATCGTTGTTAATCTTTCCGGCCGCGGCGATAAGGACGTCCAGCAGGTGGAGGCTGTGCTCCAGGAGGGAGGAGAAAACCATGGGTGTTGAGAGGATCAGCGCGACCTTTGCCGCCCGGGAAAAGGAAGGGCGCAAGGCCTTAATCGTCTACCTTTGTGCCGGGGATCCTTCCCTGGAGGTTACGGCGGCAGCCGTTGAGAAGCTGGCGGCAGCCGGGGTTGATATCATTGAGCTGGGGGTACCCTTCTCCGACCCCGTGGCCGATGGCCCGGTCATCCAGGCCGCCAGCACCCGCGCCCTGGCCAGGGGGACGAATTTAAGGAAGATCCTGGACCTGGTAAAGGATTTGCGCTCCCGGGTGAGCCTGCCCCTGGTCCTCATGAGCTACTACAACCCCCTCCTCCAGTACGGCCTGGCAGCGCTGGCTGCCGACCTGGCCGCTGCCGGGGTAGACGGCCTGATCGTTCCCGACCTGCCCCTGGAAGAAAGCGCCCCTTTGCGGGAAAAATTAGCAGCGGTAAAACTAGCGGCCATTCCCCTGGTGGCGCCGACGACGCCGGCAGAACGCCTGCAGCAAATTGCCGCGGCAGCGCAGGGCTTTATCTACTGCGTTTCCCTGACCGGGGTAACCGGGGCCAGGGAAAGCCTGCCCCCCGGGATTGCGGCGTATCTCGCCAGGGTACGGGAGACAACGGACCTCCCCCTGGGGGTAGGATTCGGCATCAGCCATCCTGAGCAAGCCAGGCTCCTGGCTCCCCTCTGCGACGGCATCATCGTCGGCAGCGCCGTTGTTCAGGCGCTCCATAAAGGGGGCGTGCCGGCAGCTGCAGAACTTGTGCATAGTTTGCGCCAGGCTATATAAAAACAATAAAAGTCCCCTTGCCAGGAGGGGGGCGTTGTGCTATAGTCTAAATTGTAGTATGGTAGGGTACCCTCAAGGCTTACTTAAAATGGCAGGATGGCAGGACGGCAGGAGAGATGGAAGTCCAAAAACGTCACTCCTGGCGGGGGTGACGTTTTGCTTTTGCAGGGGGGTTACAAATGATCATTATCATGGAGCCCGGAGCAACTTCAGAGGAACAGCAGGCGGTGATAGCGCGCCTGGAACGGGAGGGTTTCAAGGTACACCTTTCCCGGGGAGTAGAACGGACAATAATCGGTGCTATTGGTGATAAGACACGTCTGAAGTCTGAAACCCTGGCCGCCCTGCCCGGGGTGGAAAAGGTGGTGCCCATTTTACAGCCCTACAAGCTGGCCGGCCGGGATTTTCACCCCGAGGACACCGTGGTACCTGTAGGGGATTTGACCGTCGGCGGCCGCCAGGTGCAGATTATCGCCGGACCCTGCGCGGTGGAGAGCCGGGAGCAGCTCCTGGAAACCGCCATGGCCGTCCGGGAGGCCGGGGCGACCATGCTGCGGGGAGGAGCCTATAAACCCCGCAGCTCACCTTACTCCTTCCAGGGCCTGGCCGCCAAAGGCCTGGAATTCCTGGCCGAAGCCCGGGAAGTTACCGGTTTGCCCGTGGTGACGGAGATCATGGACCCGGCCTTGGTCACTGAAGTTGCGCAGGTTGCCGATGTACTGCAAATCGGTTCCCGGAACATGCAAAACTTCGCCCTGCTCCAGGCCGTGGGCCGCACCCAAAAGCCGGTGCTTTTGAAACGCGGCCTCTCGGCGACCATTGAGGAATGGCTCCTGGCCGCCGAATATATCCTCGCTGAAGGTAACAGCCATGTCATCTTATGCGAGCGGGGCATTCGTACCTTTGAGACGTACACCCGCAATACCCTGGACCTGAGCGCCGTACCGGCAGTAAAGCATTTATCCCACCTGCCGGTCATTGTCGATCCCAGCCACGGGACCGGGCGCAAGTTTATGGTCGCGCCCATGGCCAGGGCCGCCCTGGCTGCCGGTGCCGACGGCTTAATGATCGAGGTGCACCCCAACCCCCAGGAAGCCCTCTCCGACGGCCCCCAGTCCCTGACACCGGAGCAATTTGCCCGCCTGGTACAGGAAATCCGGCCCATAATCGCTGCCGGCGAGCGGGAACTGGGGCATCTGGTATCATGAAGGCTATAGCTTACCTGGGGCCCCCCGGGACTTTTTCCCATGAGGCGGCAGTTGCCTGGGCACGGCGGGTAGATCGCAACTGGCAGGCAGGGGCGGATAATTTCCTGACCTGCCTGAGCCTCCCGGAAGTCCTGGCCGCAGTCCAGAACCACCAGGCAGGAGCAGGGATTTTACCGGTGGAAAACTCCATCGAAGGAGCGGTGAACCTCACCCTGGACCTGGTCCTGGAGGAAGAAGGGCTTAAGGTAATCGGCGAAGTAGTATTGCCGGTCTGCCACTGCCTATTGGGCCGGGCAAAAGAAATGACGGCCATCCGGGAAGTCTGGTCCCACCCCCAGGCCCTGGCCCAGTGCCGCCATTACCTGGCCACTAACCTCCCTGGAGCAAAACTTAAGGCGGTTACCAGTACGGCTGAGGCTGCCAGGGAGGCCCGCCAGAGGCCGGAACTGGCGGCCATCGCTTCGGCTTTTGCCGCCAGGCTTTACCAGCTACCGGTACTGGCAACAAGCATCCAGGATTACCAGGATAACAAGACTCGTTTCTGGGTCCTGGGCCGGGAGGCACCGTCCCTCCCCGGACCTTACAAGACCTCCCTGGTGGTGGCTGCCCTGGCCAACCGCCCGGGAAGTCTTTATGCCATTTTAAAGGATTTTGCTGAAGCCGGCATAAATTTGACCCGTATTGAATCCCGTCCGACCAAAAAGGAACTGGGGGAATACCTTTTCTTTATTGACTGCGAGGGCAAAGCCACGGCATCACCATTAAAAGAAGTGCTGGCAGGCCTGAAATCCAGGACGGGTTTATTAAAAATCCTGGGATCTTACTCCCAGGACAGGGGGGAAACCAGTTGCAGCTAGACCGGGACCCGGTTCCGGTAGCACCTCCGGCCGGGAAAATAAGCGGCAATAAAGGGGCCGGTCCCCTGGTTGAAAGGATGGCCATTATCGGCCTGGGCCTGATTGGCGGTTCCCTGGGCCTGGCCCTGTTGCAGGGAGGCCTGGCCCGGGAAGTGGCGGGCTATGACCGCGAGGTTGAGGCCATCCAGGCGGCCATGCAACTTGGTGCCATCAACCGCAAGGCTTCCTGCCCGGAGGAAGCAGTCGCCGGGGCTGAGGTGGTTATCCTGGCCGTACCTGTCGGCACTTTAAGCCAGGTAGCCGGGGTTATCGCCCCGTTCCTGGCGCCGGGGACCGTTGTTACCGATACCGGCAGCGTCAAAGGAGCCATTGTCCGGGAACTGGAAAGTATTCTCCAGCCCCGGGCCTTTTATGTCGGCGGTCATCCCATGGCCGGTTCCGAGCGGGCCGGCATCAAGGCCGCCGACCGTTATCTCCTGGAAAATGCGGTCTATGTTTTGACGCCAACACCGGCCACCGATGCCGGGGCCTTGCAACGCCTGGAAGAGCTGTTCCGGGTGATGGGAGCAAGGGTTATAACCATGGACCCGGAGGAGCACGACCTGGTGGTTGCCGGGATCAGCCATTTACCTCATCTATTAGCCGTCAGCCTGATGCAAACCGCCGGCATTCTTTCCCGGGAGCATCCCCTAACATTGATGCTGGCTGCCGGCGGTTTCCGGGATACAACCCGCATCGCTGCGGGCGACCCGGTCATGTGGCGGGATATTTTTCTCCACAACCGCCAGGCTATTCTTACTTTGTTAAAATGCTGGCGCCGCCAGGTGGAATCCCTGGAGGGGATGATTGCCCGGGGTGACATAGAGGACCTGCAGGCCGTTTTACAGCAGGCCTGCTCTTTAAGGGCCCAGGTGCCGGCGCGGCAAAAGGGCTTGCTGCCCGCCCTCCATGAGCTGGTGGTGACCGTCCCCGACCGGCCGGGGGTCATCGGTGCCATGGCTACGGCCCTGGGTAATGCCGGTATTAATATTATTGACATCGAAATCCTCCGGGTGCGGGAGGGGGAAGGAGGCAGCATCCGCCTGGGCTTTACCACAGCCGCCGCTGCCGCCAAAGCCCTGGAAATATTACAAAGCAGGGGTATTAACGCCCGGAAGTTGTAGGAACTGCTTGACACCGGTAGATATTCCTGGTAGTTTGGAAGGGGAATCAGGAGGAAAAGAATGCAGCTTATTATCAGGCCGTCGCCATCCCTGGCGGGAAGTTTGAGACCGCCGGGGGATAAATCTATTTCCCACCGGGCAGCCATCATCGGGGCTCTCGCCGAAGGGACAACGGTCATCGAGGGTTTCCTGGAGGGAGCCGACTGCCTCAGCACTTTAAGATGTCTTAAGGAACTGGGAGTAGAGATTAATGGCCCCCACGAAGGCCGGGTAGTTGTCCGCGGTGAAGGGTTGAGTTCCTTGCAAGAGCCGGAAGCGATCCTCGATGCTGGTAATTCCGGTACCACCATGCGCCTCCTCCTGGGGGTGCTGGCCGGGCAGCCCTTTTACAGCGTGATTACCGGCGACGCCTCCCTGCGCCGCCGGCCCATGGGCCGGGTGACCCGGCCCCTCGCCGCCATGGGGGCCAGAATCTGGGGACGCCAGGGCGGGGAACTGGCCCCCTTAAGTATCCAGGGGGGTAACCTGCAACCCCTTACCTATACCCTGCCGGTGGCCAGTGCCCAGGTAAAATCGGCCCTGCTCCTGGCCGGCCTTTTTGCCCCCGGGGAGACGGTTATTATTGAACCCTGCCGCTCGCGGGATCACAGTGAGCGCCTGCTTAAAGCAGCCGGGGCTGCTATCAAGGTCGAAGGGCTGGCTGTCAGGCTCGCAGGCCAGAAGCCGTTGCGGCCATTAAACGTCAGCATCCCTGGGGATATTTCGGCAGCGGCTTTTTTCCTGGTTGCCGGGTGTATCCATCCCCGGGCCACAATCACCCTGAAAAATGTGAACTTAAACCCCACCCGCACCGGCATCCTGGATGTACTAATGGCTATGGGGGGGCAAATAACGGTAACGCCCCGGGGCGAGAGCGGCGGCGAGCCAGTCGGTGATATCCAGGTAACTTCCAGCAGCCTCCGGGGTGTGGAGATGGGCGGCGAACTCATTCCCCGCCTCATTGATGAAATACCGGTCCTGGCAGTGGCGGCCGCCCTGGCCGCAGGGGAAACGGTAATCCGCGACGCAGCCGAACTGCGGGTGAAGGAGAGCGACCGCATCACCATGGTGGCCCGCGAGCTGGAAAGAATGGGCGCCAGTATCCAGGCACGCCCCGACGGATTCCTGATCAGAGGGGTTAAAAGGGGCCGCCTAAAGGGAACGGTGGTGGACAGCCACGGCGATCACCGCCTGGGAATGGCCCTGGCGGTAGCCGCCCTGGTGGCCGAAGGGCCAACGGTAATCAACGGCGCTGAATGTATGGCCATTTCTTACCCCCATTTTGCCGCCGACCTGGCCCGGCTGGGGGTAGAAGTCAGGGAAGAAGAGTGAGGAATAAATTGTACGGTAACGTAGCCATCGACGGCCCGGCCGGGGCCGGTAAAAGCACAGCAGCCAGGCTCCTGGCGCAAAAACTGGGTTATCTATACATCGACACCGGGGCCATGTACCGGGCCCTGACCTGGAAGGCCCTGCACCAGGGGATAGACCTGGCCGACGACCGGCAACTGGTTGCCCTGGCAGAGGCAACTACTATCAGGCTGGAAAATACGGCTGCTGGCACGGTGAAGGTTTACTGCGATAGCGAGGAAATTACCGCGGCCATCCGGCAGGAAACTGTTTCCCACCATGTGTCTACCGTCGCCCGGGTCCCTGGGGTGCGGCGGCGGCTGGTGGAGCTACAGCGGCAGATGGCCGCCTCCAACCGGGTGGTCATGGACGGCCGCGATATCGGAACCAATGTTCTGCCGGAAGCGCCCTACAAGTTTTTCCTGACGGCTTCTCTGGAAGAGAGGGCGCGGCGGCGTTACCATGAACTCATAGCTTCTGGCCGGCCGGTAGACCTGGAAACCATAAAGGAAGAAATCCGCCGGCGGGATGCCCAGGATAGCCAGCGTGAAGTTGACCCCTTGCAGCCGGCGCCCGACGCCGTCATCATTGATACCACCAATATGAGAGTTGAAGAAGTAGTGGCTAAATTGCTGGAACTAATTCAGACCCATCATGGGGTTAATGCCACCGCCAGCGAACGATGAAAATTTGCCAGGGACATATCCCCACCAGAAGGTACCATTTTTGGAAGAACCCTATTTTCGGAGGAATCCTCCAGGTGTTTTACCAGTTCGCTAAATTTGTCTGCTATCTCTTCTTGCGTTTTTTCTGCCGCTGGGAAGTTCAGGGACGGGAAAACTTCCCCCTTGAAGGACCGGTTATTGTTATTGCCAACCATATCTCCCTTCTGGACCCGGTGGTTGTCGGCGTGGCTGCTCCCCGGACGGTGCGCTTTATGGCCAAGGAAGAGCTTTTCCATATTCCCGTAGTTAACTGGATTATCAAGGGGCTGCACGCCTTCCCCGTCCGGCGGGGGCGCTCCGACCGGGCGGCCTTAAAAGCAGCCCTGGAGGTCCTCCATAACGGCCAGGTCCTCGGCATGTTTCCCGAAGGCACCCGCAGCAAGGACGGCCGGTTACTTCCTTTCCAGCATGGCGCCGCCCTGCTGGCCTTGAAAACCGGTGCGCCTATATTGCCGGTGGCCATAAAAAATACCAATAGAGTCTTTCGTGGTGGCAGGATTAAAGTGATCTTCGGCCCCCCTTTAAAATTTGAGATTGCTGGTCCAAGTACACCCCAGCAGGTCCAGGATCTGACGACTGCCGCTTACCAGGCAGTAGCCAGAATGCTGGCTTAAAGCCGGCTTTTTTTAATGACAGGCAGGAATTTGCTTCTTTTTCGCGAAATGTAAATAATGCTTGGCTGGAATCAGCAAACTAAATTTTAACCTTGATCCAGGAGAAGAGCTTTAGGTGGAAGTGATTGTCGCTGATTATGCGGGCTTTTGTTTTGGCGTCACGCGGGCCGTAAAACAAGCCAGAGAGGCTCCCAAACCGGTCGCCTCCCTGGGAGCACTGGTCCACAACCGGCAGGTAGTGGAACAGCTGGCCAGTGAAGGTGTTCACCCGGTAAATTCCCTGGAAGAAGTAGAAAGCGGCCGGGTATTAATCCGTTCCCACGGCGTGACGCCGGAAATTTTAGCTGCTGCCCGGGAAAAGGGCCTGGAGGTTATCGATGCTACCTGCCCTTACGTGGCACGGGCCCAGCGCCTGGCCAGGAAGCTGGCTGAAGAAGGTTACCAAGTAATAATTGTCGGTGATCCGGCACACCCCGAGGTTAAAGGGCTAGTAGGCTGGGCTGGTCCGGGAGCAGTAGTAGTTCCTAATAAAGAAGCAGCAGCAACCCTGCCATTTCATCCCCGGCGGGCGGTTCTAGCCCAGACCACCCAGCCGGAGGAGAGGTTGGAGAAAGTTGCAGCTGTTTTGCGTTCCAATACGGACACTCTGGTAGTACACAATACCGTCTGCCATGCTACCCGCCGGCGCCAGGAAGCAGCAGTTAACCTTGCGCGTCAGGTAGACATAATGGTGGTAGTCGGCGGTAAGGAAAGCGCTAACACCCGGCACCTGGCTGAGCTCTGCCGGGCTACGGGAACGCCGACCTACCACGTGGAAAGGGCCGGGGAGTTGTGTCGCCAGTGGTTTAATAATGCCCGGAGGGTCGGGGTTACAGGTGGCGCTTCGACCCCAGCGTGGATTATTGAGGAGGTAGTAGCAATGCTGGCTGAACAGGAAAAAGTAATGGTTCCAGAAGACGAAAAGGAACCGGCAAGAAAACCGGAAGGAGCCGACTTTGCGCCGGCCGGGGAAAATAACGTAATTGAGGTGAAACCGGAAAATAGTCCTGCCGTTACAGCTGCAGGAGCAGAGGACGCTACGGTAGCAGCAGGAGCCGCAGCCGGCCCGGCAGAACCGGCTGTGGCGGAACCGGCCGCTCCCGGAGAACAGCAGGAAGAACAGAAAAATGAAATGCAACAAATGGAAACTAAAATACCTGAACTGCGCCGGGGCAGCATTGTCACTGGTACAGTAGTCCAGGTTAACGATAATGAGGTCCTGGTGGATGTGGGAGGAAAGTGCGAGGGGATTATTCCTTTAAATGAACTCTCTCACCGTAATGTAACCGACCCGCGGGAAGTAGTAGCCGTGGGCGATACCATCGATGTCATGGTCCTAAAGCCCGTAAACGAAGAAGGGCATCCCGTTTTATCCAAGCGCCGCGCCGATCGCCGGGCTGCATGGGATAAACTGGAAAAATACCTGACCAGCGGCGCTGAGCTCCAGGCTGAAGTTATCGAAGTAGTTAAAGGCGGCTTACTTGTCGATGTGGGTGTCAGGGGTTTCGTCCCCGCTTCCCTCATCGAAAGGGGTTACGTTGAAGACTTAAACGCTTACCTGGGTAAAACTTTACGCCTGCGGGTTATCGAGCTGGACCGCAGCAAGAATAAAGTTGTTCTTTCCCAGAAAGCCATCCTGGAAGAAGAATATGAAAAACAACGCCAGGCTACCTGGGACAGCCTGGAGGTAGGCCAGGTACGTAAAGGCATCGTCCGGCGGCTGACCAACTTTGGTGCCTTTGTCGATCTTGGCGGTGTCGATGGCCTGCTCCACGTCTCAGAAATTTCCTGGGGCCGGGTGGAACATCCCCGGGATGCCCTGACGGAAGGCCAGGAAATCGAAGTCAAAATTCTGGGTATCGACAGGGAAGAAGGCAAAGTTTCCCTGGGTCGCAAACAGCTCCTGCCCAATCCCTGGGATACGGCCGCCAGCCGTTACCCGGTGGGAGCGATTGTGGAAGGGAAAGTTCTGCGCTTGGCTCCCTTTGGCGCTTTTGTAGAAGTCGAACCAGGTATCGAGGGCCTGGTGCATATTTCCCAGCTGGCCGACCGGCACGTAGAAAAACCTGAGGATGTGGTAAACGTAGGGGAGGTCATCCCGGTTAAAATCCTGGGGGTAGACCAGGAAGCCCAGCGCATGAGCCTCAGTCTCCGCCAGGCCCTGCGGGATAGAGCCAAAAAGCAGTCCAAACAAGTAGACAAGACCCAGGAAAACCAGGAAGAAAGTGGTGTGAAACTGGGTGATCTGTTTGGGGAGCTTTTCGAAGAGGCAAAATGAAACGCGAGGCGTAAGGGGATGCCAGAGACAATAGCTGGGAGGGGCCAGCGCAAGCTGGAACACCTGCGTTTCTTCCAGGAAAAGGGTTACGGCACCAGCGGCCTGGAGGATATTCATTTAATCCACCAGGCCGTGCCGGAACTCGATTGGACGGATATTAATCTTAGCTGCCGGTGGCTGGGGAAAACCCTAGCCGCCCCTTTTATTATTAACGCCCTTACCGGCGGGCCCCCAGAAACAAAGGACATCAATGCCGCCTTGGCCAGGGTGGCCCGGCGGACGGGTATTGCCATGGCCGTAGGTTCCCAGAAGGCAGCTATAGAAAATAAAGCCTGGGTGGAAAGTTTCGCCATCACCCGCCGGGAAAATCCACAAGGCTTAATCCTGGCCAATATAGGTGCCGGTAATTCCCTGGACGCTGCCCGCGAAGCGGTAGCCATGATCGCGGCCGACGGTTTACAAGTACACCTCAACGCTGCCCAGGAAATGGTCATGCCAGAGGGCGACCGTTCCTTCCGGGGCTGGCTGAAAAATATAAAGGATATGGTAAACTTCCTGGACATACCTGTTATTGCTAAAGAAGTGGGCTTCGGCCTGTCCCGGGAAGCAGCCTTACAGTTATATCATAGCGGCGTCCGTATCATGGATGTCGGCGGCCGCGGCGGGACTGATTTTACCGCTATTGAAAATAAACGTCGGGACCGCCAGATTACGGCCCTGGCCCACTGGGGCTTGCCCACCGCCGTGAGCATCCTGGAAATTAAAGAACTGGGCCTGCCGGTGGAGATTGTAGCCACCGGCGGTATCAGGAGTGCCCTGGATGCCGCCCGGGCCCTGGCCCTGGGGGCTAAAATTGTTGGCGTGGCCGGCTATTTCTTAAAAATTCTCCTGGACCAGGGGGAAGAGGCCCTGGCGCAGGAGATTTTCAGCTGGCAGGAAGATTTAAAACGCATTTGCCTTTTAACTGGCTGCACCACCCCGGCAGAACTGGCAACTAAACCTTTAGTCATTACCGGGAAGACAAAAGCCTGGTTGGAGGGTATTCAGCGCCGGCCTGGTTGCAGTAGCCGTTATTAAAACACTCCCGCCAAACCCATCAATCTTATAATGAGGGTTTGGTTTTTTTATCCTTAGTCTACGGCTTATATCTGTAAAAATTTCGCCTGCTAGGCACCTACAAGGATTTACACCCCCTGGAGGAACTCCTTTCCTTTGAGCCTACTCTTCAAGCTTTTTTAATTGTGACTCTTTTCTCCCGGCCGGTACCGGTATATTTCTTACCTGACGGGGAAATCTAACCCTGGAAGGTGATTAACTATGACGGGATATACCACCGGTGTTTTATTGTTAGTTATCATCTTTGTCCTGGTCTATTTTGGCCTTGCCCACCGGGTTCTGGACCGCCTTTATTTAAGCGACCGGGCGGCCCTGGCCCTCATTGTCGCTATGATTAGCGGGAGCTTTATCAATATCCCTATAACTAGCGGGCGAGTGGTTACTTCTGTTAATGTGGGTGGTGGCCTGATACCTCTGGGCCTGGCCATTTATGTCCTGTACCGGGCTGGAACCGCATGGGAAGTGAGCCGGGCTTTGCTGGGAGCAGTAATTACCGCCGCCGTACTTTCTGGTATCAGCATCCTGACCCGGGGCCGGGAAGCCTGGAATGTTTACGGCCTGAGCCTCTTAGACCCCCTTTACTATTACCCCCTCATCGCCGGTGTAGTCGCCTACCTTGTAGGCCGCTCCCGCAGGGCAGCCTTTGTAGGAGCCATCCTGGGAGTGCTGTTGCTGGATCTTGTCGACCTCTTTTACTACCTCAGCCGGGGTTTAAGAGGAACGGTAGCCTTTGGTGGGGCCGGTATAATCGATGTTACTTTTATGGCCGCCGTTGTGGCCGTACTCCTGGCAGAATTTATCGGTGAAGCGCGGGAAAGGATCCAGGGTGGGCCGAAGGCAGACGGGCGCCCGCGTTCCCTGCTGGCCGGATTGCGAGGAGCTTCACTAAAACCTTTACCAGACAATAAAAAGGATAACGGTGGTGAACAGGGTGAATAAATTAAGGAGACCTCGAAGATTTTGGGGTGGATTGATCCTTTTGGTTTCCGCCTTGGCCCTGGTGGCTATCTTTACCTTCCAGGAAAGCCGGAAGGTAGCTACTACCAGGGTCTTCAGCCTGAAAAACCTGCTGATGAGCCAGACCCATACCGAAGGCGAATATTCCATTTTAGTTGACGAACAGGGACGGATCCTGGATATGATGGCCCGCCGGATTTACATCAACGATGAATTTATTGCCGCCGACAACCACCGTTATAAGGTAATTCGTGTTGAAGGGAACCGGGCTATCTGCCGGGAAATAGGTATAGAGCAGCTTTCCCGTGGAGAAGAAAAGGTTGTTGTTCCCTCGCAAGCAGTTGCCCCGGTTCAGGCCGAAGGCACCCAGGTAATCGGCATTTACCATTCCCATGATGACGAATCCTACGTACCCACTCAAGGTGCAGAGAGTATACCTGGCCGTGGTGGCATCCTGAAGGTGGGTACGGCCTTTGCCAATCGTCTGCGCAGCCTGGGCTTAACTGTAATCGATGACCAGACCTCCCATGCCCCCCATGACGACGCGGCCTACCGGCGATCGCGTCGCACGGCCGTGGGTTTACTGCAAAAAGGGGCAGCAGCCATTTTTGACCTGCACCGCGATGGCGTACCTGATCCCTCCTTTTATCGCCGCAACATTAACGACCAGGATGTAACGATGGTTCGACTGGTCGTCGGCCGGGAAAATCAGAATATGAGCGCCAACCTGGATTTTGCCAAACGGCTCAAGGCAGCCGCCGATTCCAGGTATCCCGGCTTGATCAGGGGGATTTTTATCGGCGCCGGCAGCTATAACCAGGACCTGTCACCCCGGGCCTTGCTCATGGAAGTCGGTACCTATACCAACACTCTGCCTGAAGCCGAACGGGGGGCAACTCTTTTTGCTGACATTGTACCCCCTGTCCTGGGTGTGGCTGCCCGGCCTACGGCCGCCCGGACTTCTAGTACGGCTGCCGACTGGAAAGGCGTTCTGTTTGTTATCCTGGCCGTCATCCTTGGCGGCGGTGCCTTCCTGATTGTTTCTACCGGCAGCTGGGATAAAGCTGTGTCCAGGCTGAAGCAGTTTACTTCGATAGAGTGGATCAATTTACTGGGGTGGAGGCGGGCAAGGCGGCCCGTGATGCCTAGAGAAGAAGGGCGGGAACCTGACAACCAGAAGGAAATGGTAAAATATGTCAAGAAACCTGCCCCAGAATCATCATCCAATGAGGAAAGGGCTGACTGGCAAAAGGATTAAAATGATTGTCATATACCACTGTTTTGGTGGTTCCCATTCTTCGGTTACGACGGCGGCTATCCACCTGGGGCTATTGCCCCGGAACAGGTTACCTACGGCAGCGGAACTCCTGGCCCTGCCGTATTTTGATGGTCGCAGCCGGGGAGAAGAAGGAGAACTAAAATTTATGGGTACCGATGTGTATGGTAACAGGGTCTATGCCGTGGGTAAAAAGAACCTGGGTAGCCGATTTGAAGCCCTTCTCTATGATCTGGCAGCAACACTGGGAATAAAGCGGCAGGACATCCTGCTTCTTAATACCTCTCCTCTGGTAAATCTTCTCATGCGGATCGGCGGTTTTACTTCGCGCCGTATGGGCCTGACGTTCCTGGGCCGGCCTTTGGTTGTCCTGGGTACCAGGCGCGCTTTCGCCAGTCTGTTGAAGCTAGTAGAACAAAATCAGCATCTGTGGATGCCAGCACGTGCATTACCCGGGACGCCAACAAGACAAGCATAAATTTACCCGGAAAGGTTTGCCACGGTGATTATCGTCTATGCCTGTTTTAGTGGTACCCATGCGGGGGTTATCGCCGCTGCCCTGCATGCGGGCTTTTTAAATCCAGGCCGGCAGCCGGCCTGGGAGGAGTTAAAAAAATTGCCCCACTTTGACGCTTTTGAAGGGGAAGGCGGCATGCGCCATATAGGTTATACGCCAGAAGGCCATGCCGTCTATACTGCTGCCGTCGGCCATGACGGCGAAGCAGCCCGGCGGGCTATAGAGACTTTCCTGGCAGCCCTGGGCCAAGATCGGCGTGAAGTACTTTGGATAGACGTTTCCCACCGGGTTTCCTTTTTATGGCGGGCGGGCGCTTTTTGCCGGCGCTATCCATCACTGGCCTGGTTGGGGCGTCTGCTGCTGCAGTTTAGCCTGGGGCGAGACTATCCCGTCCTGGTTAACCTGGTTAAGGAGGCTCGCCAGCAAGAACTCCATAACGTTAAATCCGGCAGCCAGAACCTCTATCCAGGCGTATAACAAAGGCTTCCAGCAAAACCTTGACGGCGGGGGTAAAATATTGGATAATTAAGGCGAAAAAGCGCAGGCCATGTATATTACAGCTGGACCTGGGCAAGGGAAGTCAGGAGATGACATCTACTTGGCTAAACAAAGGGCAGTAATAACAGCCGTCCGGCCGGACAGTATAGCCGCCGCGCTGGGCATCAACCCTGGCGATGTACTGGTAGCCATCAACGGGGAAAGGGTGCCCGACCTGATTGTTTACCGTTACCTTTGCGCCGGTGAAAACCTGGAGGTAGAGATTGAAAAACCTGGCGGTGAACGATGGCTTCTGGAAATTGAAAAGGATTACGATGAGGACCTGGGGCTGGAATTTGCCTCTGCTACCTTTGATGGCCTGCGCCGTTGCGGGAATAAATGCCTTTTTTGTTTTGTCGACCAGATGCCCCGGGGCTTACGGCCCGGTCTTTATATCAAAGATGACGACTATCGTTATTCTTTTCTTCACGGCAATTTTATTACCCTCACCAACTTAAAACCTGGGGACTGGGAATATATATTGCGCTGGCACCTCAGCCCTCTCTATATTTCCGTCCATACCACCAACCCGCAATTAAGAAGCAAGCTATTAGGAAATCCCCGTGGCGGGGAGATAATGGCACAGCTGCGGAAACTGGCCGCCTCCGGCATTCAGATGCATACCCAGATTGTCCTCTGCCCGGGGCTTAATGACGGCCCGGAGTTAGAGCGGACGGTAAAGGACCTCAGCAGCCTTTTTCCAGCCGTCCAATCCATTGCGGTAGTACCTGTGGGCCTGACCTCACGGCGGGAGCATTTATTCCCTTTAAGGAGGGTGACGCCGGAGGAGGCCGCAGCAATAGTAAACCGGATTGCAGCCTGGCAGGTTGGGTTTCGCCGCCGCTTTGGGTGCGGCCTGGTCTACGGCGCCGATGAATTCTATTTGCTGGCCAATCTTCCCCTACCTGCAGCTTCTTACTATGACGACTTTCCCCAGACGGAAAATGGTGTTGGTCTCACGCGCCTTTTTCTGGATGATTTTGAAGCTGTTCTGGCCAACCTCAACCGACCTGAAATCCAGACTCGCCGGGTGATAATAGCTACCGGTACCCTGGCGGCACCAGTCCTGGAGGGGCTAGTTCAGGAGGTGATGGCAAGGGCCGGCAACCTGGAAGCCAGGGTGGTTCCGGTAACGAACTTTTTCTTTGGCCCGCAGGTGACGGTGGCCGGACTACTGACCGGCCGGGACCTGTTAAGGGGCTTAAAAGAAGCCGCCTCCTGGGTTCGGGAAAAAGACGGAGTTATTCTCATCCCCGACGTCATGTTAAAAAGGGATGCCCCGGTTTTTCTGGATGACCTGACGCCGGAAATGCTTGCCGCTGAACTGAAAGTTGACGTAGAAGTAGTTCCAGCTACGGGAAAAGGGCTGGTAGCGGGATGCTGCGGCCACGTCGTTATTCAGTAGAAGCTCGCTCCGATATAAAAGCCAGCCGTCTATCATTTTGAGATTTATAGTATTATATTTTTATGGAGGAATCCTTTTTTGCCTAAACCGGTAGTAGCTATTGTCGGCCGGCCCAATGTGGGCAAATCAACCCTTTTCAATCGCATCACCGGCGCCCGGGTGGCTATCGTTGAAGACACCCCCGGAGTAACCCGGGACCGCCTTTACCACGATGCCGATTGGCGGGGTCGCCAGTTTACCCTGGTTGATACGGGCGGCATTGCCGCCAGATCAGACGATCCCTTGGTAGTCCAGGTAAGGCGCCAGGCCGAAACGGCCCTGGAGGAAGCCGATGTCATCCTTTTTGTTGTTGATGCCAGGACCGGCCTGACCGCCGATGATGATGAGGTGGCAGAGCTATTACGCCGCTCCGGGCGGCCGGTAATCCTGGTGGCCAACAAGGTCGAAGACTTCAGCGATCCTACCCTGATCCACGAATTTTATCGTCTGGGGTTGGGAGATCCTTTGCCTATTTCTGCCATTCACGGTTTAAATATAGGCGATCTCCTGGACAGGATAGTTGACCTCTTACCGGAGAGTGCTGCAGAAGAGGACGGGATGGCCTTAAAAGTAGCCGTGGTGGGGCGCCCCAATGTGGGTAAGTCTTCTATCGTCAACCGCCTTCTGGGCGAAGAGCGGGTCATCGTCAGCGAACTGCCGGGAACTACCAGGGATGCCATAGATACATATATTCGCCAGGGTGAAAGAGAGTATATCCTTATTGATACCGCCGGTATGCGTCGCAAGAGCCGTATCGCTGACCCAACAGAACATTACAGCGTTTTACGGGCACTGAAGGCGGTGGAACGGGCCGACGTAGTCCTGGTAGTCCTGGACGGTACCGAAGGCGTTACCGAACAAGATAAAAAAATAGCCGGCTATGGCCATGAACAGGGCAAAGCCTCTATAATAATAGTAAATAAGTGGGATTTGGTGCCCAAGGATGATAAAACAATGGCCCGTTATGAGGAGATGATCCGTGAAGAGTTAAGTTTTATGTCCTATGCTCCTATCCTTTTTATTTCGGCCCTGACAGGACAACGGGTTGGCCGGATTTTACCTGCCATTGATGCTGTGGGAGCAGAAGCCAGCCGTCACGTTGCTACGAGCACATTAAATTCCATAGTGCAGGAAGCGGTCATGCTCACGCCACCGCCGGCGGTAAAAGGACAGGCGGTTAAAATCTTTTACGCCACCCAGGTCAAGGTTAACCCCCCAACCTTTATCTTTTTCTGTAACCGTCCAGAAGATGTCCATTTTTCCTACCAGCGCTACCTGGAAAACCAGCTCCGCCAGGCTTTTGGCTTTGAAGGCACACCGTTACGCTTGCTGTTCCGCCGCAGCAAGGGACAATAATTTAAAATGGAGGGGAAAATATGTGGCTGCTGGCCCTGGTACTTGCTTATCTTATCGGTTCTGTTCCCACAGCCTATGTGGTGGGACGTTATGTTTACGGCTTTGATATTCGGCGACGGGGCAGTGGCAATGTGGGCGCCACCAATGCTTTAAGGACCATGGGTACTTTTCCAGGCTTGCTGGTACTGGCAGCTGATACCTTTAAAGGTATGCTGGCTGTCTGGTTGGGGCAAGCTTTTGGAGGCCCCTGGCTGGCAGCCTTTACGGCTATGGTAGCCATAATCGGCCATAGCTGGTCCATATTCCTGAAATTTGAAGGTGGTCGGGGTGTGGCCACGACTGCTGGGGCAGTACTGGTCATGGCACCGTCTGCCATTTTTTGGGCGGTGGTGATCTGGTTTATAATTGTGGTCTTTACCCGCTATGTCTCTCTGGGGTCAATTATTGCTGCGGCCTTAGCCCCCTTTCTCATGCTCTTTTTTCACCGGCCCTGGCCCTACACCCTTTTTACCTTTGCCGGAACAGCCCTGATTATTTACCGTCACCGTCCCAATATAAAACGGCTCCTGGCTGGAACCGAACATAAACTGGGGGAGCGAAGTTAATTGCTCGGAACTATTGCCGTCATTGGTGCCGGTAGCTGGGGGACAGCGCTGGCCATTTTACTGGCCCGCAAGGGGTTTCGGGTGAACCTGTGGGCCAGGCGCCGGGAAGTTGTGGCTGAACTGGAAGAAATTAAGGAAAATAAAGCATATTTACCCGGGGTGAAATTACCTGCTGGTATCAGGCCGACGATTGATTTGCAGGCCGCCACTAGGGATGCAGACCTGGTGGTCTTGAGCGTACCTTCCCATGCCGTCAGGTTAACAGCCCGGCAGGTAAAACCTTTTTTACCTCCAGGAACTATAGTCGTTAATACTGCGAAAGGATTGGAACTGGACACTAAAAAACGTTTATCAGAAGTCCTGGCCGAAGAAGGTTTTACCCGGGTGGCGGTGCTTTCCGGCCCCAGCCACGCAGAAGAAGTTGGCCGCGGCCTGCCGACTACCGTGGTCGTAGCTGCTGCTGACAGGAATGTAGCTGAATATGTCCAGGATATTTTTATGGACCCTACCTTTCGCGTTTATACCAATCCCGATGTAACAGGGGTCGAATTTGGCGGCGCTTTAAAAAATATTATTGCCCTGGCCACAGGGATTGCTGATGGCCTGGGCTTGGGCGATAATGCCCGGGCTGCCCTAATGACCAGGGGTATGGCGGAAATTGCCCGGCTGGGGGTAGCCCTGGGGGGCAAAGCCATGACTTTTGCCGGTTTAAGTGGTATTGGCGATTTGATTGTCACCTGTACCAGCATGTATAGCCGTAACCGTCGCGCCGGGATGCAGCTGGGAGAGGGCAAGGCCCTGGCCGAAGTCCTGTCCGGGATGGGCATGGTAGTCGAAGGTGTGCGGACTACGGCGGCAGCCCGGGAGCTAGCCCGTCAGTACCAGATCCGGATGCCTATTACCGAAGAGATTTACCAGGTTCTTTATGCGGGCAAACCTGCGCGGGACTGTGTGGCCGCCCTGATGGAGCGACCACGTACCCACGAAGTCGAAACAGGTCTCTGGTAGACCTTTATTTTGCCAGAGCACAACCAAAGTGAAGGTAATAGTAAAGCAGTAATTGTCATGGCAGACAAACCTAAAACCTCTTACCTCCCAATTCTCACCTCCATCTTCTATTCACCGCAGGTTCTTCTCTTGTCCCCAGGTGCATATACTTGTAAAAGGTTGACCCCAAAAATGATTTTTGGGTCATATTCTGACCGTCAAGTCATATAGATGTATTGTTAAAACATGCCAGCAGGACTGGACGGTAAACTAAATGGCCTGGGGAGGGAGAATACGGGGTGGAAAAGCGGGATATTTTCCGGGATATAGCCGAACGTACCGGTGGTGATATTTATCTCGGCGTCATGGGGCCGGTACGCAGTGGCAAGTCGACTTTTATTACTCAATTCATGGAAAAGCTGGTGTTGCCTAACATCAAAAATCCCAATGAACGGGACCGGGCCAGGGATGAATTGCCCCAGAGCGGCGCCGGGCGCATGATTATGACCACCGAACCCAAATTTATTCCCAATGAAGCGGTGGAGATTACCATCCGTGAAGGGTTAAAGATGCGCGTGCGGGTGGTAGATTGCGTTGGTTATACTGTTCCTGGCGCCCTGGGTTATGAGGAGGGCGGGGGCCCCAGAATGGTCCAGACGCCCTGGTTTGAAGAGCCGGTACCCTTCCAGGAAGCAGCGGAAACAGGAACGCGCAAGGTAATCAACGACCACGCCACCCTTGGCATCGTTGTCACCACCGATGGCAGTATTACCGAGATTCCCCGAGAAGATTACGTCGATGCCGAGGAACGGGTCATCTGGGAACTCAAGGATTTAGGTAAGCCCTTCGTCGTCCTGCTCAATTCCGTCCATCCCCTGGCGGAAGACACAATTACCCTGGCGGGGGAACTGGAGTCCGCTTATGATGTACCGGTCTTACCGGTGGACTGTCTGCATTTAAACGAAGAAGACATCCTGCATATCATGGAAGAGGCCCTCTATGAGTTTCCGGTGGCCGAGGTCAACGTCAACCTGCCCCGCTGGGTGGATGAACTGGCAGGCGAACACTGGTTAAGACAGCAACTGGAAAATGCCGTTCGGGATTCAGTAGGGGAGGTCCGGCGTTTGCGAGATATCAATGGCGCTATTGAGAGGCTTAATGAAAATGAATATGTTTCCCGGGTAGCATTAAAGGATATGGACCTGGGAACCGGTACCGCCCACATTGACCTGGCGACCAGGGAAGGGCTTTTCTACCAAATCCTGCGGGAAGTCAGTGGCCTGGACATCAATGGTGACCAGGATATCTTGCGCTGGATACAGGAACTGGCCGGCATCAAGAAAGAATGGGATAAAATCGCCTATGGTATCCAGGAAGTACGCAACACCGGTTACGGTGTCGTTACGCCTACCGAGGAAGAAATGGAACTGGCCGAACCGGAACTTATCAAGCAAGGTGGTCGCTCCGGCGTAAGGCTCAAAGCCACAGCCCCATCTTACCACTTCATCCGCGCCGATATCACTACCGAGGTAACGCCACTGATAGGTACTGAAAAGCAGTGTGAGGACCTGGTGAAATACATCATGGAGGAGTTTGAAGATAACCCCCAGAAGATCTGGCAGACCAATGTTTTCGGCAAATCCTTGAGCGAACTGGTGCGGGAAGGTATCCAGAGTAAACTCTACCGTATGCCGGAAAGTGCCCAGGTGAAGCTCCAGGAAACAGTAGAACGCATTGTCAACGACGGTGGCGGCGGGCTAATCTGCATTATAATTTAGCCAGGTGGCTAACGGTAACCGGGGCAACGCCCCGGATTTTTTCCGCCGTTACGGTCCTGGCCCGGTAACTGCTCATTGTCAATGATAAGTGGCGGGATCGGGATTAACTATCCAGATATAAGGAGCCGGGTAAGGTGGTTATTTACTGCTCCCCCTGGTTATGGTACAATGAATAGAGAGGTAAGACCACTTGTCCCACGGGTAGGAGCGATAAACCTTGCGCGATAGTTCGATTGACAGGCCTTTCCAGCCCATTAACCGCAATCCCAAAAGCGTCTACCACCGGGTGGTAGATGAAATCAAAAAAAGCATTTTTGAGGGGCGGATGAAACCCGGCGATCGCCTGCCGGCCGAGCGGGAACTGGCGGAAATGCTGGGTGTGAGCCGTACTTCCGTCCGGGAAGCCTTAAAAATGCTGGCTGCCGAGGGCCTGGTAAGCATCCGTCACGGCCAGGGGGCGTTTATCAGCGAGCAGGATCCCGATGAATACTTAAAGCGCTTTGCCAGCCACCTGCCGGTGAACAGGGATACCGTTTTGCATTTATTTGAAGTGCGTAAAGTGTTGGAGCCCCAAGCGGCCCGCTGGGTGGCGGAAAGGGCCAGCCAGGCTGATATCCAGGAACTGGCCGGCATGGTGACCACCACCAGGGAACATTTGGGCCGCCTGCGCAGCGGCCGCCTTTCCCTCCTCGCCGGGCATGACAGCAATTTCCATTACCGGTTGGCCCAGGCCACCGGCAATACCGTCCTGGTGCGCTTGATGCACAGCATGCTCGATCTCCTGGCTGACAGCCGCTCCCGCAGCCTGGCCATTCCCGGGCGCGGTGAACGCTCGGTCGATGAACACTATGAGATAGTAAAGGCTTTGCTTAACCGTGATGGCGAAGGGGCTGCGGCTGCCATGTTGCGGCACTTGGAAGACGTCGAGGAGCAGGTAGCCGCCGCCTGGCGCGAGGGATAAATAAAAATCCTTGACATCAGCTAAAACAGGGTTTATAGTGTATATCAAGCTGGCTTAACTTAATACAGGAACTAAAAACTCTTATCAAGAGTGGTGGAGGGACTGGCCCGATGAAACCCGGCAACCCGCTGTCCCGGTTTTTCGGGGGCGACAGGTGCCAATTCCTGCAGGGCATATGCCCTGAGAGATAAGGGGGGTAAGAAAATTATGCCTCTTCTTATCGGAGAGGCTTTTTTATTCCCCCGCAGCCGGCTAATTAAAAAGAGAGGGGAATATCTATGTCCCAGCAGCAGCAGTACCGTTTTGCCACCCTGGCGGTCCACGCCGGCCAGGAACCAGACCCGGCTACGGGAGCGCGAGCCGTACCCATTTACCAGACCACTTCCTACGTTTTCCGGGATGCCGACCATGCGGCGACCCTCTTTGCCTTAAGCGAACCCGGCAACATTTACACCCGGATCACGAACCCCACTACCGATGTTTTCGAAAAAAGAATGGCTGCTTTGGAAGGTGGGGTGGGGGCTCTGGCTACGGCTTCCGGCCAGGCGGCTATCACCCTGGCCATTGCCAATATTGCCACCGCCGGGCAGGAAATCGTGGCTTCCACCAGCCTTTACGGCGGCACCTTCACCCTCTTTAATTACACCCTGCCAAAATTCGGCATCAAGGTCCGCTTCGTCGACAGTACCGATCCGGAAGATTACCGGAGGGCCATTAACGACAACACCCGTGCCATTTATGTAGAGATTATAGGCAACCCCAAACTGGACGTACCGGACCTGGAAGCCCTGGCGGCCATCGCCCACGCGGCTGGCATACCCCTGATCGTTGACAATACCTTTGCCACGCCGTATTTATGCCAGCCCATTGCCTTCGGTGCCGATATCGTGGTTCATTCAGCCACCAAGTTTATCGGCGGCCACGGCACCTCCATAGGCGGTGTCATTGTCGATGCCGGTAAATTCAACTGGGACAACGGTAATTTTCCCGGCCTGGTGGATCCGGACCCCAGTTATCACGGTCTCAGTTATCTGAAGGCTTTCGGGCCGGCGGCCTATATCGTCAAGGCGCGGGCCCAGCTCCTGCGCGACATGGGACCGGCTTTAAGTCCCTTCAATGCTTTCCTTTTTCTCCAGGGCCTGGAAACCCTGCCCTTACGTATGGAGCGGCACGTCCAGAATGCCTTGCAGATTGCCCGCTGGCTGGCAGAACACCCGGCCGTCGCCTGGGTAAGTTACCCCGGCTTGCCCAACCACCCCTCCTATGAACTGGTGCAAAAGTACCTCCCCCGGGGAGCAGGGGCGATTTTAACCTTTGGTATTAAAGGTGGCAGGGAAGCAGGGAAAAAATTTATCAACAGCCTGAAACTGTTCTCTCTCCTGGCCAATGTCGGTGACGCCAAGTCCCTGGTCATCCACCCGGCCAGCACTACCCACCAGCAATTAACGCCCGAGGAGCAGCTGGCATCAGGCGTAACTGAGGATCTGGTCCGCCTCTCCATTGGCCTGGAAGATGTCGACGACCTCATTGCCGACCTGGATCAGGCCCTGAGCAGGAGCAGGTTATAGTATGGGCGATGTAGGTATTGTTACCACCCGGTTTTATAACTGGCCGGGAAGCCTGCAGCTGGAAAGCGGGGCCCGTTTGGGCCCCCTTACCATAGCCTATGAAACCTATGGCGAGCTGAATGCTGCCGGGGATAACGCCGTCCTGGTTCTCCATGCCCTTACCGGCAGCGCCCATATTGCCGGCCGCCATTCCCCGGACGACCGGCTGCCCGGCTGGTGGGACCCCCTGGTGGGACCGGGCAGGGCTCTGGATACCGGGCGTTATTTCGTGATCTGTGCCAACGTCCTGGGCAGCTGTTATGGGACTACAGGACCAGCCAGCATAAACCCGGCCAGCGGCAGGCCCTATGGTCTAGATTTTCCAATAATTACTATTCGTGACATGGTTCGGGCCCAGAAAATACTGCTGGATTACCTGGGCGTGAAACATCTGGTAGCGGCCATCGGCGGTTCCATGGGCGGTATGCAGGTCCTGGAATGGGGTTTCCTTTACCCGGAAATGGTAACAGCCATTATCCCCATTGCCACCTGCGGCCGGACGACACCTATGCAGATAGCTTTCAACAATGTCCAGCGAGAAGCTATTTACGCCGATCCTGACTGGAAGGGTGGCGACTATTATGGCACCCCGGGACCCCAGCGGGGACTGGCCCTGGCCCGGCGGATAGGGACCATTACTTATAAGAGCGACCCTTCCTGGACCATGAAATTCGGCCGGACCGTGGTGGACCCGGGAAAATACTACCAGCTTGAGGGCCAGTTTGAAGTGGAAAGCTACCTGGCTTACCAGGGGAGAAAGCTGGTCCAGCGCTTTGACGCCAATGCTTATCTCTACTTGACCAAAGCTATTGATCTCCATGATGTCAGCCGGGGCCGGGGAAATTATACTGAAGTATGGCATAATTTACCTCCATGTCTGGGGATAGGCATATCCAGCGATTTTCTTTTCCCTCCCTACCAGGTGAAAGAGATTGTCAGTCTAATTAATGCCAGCGGCGGTCGCGCCCAGTACATGGAACTCAATTCTCCCTATGGTCATGACGCCTTTCTTATTGAATTTAAACAGCTGGAGGCTATTATTAAACCTTACCTCCGCCAGGTTAAGCTCTGACTCGATTGGATAAAAAGTATTGCCCAACATTGAGGGATAAGGTAAAATTGAAAGGTACAAGGAGAGTGAAGGTGTGTCAGGACCAATAAATATCGGCCTCCTGGGCCTGGGTACCGTGGGCAGCGGCGTGGTCCAGCTCCTGCGACAGAACGGGGCTGCCATCGCCCAGAAGCTGGGCCGGCCTTTGAAAATCAGCCGCATCCTGGTACGGGACAGGCATCGACCTCGCCAGGTAGAAGTCAGTCCCGACTTGCTTACTACCGAACCGGAAACGATCCTGGCCGACCCGGATATTCATATTATAGTAGAAGTTATGGGCGGCACCGGCGCGGCGCGGGAATACCTCCTCAAGGCAATCAGCCGGGGCAAAAGCGTGGTTACGGCCAACAAGGATCTCCTCGCCCTTCACGGCAAGGAGCTTTTTGATGCCGCTGCGGCCAGCGGCGTTGATCTTCTTTTTGAAGCCAGTGTAGGTGGTGGCATTCCCATTATTCGCCCCTTGAAGGAATGCCTGGCCGGCAACCGTATCCGCCAGGTCATGGGCATCGTCAACGGGACCACCAATTATATCCTCACCAAGATGAGCCGGGAAGGCCGTGATTTTGAAGAAGTCCTTCGGGAAGCCCAAGCCCTGGGTTATGCCGAGGCCGATCCGGCAGCCGATATTGAAGGTGACGATGCCGCCCGCAAAATGGCCATTCTGGCTTCCATTGCCTTTGGTACCCGCATTACTTACCCGGATGTTTACCGGGAAGGCATCAGCCACCTGACTGCCCAGGACATCAGTTACGCCGCCGACCTGGGTTATGCCATTAAGCTCTTAGGAATTGCCCGCGAAGACGAAGAGGGAATCGAAGTACGGGTCCACCCGGCCCTGGTACCTATAAACCATCCCCTGGCGGCAGTGAGCGATGTTTTTAATGCCATTTTCGTGGAAGGCGATGCCGTAGGGGAAACTATGTTTTACGGCCGGGGGGCCGGTTCCATGCCTACGGCCAGCGCTGTGGTGGGCGATATTATAGAAGCAGCCCGCAACCTCCAGTACAAAACCCGGGGCCGCATATCCTGTACCTGCTTTTATGACAAACCCCTGAAACCTATAGGAGCAATCAATACAAAGTATTACTTACGACTGGTTGTTGTCGACCGGCCGGGGGTCCTGGCCAGTATCGCCGGCGTGTTTGGTGACCGAGAAGTCAGTCTGGCCTCGGTCATCCAGGAGCGGATGTTGGGGGAACTGGCCGAGCTAGTACTCATTACCCACCGTGTCCGGGAGCAAAACCTGAAGGATGCTCTTGGTGTCTTAGCCGGTCTGCCAGTTGTTAAAGAAATAGCCTGCGTTTTGCGGGTAGAAGGAGGAGAAAGTAGTTGAGCTGGCCGGGGGTTATTCGCGCTTACCGGGAGTTCCTGCCGGTGACGGAGGCAACTCCCTTGATTACTTTACAGGAGGGGAACACTCCCCTGATAGCCGCCGGTAATCTTTCCCGGGAGCTGGGGATAAAACTCTATTTCAAGTATGAGGGGCTTAACCCCACCGGTTCCTTTAAGGACCGGGGCATGGTCATGGCGGTGGCCAAAGCTATGGAGGCCGGGTCAAAGGCCATTATGTGTGCTTCGACGGGAAATACGTCAGCTTCGGCTGCCGCCTATGCCGCCCGTTGCGGCTTAAAGTGCAGCGTTCTTATACCAGAAGGCAACATCGCCCTGGGGAAACTGGCGCAGGCTCTTTTTTACGGCGCCAGGGTGATTGCCATCCAGGGTAATTTTGACGACGCCCTGAAGCTGGTACGCCGGATTACGGCCAAACATCCTATTACTCTCGTTAATTCCATTAACCCTTTCCGTATTGAAGGGCAAAAAACGGCTGCCTTCGAGGTTTGCGATTGGCTTGGCGAGGCGCCCGATTACCTGGCCATCCCTGTAGGCAACGCCGGCAACATTACTGCTTACTGGAAGGGCTTTAATGAGTATTACCAGGCCGGTCGGAGTCATTTTTTGCCGAAAATGATTGGCTTCCAGGCCGAAGGCGCGGCGCCCATTGTGCGGGGCGAAGTGGTGCCCAACCCGGAAACGGTGGCCACGGCCATCCGCATTGGTAACCCGGCCAGCTGGCAGCCGGCCGTACGGGCGGCGAAAGAATCCGGTGGCTTTATCGACTGTGTCAGCGATGAAGAAATCCTGGCGGCCCAGCGCCTGCTGGCTACAGCCGAGGGCATCTTTGCCGAACCGGCTTCGGCCGCTTCCCTGGCCGGGGTAATCAAGTATGTTAAAAAAGGCTATTTTCACCAGGGCGACCGTGTCGTCTGCGTATTGACCGGTCACGGCCTGAAGGATCCCAATATTGCCATTAAACAAGTGGCCGAACCTATATCCCTGCCGCCTGAAGAGGCCAGGATAGTAGAAGTAATATTGTAAGCATGCAGCAATATCAGGGGGCAGAGCACTTTAAAGTTTTGCCCTGGAGATGGAGAAATGAAGGTAGGATAAGTTATGCCACTGGTACGGGTGCCGGCTACAACAGCCAACCTGGGGCCGGGGTTTGATACCCTGGGTATGGCCCTGGACCTTTACGATGAACTGCTAATCGAAGCAGCTCCTGACCTGGAGATTACCGTAACCGGTGAAGGCGAGGCAACCATACCCCGGGGACCGGAAAATATAGCTTACCGGGCGGCCATGGCCGTTTTTGCACGCGTCAGGCGGGTAGCCGTTAATTTAAAAATAGCAATGCATAATAACATCCCCATAGCACGGGGCCTGGGCTCCAGCGCAGCAGCCCTGGTGGGAGGGCTTGTTGGAGCCAATGCCCTTCTCGGTGAACCATTAAGCCGGGATGATCTGGTAAATCTGGCTACGGAACTGGAAGGGCACCCCGATAATGTGGCCCCGGCTATTTTAGGCGGCCTGGTAGTAGCCGCCAGGGAGGGGAATAAGGTCTACTGCCGGCGCCTGGAACCGCCGGCAGGCTTAATGACCGTGGTTGCTATTCCCCAGTTCACCCTGTCAACCAGGATATCCCGGGGTGTCCTGCCGGCCAGGGTGGCCTTAAGTGATGCTGTCTTTAACCTCAGCCGGGTAGGTCTCCTCCTGACCGCCGTCCAGGCCGGTGACCTGGAGTTAATGGGAAAAATGATGGAGGATAAACTGCATCAGCCCTACCGCTTGTCCCTGGTGCCGGGGATGAGGGATGTTTTTGCCGCCGCCCGGGAGGCCGGGGCCCTGGCTGTCACTTTAAGCGGTTCCGGGCCGTCGGTAATTGCTTTTTGCCATGGCCGCAAGCCCGAGGTAGGACAGGCCATGACGGCAGCCTTTGCCCGCCATGGGGTGGCCTGTACCGTGAAAGAGCTAGCCCCGTGCTCCCAGGGCGCATTGATCGTTTAATATCCTCTCACATCTCTTTTACAGGAGGTTCTTTATGGCACTTATAGTTCAAAAATACGGCGGAACTTCCGTTAATGGGCCCGAACGGGTCAAAAGTGTAGCCCGCCGGGTGGTAGACACCCGCCGGGCGGGCAATGATGTAGTGGTCATTGTCTCGGCCCCCGGAGATATGACCGACGACCTGATCGCTATGGCCCACGAGATCAGTCCCAACCCACCGGCCCGGGAAATGGATATGCTCCTGGCTACGGGAGAGCAGACCTCTATTGCCCTGCTGGCCATGGCCATCCATGAACTCGGTGAACCGGTCATTTCCCTGACAGGGCCTCAGGTGGGCATTTTAACCGATAATGTCCACACCAAAGCCCGTATCCTGGAGGTTAGCTGTGATCGCCTGCACCGGGAGCTGGCGGAAGGAAAAATTGTCATTGTTGCCGGTTTCCAGGGCAGAACTGGCGATAATGAAATTACGACCCTGGGCCGGGGAGGTTCGGATACGACGGCCGTAGCCGTAGCTGCTGCCCTGAAGGCTGACGTTTGCCAGATTTATACTGATGTGGATGGCGTCTATACGGCGGACCCCCGGATAGTACCGGCAGCTAGGAAACTCCCGGTTATCTCCTACGACGAAATGCTGGAACTGGCCAGTCTCGGCGCCCAGGTGCTGCAGCCCCGCTCAGTGGAGTTCGGCAAGCTGAACCATGTGGTTTTAGAGGTACGTTCCAGCTTTAACTATAATGAAGGAACCCTGGTGAAAGAGGTGACCGAAATGGAAAAGAAAATGGTGGTCAGCGGCGTAGCCGGCGATCGGAATGTTGCCCGGATTGCCCTTCACGATGTTCCCGACCGGCCGGGGATTGCCAAAGCCTTATTTGTTGCCCTTGCCAAAGAAAGCATTAATGTCGATATGATCGTCCAGAGTGCCATGCGAGACGGTATCAACGATATTGCCTTTACCGTGGGCCGCAACGATCTCCGCAAGGCAGTTGAGGTTACCGAAAGGGTGCGCGCCGAGATCGGTGCCAGCAAGGTAACTTATAATGATAAAGTGGCCAAGGTGTCCATTGTCGGCGCCGGTATGATTACCAATCCCGGCGTAGCCGCTGAGATGTTTGCCTGCCTGGCGGAGGAAGGGATCAATATCCATATGATCAGCACCTCCGAGATCAAGGTTTCCTGCATCATTGATGAAGAGTACCTGACCAGGGCCATGCAGGCCCTCCACAGCCGCTTCGGCCTGGACAAGGAATAAACGTTAGTACCTTTCTTTGAGCCCACGCATAAGATGCAGGAAGATAACCTGCAAGGGGTGGTTGTACGTGGGCTTTTTTGAAGTACCCTGCCCATCCGGCCGTTACTGGCGGGTGGAAGCGGGGGATACCCTGTATCAAATAGCCTTACGGATTGGTACTACGGTAGCCGAACTGGAACGCCTGAATCCCGGGATTGATCCTTATAATTTGCAGATTGGCCAGGTGCTCTGCCTGCCTAACGAACCGCCCTGTCCCTCGGGCGTATACTGGCAGGTTGCTCCCGGCGACACCCTGTACAGCATTGCCCGGGCCACCGGGACGACGGTAGAAAAGTTGCTGGAACTAAATCCCCATGTAGATCCCTACAATCTCCAGGTCGGCCAGAATATCTGCCTGCCAGGGTAAATTGCTGAATTTGTGCTTGCAAAAAATTTAATTGTGGTATATATTAATAGCAAAGGGCAAGGATGTCCTTAAACTTATTAAATCAAACGGCGATGCATGCCAGAGTGAGCAAAGACGCTCCAGGGGTAAAAAACCTCGATGGGGCGTCTTTCTTTTTTCCTAGAGCAGAGGGAGGTGTAAGGAAAAGCTTGTTCCTGGGAGGACGAAAATGGTAGACCAAGACTATAATTTAATAATGAAAGGGGTTTCACCAAGAGTATGACGGCTAAAGAAGTCCTCGCCATGGCCAGGGAAAACAATGTTCAGATGGTTGACCTGAAATTTATCGACCTGCCAGGCACATGGCAGCATTTCACGGTCCCCAGAGAACAGTTTGGGGAAGAGGTTTTTACCAGCGGCGTAGGTTTTGACGGTTCCAGTATTCGCGGCTTTAAAACCATTAATGAAAGCGACATGATCCTCATTCCCGATCCGGGAACAGCCTTTATTGATCCCTTTTGCGAAATCCCGACATTGAGCCTGATCTGTAACGTCTATGACCCGGTGACTGGTAAGAACTACAATCGCGATCCCCGCTTTATAGCCCAGAAGGCGGAGGCCTATCTCAAAGAAACGGGTATTGCCGATACCAGTTTCTGGGGTCCGGAGGCCGAGTTCTTCATCCTCGATCACGTTCGTTTTGATCACAGCCAGTATGCCGGCTACTACTTCATTGACTCCATAGAAGGGTTTTGGAATTCGGGAGCGGAAATGAACGGCCATCCCAACCTCGGCTACCGGCCGCGCTATAAGGAAGGGTATTTCCCGGTTCCCCCTACTGATACCCTGCAAAACCTGCGTACAGAAATGGTGTTATTGCTCAAAGAGATGGGCATCGCCGTGGAGGCTCACCACCATGAGGTAGCCACGGCCGGGCAGGGTGAAATTGATATGAAGTACGCACCCCTCACCCGGATGGCTGATCAGCTGATGATGTTTAAATATGTGGTCAAAAACGTAGCCATCAAGCATAACAAAACGGCTACCTTTATGCCCAAGCCGGTGTTCCAGGACAACGGCTCGGGGATGCACGTCCACCAGAGCCTGTGGAAAGACGGCCGGCCATTATTCTTTGACGCCGGTGGCTACGCCGGTCTAAGCGAAACCGCCCTTTACTATATCGGCGGGTTGTTGAAGCACGCCCCGGCCCTGGCTGCCTTCTGCAGCCCCACCACCAATTCTTTCAAGCGGCTGGTGCCCGGCTTTGAAGCCCCGGTGAACCTGGTTTACTCCCAGCGCAACCGCAGCGCGGCCATCCGTATTCCCATGTATTCCAACAGCCCGAACTCCAAGAGAATCGAATACCGGCCGCCCGATCCTTCCTGCAACCCCTACCTCGCCTTTGCCGCCCTTTTAATGGCCGGTATCGACGGGATTAAAAACAAGATTCATCCGGGTGAACCCCTGGATAAAGACATTTACGATTTACCGCCGGAAGAAGCAGCCAGGATAAGCTCCCTGCCGGGCTCCCTGGAAGAAGCCCTTGCCGCCCTGCAAAATGATCACGAGTTTTTACTTCAGGGCGGCGTCTTTGACGAGGACCTTATCAATAGCTGGATTGAATACAAAACGAAAAAGGAAATCAGCCAGGTTAAACTCCGGCCCCATCCCTACGAGTTTGTCCTGTACTACGATATTTAGGCAAAGTATTCACCCTGCCCTGCTGCCAGTAAGGGCAGGGTTTGTTGTCCCCTACAGGCAGCTTTAATTCAATACTTTAACTTAATAAAGAAGCGGCTAAAGCCACCAGGAAAATGCCGTCAAAGACGCCGGCGCCGCCGATGCTGACCACCTGGGAGCGCAAGCTGCGGATGGCGCCGAGGTTTAAAATGTCGGCTCCCAGGAGGGTGCCCAGAGCGCCGGCAATGTAGGCCACCGGGGCGGCATTATGGGGAGAAACGATAATGGCGGCCAGGGCGGCGACAATGGGCGGGATAAAGGTAGGTATGGAAATACCCACTCCCGGTACTACCCGGGCCAGAACCTTGGCTACAATGGTAACAATAAGCGTAGCCTGCAGGGCCGGTATTAATGGTGCGCGGGTGGCCAGGAGGTAGAGGGAAAAGAGGACGGGGATCACCGCCCCGCCGACGTTAACGCACAGGAGCTGGTAGCTCACCTGGGGCAGGTAATAGAAAAAGAAGGGGAAGCGACCGAACTGGGGTTGTTCAACATAAAGACGCCGGCGGGAAATAGGGATATTAATGAGCCCGCCAATGATTGAAGCGGCAAGCAAAGCAAAAGCTCCTGCCGGTGTCAGTCCCAGCCGGGCAAAGGAAAAAACGGCTAAATTGAGGAAAAGGGAAGCCAGCAGCATGGGGATAAATAAAAAAAGGAATAGTAGCGACCACAACATTTTTATAATCACCCCAATGATATTTGTACCCGGTTAACCTTGCTAATCCATTTTATCCCCGGGCCGTCGTAAATATTCTATCATAAAAAAGCTTGACGGCTCTATAAAGTATGATATAATAACTGCAAAAGTCAGTAACCGGTAAAAACCTTAAACGGGAGCAATGGCGTTCCCAAAGGGGTAAAGAAGCCCTCTGAAGCTATGGAAAGCAGTAGCTTAAGAGGGCTTTTTGCTTTTGGGAAAATTTTAACTGGGGGATTTTTGATGATAAATGAAAAACTGACCAGGGATGATATTCTTCAGCGGGTAAAGGAACTTAACGTCCGTTTTATCCGCCTGCAGTTTACCGACATCTTCGGGGTTTTAAAGAATGTTGCTATAACTACCAAGGAATTACCGAAAGCCCTTGACGGCGAATTAATGTTTGACGGCTCTTCCATCCACGGTTTCGTCCGCATCGAAGAATCCGATATGTATCTCAGGCCCGACCCCTCTACCTTTGCGATCTTTCCCTGGCGGCCGGCAGACGGGGCGGTAGCCAGACTTATCTGCGATGTATATAACCCTGACGGCACTCCCTTTGCCGGTTGCCCCCGGGGAGTGCTTAAAAAAGTCCTGGCCGAGGCGGAAGCTATGGGTTATACCATGTATGCCGGCCCCGAGGCGGAATTTTTCCTGTTCCATACCGATGGCCGTAAGCCCACCCTAGAAACCCATGACCAGGCCGGTTACTTTGACCTGTCACCGGTTGACCTGGGCGAAGACGCCCGCCGGGATATGGTCCTGGCCCTGGAAGCCATGGGCTTTGAAATCGAGGCTTCCCATCATGAGGTTGCCCCGGGCCAGCATGAGATTGACTTCAAATACGATAACGCCCTGGCCACGGCCGATAAAATCGCTACCTTTAAATTTGTTGTCCGCACCATCGCCCAGCGCCATGGCCTTCATGCCACCTTTATGCCCAAACCGGTAGCCGGCATTAACGGTTCGGGCATGCATACCCACCAGTCTCTGTTCAAAGACGGGCAGAACGCCTTTTATGATCCTGGAGATCCCTTACAACTAAGCCAGACAGCTTATTACTATATCGGCGGCCTGATGCACCATGCCCGGGCCATGGCAGCTGTTACCAACCCGACCGTCAATTCCTACAAACGCCTGGTACCAGGTTTTGAGGCCCCGGTCTATATCGCTTGGTCCCCCCGCAATCGCAGCCCCTTGATTCGCGTACCGGCCAAGCGCGGGGCCTCAACTAGAATAGAATTGCGCAACCCCGACCCGGCCTGCAATCCTTACCTGGCCCTGGCCGTCATGCTCAAAGCCGGCCTGGACGGGATAAAAAAGCAGATCCAGCCCCCTGCACCTGTAGAGCGCAATATCTACGAAATGACGGCGGCCGAACGCCGCGACCTGGGTATCGGCAGCCTGCCGGAGGACCTGAAGGAAGCCCTGGACGAGCTTTCACGTGATAATGTAATCAGGGAAGCCCTGGGCGATCATATCTATGAACGCTTTGTCGAAGCCAAAGAAAAAGAATGGGACGAGTACCGCGTCCAGGTCCATCAGTGGGAAGTAGAGCAATATTTGACCATGTTTTGAAATCAGCATGAGGTGCCGCCAATTTCGCGACCAGAGACACGCCCGGGTTGTTACACCCAAACCCATACCCGGACCGGATTATACGGTAAGGCCGGCCCGGGTTTCGGGGCAGGTGGAGTGGTGATCTCAATACGTGAACAGGCTACCTTGACCTGTACCTCCAGGCGGCCCGATCCGGGGGAAACAAAGGCCCGCTGCCAGCGGGGCCCGGACATAAGGGTAATGGTAGCAGTGTGGCCGGCAGCATCGGCATAGGTCACAAGAACTTCATAATTGTAGAAAGCCCTCGCCAGGGCATAGCTGCCAGAAGAAATGGGCACCAGTTGATGTCTGACGGTAATATTTTTAGCACAGCAGGCAATAACTTTAACCGGCACGCCTGGGGTAGGTGAGGAGGAACTATAAGACCACTGGAATAAATTATCCGTGGCCAGGTAAACCGAATCCAGCACCCTTTCCGCAGTGATTAATTCAATCCCCGGCTGTAGTTCCTCAAGTAATAAAGGCCGGTCGGCATGGGCAGCAAGCGCATGTGCAGGCGGACTTACTGGCTGTATTCCCCAGGTTGGAATTAACAGCAAAGTAGATTGCACGATATTAAAGACCACCCATTCTTGCACCGTTACCAGGATAATCGGACTGGGACCGACATGGAAAAGGTTTCCTTTATTGGCCACAGTAGGAGCTGTAAAGGACACATACCTTCACCCACCCGGTGAGTCCAAAACCAGACAATTAGCGAAAAACTGTTTCCAGAACCCTGGCCCAACGCTCGGACCATATCTTACGGTTGAAAGTCAGAGCCACTTCCCGAGCCCTCTGGCCCATGATCTGCCTTTTAGCTTTATCCCGGGCCAAATCTTCGATGGCCGCCACCAGATTTTCCACAGTCGGTTTAATTAGATAACCATTGTAGCCGTGCAAAACAATGTCGCTCAAGCCACCTGCCAGGCCGGCAATTACCGGCCGGCCGCTGGCCATGGCCTCCAGGGCGGCCAGACTCGTGCCTTCGGTAGAGCGTGAAGGGATGATGACAATATCCGCCTGGCGGTAAACCTCAGGCATCATCTCCAGGGGCTTCCAGTAGTAAAAACAACGTTCCTGGGTAGCAATCCACTGGGACATGAGCCTTTCGGCGTTGTCATCATGGCCGCGTCCACAAAAATGAAATTCAATCCAGGGATAGCGAGCCGTCAATTTTTCTGCTGCCCGCATGGTTTCATTAATCCCGCGAACGGGAACCAGCCGGCGGGGGAAGAGGACACGGATGGTATCCGTGCTATTTTTTTCCTCTTCAGGTGGGTGAAAAAGGTCAGTATCAACATAATTGGGGATGTACTCCCATTTGTGATAAAAGCCGGGGAGGGTAGCATTGAAGAAGTTAATGGTGTTGGTATCTACAGAGATTAATTTTTGTGGCCCTGTCAGGGCAATACCAAGCCGCCTTAACCATTCCTGGCGTTCCTCCAGGCGTCCGGCCATGAGGTCGAAACCCGGCCAATCCCAAAAGATCCCGTGGCTAATGGCAATGCTTTTTTCCCGGGCTATGGGGTAAGCCAGGGTAAGGATGAAATAAATGGCGTAATCAAAGGCCATGGAATTCTCGTAAAAGGCTGTACTGAGATCGGGAAAGGTATGGTATTCGCTTTTAGAAACCGGGATGCTGCGGATACGCACGCCATCGAATTCCCGGGTCCAACCGCTGCCTATCTGCCAGACCTCAACATAAAAACCTAGCTCGCGGAGCAGGCGGCAGAGGTCAACCTGGTAACGCTCCGCACCGCCCATAATAATTCTTTCGTTAGTAGGGTGAAAAAAGTTAGTCGTTAATAAAGCTACCTTTTTAGTCGTCATATCTCTTTCTCACCTTCTTGCAATCAGCTCTACAAAATTAAGCCCGGCCAAGGGCCGGGCTAGGGCATTAAGCGAGGGGGGAAGCCTGGGCCGTAAAGACCAGATCGACGCTCAAGTCCAGGTTCTGGGCTATGGTACCAGCAGTACTAGGCAGGCTGACGACGAAGGTCAGCAGATCATCATAGGGAGAAACCAGCAGGCGGCCACTAGAAGGCTGGTTGTATAGACCGGAAAGAGTGCCATTATAGAGCACTGTTGCTGGGCTGGCTTCGATATAAATGTTTAAGCGGTCGGCAAGTAACTGGGCCTCGCGGGGAGTAGTAGGACTTACTTCCTTCCAGTCAGCAAAGATAAAGTAATACTCGTCTACAGTACCGGTATTTGACACTTGCAGCTGGGGCGACCCGACAGACTGGCCGGGAACCAGGTTGGCCGGGGAAAAAAGAGCCGTGGTCGGGCTTAAGGTTAGAGCTACATCGGCAGTTCCTGCCGTACTGCCAGTAACAGTGGCACTGGCGGTTAGAGCCATGCAGATCACTCCTTATTACAAGCTTTTCTCTTTCCCCCTGTGCCTTTTTGGTATTAACAAAGGGGGTCTTTCCTTTTTCTGGATTAATATTACTATATGCATCTTAGCACGGAGAAGTTATCTAGTCCTGCCATTTTTCGAGCTGAATTTTATCCGCTGGCCAGAGGATGCTTTCATAATGTTCCCGGGGCATATATTTAAAGGTCGGATCCTGGCTAACGGCGCGCTCGTATTTAACCCGGATGTCAGCCGGGTTGGCCCAGCCGAGGTGTTTGATCCTCAGATCGCTTTCCAGGTGGGGCAGGTGGCGGTAGGCTAGAGGCAGGCGGCCGCAGTGAAATTTTTGTAATGGCCAGGCGGCATCCAGCCAGGGCTGGTACTTGACGAGGTAGATAGAAAAACCACGCAGCCAGGGATTCCAGAGGCCGTCGACGCGGTAGTAGTCTTCACTGCCCCAGCAATCAAAAAGGCGGAAGCTAATAGCTGGGAAGAGATCCTGTTTTAACAAATAAGGGAGTTCCCGTTCTACCCTGGTCTCCAGGAATTCATCGGCATCAATGGCCAGTATCCATTCGGGGTTGGTAGCAACAGTATGGTGCCAGAGTTCGCAGCGCAACTGAGCTTCATCCTTAAGAAATAAAGGGGTATCGCGGCGATAAAGTTTAACCATGGGGAAATTCAAACAGATCTCCGGAGTAGCATCCGTAGAGGCATCGTCCAGGATGACCAGCTCATCAACATAGTTAGTCAAAGCTTTAAGGCAACGCTCCAGATAACGATTGGCTTCATTACGGACGATCATCATGGCCGTAACCTTGGGCATAGAACTTGCTTTCCCTCCGAACTACTGCTTATCCAAAGGATAAACCTTGTTGATATACTGCCGCCAGCGGGCTTCCCAGAGGCGACGGTCAAAGGCCCGGGCGGTAGCAGCGGCATTGGCGCCGAGGCGCAGGCGTTCCCGGGGGTGATCGATTAAAAAGCGCAGGGCTTGGGTCAGGTATTCCCTGGAGGGATGGATTAACAGGCCATTATAGCCATCGATAATCAGGTTGGTGAGTCCGCCAACATTGGTGGCAATAACAGCCTTACCCATGGCCATGGCCTCCAGGCATGAAAAGCTGGTACCCTCCGAATAAATACTGGGAATAACAACTATATCGGCAGCGGCATAAACCTCCGGCATGGCGTTAAAGTCTGGATGACTGTAAAGAATACGCCCGTTATGGGCCTCTTTTTGCCGCCAGGCATGAAAAATCTCCAGGTACCGGGGGGTATTTGTATCAATGGCAAAGTAAAACTCCAGGTCGGGGTACTCAGCCAGTAAAGGAGGGATAACCTCTTTCAACAGGTCAAAGCCCCGTTCCGGGGCCAGCCGGCGCGGGTACAGGACGCGTACCCTGGGCTGTTGTTCCTTTTCGCGGGGATAAAATTGCTTTAAATCGACAAAGTTTGGGATTACCCGGACCTTCTGGTCGGCCAGATTAGGGTAGATGGCCCGAGCAACGTTAAGAAAGTTGTAGTCGCAAGATATGATTAAAGTGGCCTGAATAAGGGCGGCAGCGACATAGTTTTCATAGGCAGCCCGGGCGTGGGCCGGGCTGTAACCCGGTAGTTCCCACCAGACGCCATGGGAGATGCAAATAGAACGGGGTCGGTAATAGACTTGCTGGAGAATAGAGGAATAAAGCACTCTCCCGCGGACAGTTTCCTCCATTCGTTTAACAGTTAAGTGCAAATGGTGCTGATCGGCCCGGTAGCCATATACCGGCCAGCCGCGGAAAGTAGTTTGAAAATCCCGGTGGGCGTTCTGATGGAAGGAAACTTCATAACCCATCTCTGTCAGGAGTTCTGCCAGGGCGTGGAGGTATCTTTCCAGGCCCCCGATAACTGGTTCTTGACCATTCCAGGCCAGCAGGTTGGGTGTAAAAATGGCTATTTGCCGGTCCAGGGAGTATCACCCCGTTTCTTTTCCATCTCTTGTACTCATGTTAACTTATGCTTTTGTTCCGCGGATAGTTACCAAAAACCCTTCCTAATACTGCAGATTAGGAAGGGTTTAAAGCTTTAACTTGCTTTAATCAGGTTTTCAGGAAATTCAGCAGCATAGTTCAAAATCCGCTGCAGGACCTCCTGGCGTTTGGCGTTAATGGCCTCAAAATTCATGGCCGGTATATAGAAGGTTTCCATGTAATCATGGGTTAACTTGGCCTGGCGGATATAGGCCACGGCCCGGTCCAGGCAGGCCTGATAGCGGTAGGCGGCGCTGCTGATCTCGTGGGCGTAAGTTCCTAGCTTATCCCGGTCGATATAGGCCGAGAGGTTAAGTTTCATGGCCGTGAGTTCCGGCAGGCAGGAGGGATCGTAAGTGTGGGGCGGCTGGACGTTCATGGCCGCTGCTTTTATTTCCGGTATAATTACCAGGTCAATATTCCGGGGATTGAAGGGACAATGGTAAATCTCCGTGTGCAATCCTTTTTCGTGGGCCAGGTCGGCGATCCGGGCCAGCACCTGGGGCACGCCGGAACCTGGCTCGCCAGAGATGGTATATAGCTGCTGCACATCCTGGAGCAGGGATTCTACATGGCCGGTAATGATGCCATCAGGGGTAATAGCAGTAGCAAAGAGATGGCGAACTTTAGCCGGCCGGTCATAGCGTGGCGCTACACCGCTGAGAATGGCATGAAGCAGGTTGGCCACAGCCTTGTTTACCTGACTTTCAATCATGCACTCGGAAATATAACTTTCCCACTCATCGCGGATAACCTTGGCTTCCCGGAGGGCACTGTAGGCTATCTGGAACAAGCGCGCCACCCGTGCGTTGGCTTTAAGGATTTCCTCTTTATGGGCCCGCATTTTGCTTTCGTCCCAGTAGTCCCCCAGGTGGATAATCTCATCTACCGCACCGGGGTTCTTAGGATCAACTATATGGGGAGCCGTACCATCGATTAGAGCTACTTTAATGGCCGGGATAACCACGGCATCCAGGGAATTGTTATCGGAGGAGCAGCAGTGGAATTCCACATCATAACCTTTAGCCAGCATGGTTTCGCCGATTTTGCGCATGAAGGTGGACTTGCCCACCCCCGGGCCGCCTTTAACGACAAAGATCCGGGTGGCATCGGGTTCGATAATGTAATCATAAAAGGAATAAAAACCCTCACAGGTATTCCCGCCGGGAAAAACCCTTCGCAACTTGCCCTGGCCCATGTTTTAACCTCCCTGTAAAATTAACTTACTTAAATCTTATGCTTACGGTCCTACACTTTGCATATAGCTTCAATTATTTCCATCTGGCTACAGGAAGGCGTGAAGCGCGAGCAATGGTTGAGATCAGGGCGTTCCTTTGTGTCACAGAAAGGCCGGAGTTCCTTTACGGAGCAAAGGATAAAGACGTGTCACACTAATTTTGCGGATTCCCCAGAACACCTAATAGAAAATATTTTCTAAGACGCCGCTTGTATATGGTAATCTAAAAGTGACCCACTTTTAAGGAAATGGTAAACAAAAAGGGACCCACCCCCAACAAATCGAATCCTGCTGCTAATGGTCAGTAAACTTAGCAGCGGGAGGAAATCGAGGTGTTGGAGATGTCCAGGTAGATTATATCAGGGAGAGGTGACGACGTGCGAAAATGTTATCCACCATCATTTTCCGCGGCGCGTGCTGAAACTGGTCATTCCCGGCTTGGTTCTGTTTCTCCTTCTCGGTCTGGCGGCGAAATCCGGCAGCATGGTTGTGGAACGAGTGGAAGTGCAGCAAACATTCTTTTGCGAAGATGATACAGGGCATACCTGCACCTGATGGCGGAGCTTAATCCCGTCCGTGCAGGGCTGGTAGAAGAGGTCTGGCAGTATCCTTTGAGCAGTGCCGCGGCGCACCTTGCGAACGGATCCTGCCGCCGCGCAAGAGCGGACCCAAAGGACCCCGGCGGACGAGGAACTGAGCAGATTGAGTATGGTGTCCCCCCTGATTTCCAATTATTCTTCGGCTTACAAAATGCAATATTTTTGATAGAATGTCAACCGGGGTGAAAAGGTGATGGTCGGAGAACGGTTCAGGATGGCCCGGCGGGCCGCTGGACTGAGTTTGCGGGAATTAGCCAACCGTGTAGGTGTGTCGCCTCAGGCCATTTCAAAGTACGAACGGGGCTTAGACATACCAAGTTCCGGTGTCCTGCTCCGTCTAGCAGAGGCGCTCGGGGTCAAGGTTGAATATTTTTTCCGGACGCGTAGGGTGAACCTTTCCGTGCCGGCTTACCGTAAAAATTCTGCGCTGCGCCGCAAACAAGAACAAACGGTCCTTGCCCAAATCCAGGGGTGGCTTGAACGATATCTCGAAATTGAAGCGCTTTTCCCGCCCGGCGACGCCGCACGCGGCTTTGTTTTACCGGAGGGCGTAAATCCCAGGATTACCGTGCTGGAAGAAGCGGAGCGGATGGCGGAAGAGCTAAGGGCGGCCTGGCAGTTAGGCTTGGCCCCCATCGAAAACCTGACCGAACTTCTTGAGGATAAAGGGATCAAGGTTGGGTTGGTAGACAGTGTGGATGGCTTTGACGCCTGCACCTTCATGATGGAGGACAACACCCCGGTCATTGTTATGCGGCGTAGTCTTCCCGGCGACCGCCAGCGCTTCAATTTGGCCCACGAATTAGGGCACATTATTCTCCGGCCTGAAAAAGGGGCGAGTGCAGAGAAAGCGGCGCACCGGTTTGCTGGTGCTTTTTTAGACCCCGCACTGGCGGCGTGCCGCGAATCGGGGGAGCAGCGGCAGGCGCTTAGCCTCTACGAACTGCACCTTTTAAAGCATAAATACGGCCTCAGTATGCAGGCCTGGATTTACCGGGCGAAGGATTTAAGTATCATTTCGGAAGCGCTCGCCACGAATTTGTTCGCGCGAATTTCGCCACCGTGGTTGGGACCAGAAAGAACCCGGCGATGCTCTGCCCCCCGAGGAACCAAAGCGGATGGAACGGCTCGTGATGCGTGCGCTTACGGAGGATCTGATCTCAGAATCCCGTGCCGCCGAACTTCTCACCAAATCCCTGGCTAAATTTTGGCGGGAGGTGGCCGAGCGGCATGGAGGATTCCCGGCGGACCCACGTGACTGACACGAACATCTGGATCGACCTGTATGCCGGCGGGATATTCACGAATCGTTCCAACTGCCGCTCCGGTTTATCGCCCCGGATATGGTTATTGCCGAATTACGGGTGCCCGATGGACAGGCCCTGGTATCCATCGGATTGCAGCAGGAGGAACTTGTCGGCGACGGAGTCCACCTTGTCATTCAATTAGCAAGCCGGTATCCCGACGCCCTCGCGCGTGGACCTTTTTGCCCTGGCGCTGGCCAAAGCAAGGGGCGCTGTTTTGCTAACCGGTGACAGGCACCTGCGGAAAGCCACGGAACAAGAGAAAGTATCAGTGCACGGGACGCTTTGGATACTTGACGAACTGGTTCGACAGCAAATCGTTACGCCCCAATAAGCGGCTCGAGCGCTAGAAAAGATGCGGGCGATGGGAAGCCGCCTGCCCCGCACCGAGTGCGAACGCCGGCTGAGAAAATGGGGAAAAAAAGACAGTTGACGCTGTAAGGGCTCCGGCAGGAAAAATGGCAGCGATTGGCGAATAAAACAAAAAACGGGCGTTACGGCAGTACGCTCCTTTACTGTTTGAACCTCTAAAAACCAGCTGTTTGGTAAACTTTCGGTTCATCCTGCGGGAGAAGGTTATGGCGAAATGGAAAAGCGCGGTAAAAAACGGCAACGGCGACCTCGAATTCGCCAACCGGCTCTGGTCGGCGACCAACCGGCTAAGGGGCACGGTGGAGGCAACCGAATACAAGCACATCATCCGGGCTGCTCTTTTTGAAATACCTCTCGGACGCTTTTGAAAACCGGCAACGGTTCCTGACGCGCGCCGTTACCGACCCCGCCAATACGGAATACTACGTCAAGGAGGCGTCGGCGGAATACATCGCTTCCGTCGCTGAGGACAAGGACGAGTACCTGGCCGCCAACATCATCGGGTTCCCGCCCCAAGCCCGCTGGTCTTATCTTTTGGCGAACGCGCACCAACCGCATCTCGGCCGGCTGATTGACGAGGCGATGGCCGCCATCGAGAAAGAGAACCCGAAGCAGTTGCGCGGCGTGCTCCCGAAGATTTACGCCCGCGCCGCCATTCCGGCGCAGACCTTAGGGGAACTGCTAAACCTCTTTCGACGATTGACCTGATCAACGGCGATGCCGTGGCGCGGGATGTTCTCGGCCGTGTCTACGAGTACTTCCTTTCCCAGTTCGCCAGCGCCGATGGCAGGAAAGGCGGCGAGTTTTACATGCCGCACTGCATCGTCCGGCTTCTAGTCGAGATTATCGAGTCGTACAGAGGGCAGGTCTACGATCCCTGTTGCGGTTCCGGGGGCATGTTCGTCCAGTCCGTCGGTTTCATCCGGGCTCATGCCACCGGGAATGGCAACGGAGGCAAGGCGAAGGGCGACATCTCGATCTACGGCCCGGAGTCGAACTACACCACGTGGCGTCTGGCCAGGATGAACCTGGCCAGACGCGGCATCGACGGCAGGATCGAGCAGGACGACACATTCCACAACGACCGTTTCCCTGATCTCAAGGCCGATTTCATCCTGGCCAATCCGCCCTTCAATATGAAGGAGTGGGGCGCCGAGCAGCTGCGCGAGGACAAGCGCTGGAAGTTCGGCGTACTTTCACTAGAGAGTATGCGACCTTTTTGGAGGAAGGTTTAACATGGAGAACGGCCAACTGACCTGGATCACCAACTTCATTTGGGGCATTGCCGACGACGTGTTGCGCGACCTCTACGTGCGCGGCAAGTACCGTGACGTCATTCTCCCGATGACCGTGATCCGCCGACTGGATGCGGTATTGGAGCCCACCAAGCAGGCCGTGCTCGACATGAAAGCTTCGCTCGACAAAGCGGGGATCGTACACCAGGACGCTGCTCTGCGACAGGCCGCTGGTCAAGCCTTCTACAACACCTCCCCCTTCACGCTACGCGACCTCAAGGCGCGTGCCAGCCGCCAGCAACTGGAGGCGGATTTTCGCGCCTACCTCGATGGCTTCTCGCCCAACGTGCAGGAGATCATCGACAACTTCGAGTTCCGCAACCAGATCCCCCGCCTGGCCAAAGCCGACGCCCTGGGCACGCTCATCGAGAAGTTCCTCGACCCGTCCATCAACCTGAGTCCTTACCCTGTGCTCAACAGCGACGGCACCGTCCGGCTGCCCGGCCTCGACAACCACGCCATGGGCACCATCTTCGAGGAGCTGGTGCGCCGCTTCAACGAGGAAAACAACGAAGAAGCCGGCGAGCACTGGACCCCGCGCGATGCGGTCAAACTGATGGCCCGCCTGATATTCGAGCCGATCGCCGACCAGATCGAATCCGGCACCTACCTGCTCTACGATGGCGCCTGCGGCACCGGCGGGATGCTCACGGTGGCCGAGGAAACCCTGTTGCAGCTGGCGAAAGAACGCGGCAAACAGGTCTCGGTGCATCTTTTCGGCCAGGAGATCAATGCCGAAACCTACGCCATCTGCAAAGCCGACCTTTTGCTCAAGGGCGAGGGCGATGCTGCCGACAACATCGTCGGCGGGCCCGAGCATTCAACCCTGTCCAACGACGCCTTCCCCGGCCGCACCTTCGACTTCATGCTCTCCAATCCGCCCTACGGGAAGAGTTGGAAGAGCGACCTGGAACGCATGGGCGGCAAGGCTGGCATCAAGGACCCGCGCTTTGTCGTGCAGCACCGGGGCGAGGAGCTTTCACTGATCACCCGCACCAGCGACGGCCAGATGCTGTTCCTGGTGAACATGCTCTCCAAGATGAAGCACGACACCCCGCTTGGCAGTCGCATCGCCGAGGTGCACAACGGCTCGTCGCTGTTTACGGGGGACGCCGGCCAGGGCGAGAGCAACATCCGCCGCTGGATCATCGAGAACGACTGGCTCGAGGCCATCGTCGCCCTGCCGCTCAACATGTTCTACAACACCGGTATCGCCACCTATATCTGGGTGCTCACGAACCGCAAGCCCGAGCACCGCAAAGGCCGCGTGCAGCTCATCGATGCCACGCAGTGGTACAAGCCCCTGCGCAAGAACCTGGGCAAGAAGAACTGCGAGCTGTCCGAAGAGGACATCCGTCGCATTGTTGATACCTTCCTCAAATTCGAGGAGACCGAACAGTCCAAGATCTTCTCCAACGCGGCCTTCGGCTACTGGAAGGTGACGGTGGAGCGCCCCCTGCGCTTGAAAGGCATCGACCCCGAGCGCGCCTACACTCCCAAGGAGATCAAGGCGCTTCGGGAAACGGCCGAGCGTGCCGAAGATGCACCGCCGGTCATCAAAAAAATCCACAAACCCGGCACGGCGCCTGACCCGCTGCGCGGGCTGTTTGAGGTTGTCATCGGTGGCAAGCCGCGTGTGGTGGAGTATGAACCGGACACGGAGTTGCGCGACAGCGAGCAGATCCCGTTCCTTGA
>NZ_BJKN01000002.1:207275-399108 GCF_006538365.1 Moorella sp. E308F | reverse complement strand
GTGAACTACCCCTCCCTAACCCCTCCGGGTTAGGGAGGGGCTTCGGTAGGGTTTCCTGCTTCATCGTAACCCCAACGGGTCAGCTCCACAGGCGTAACGTCCCGTGGTTCCCACGGTAGGGAAGCATCATGCCGCTTCCAGAGCCAACGCCTTTTTCAGGATATTCCGGGCGGCGTTCACATCTCGGTCGAGTATTAGGCCGCAATAAGGGCAGCAATGAGTCCGCTCGGATAATTCTTTAGGCACATCCATTCCACACCCGCTGCATACCTGAGAAGTGCCGGAGGGGTTCACTTTGACCAGCTTAGTACCAGCCTCTGCCGCTTTGTACTCAAGCATAGCCATGAACTCTCCCCAGCCTGCATCAGAAATGCTCTTGGCTAGGTGATGATTTTTGACCATTCCTTTAATGTTTAGCTTCTCAACAGCAATCAGGCCGTAAGTTTCCACCAGCCTGCGGGATTGCTTGTGCAAAAAGTCCCTTCGTTGGTTACAAACTTTGGCGTGCAGCTTGGCCAGCTTTTGTCTGGCCTTTTTCCGGTTGCGGGAATCTTTCTTCTTGCGGGAAAGGTTGCGTTGGGTATGTTTGAGGCGTTTTTCCATTTTTCTCAGGTACTTGGGATTTTCAATGATACTCCCATCTGAAAGGGCCGCGAACTTTTCCAGACCAGCATCCAGACCTGCGGCAGGTCCGGTATGAGCCTGCGATTGGGCAAGCTCTATTTCTGCGGCAAAAATGGCCCACCATTTGCCGGCGGCATCTCGTTTGACGGTAACAGTCTTGATAGTGCCAGGTATTTCCCGGTGTAACCTTATCTTCACCAGGCCGATTTTTGATAATCTCAGCTTGCCGTCCTGGAAAGAAGCGCCTTTCCCTTCTCCAAACTGGGTGAAGGTGATAGATTTATAACGTCCTCTCCCTTTGAACCGGGGATAGCCCGGCGTTTTCCCGTTCTTGACCCGGCGAAAGAAAGCGGCAAAGGCCTTCTCGACCCTGAACAACACTTCCTGGGCTACTTGAGAGTGTATCTCCCGGAGACGCTCATCCGTCTTCTTGGCCTCTTTGAGCCATACCTGCTGCTCGATCCGGGTAACAGATCTCTTTTCCCGTTCCCAGGCTTCTTTTCGCTGGGCCAAGGCGGTGTTGTATATCCACCGGCAGGTTTCCAGCCAGCGCAACAATAGGGATTCCTGCTCCTTGTTAGGATAAAGCCGGAATTTATAGTTCCTGGTTTCCTTGAGACTGGACGTAGCGTTTGACATCCTCCAGCTTCACCTCTCCTACGGTAGCCAGGAAATAGCTGGGCGACCAGAAATGGCCGCCCCAAAGCTGCTTTTTCACTTCCGGAAACTTCCGGAATATCAGCCGCGCCGAAACAGATTTCAGGGAGTTGATGAATTTTGAAAGCTGTATTTGAGGTTGGGAGGCAAAGAGGATATGGATATGATCCCTGTCTGTCTCCTGTTCGATTATCTGAACGCCGAATTTTTCCGCTACGCTTAGGTTGACCTGCTTGAGAAAACCAGAAATTTCAGGTGTCAATACCTTACGCCTGTATTTGGTACACGCCACATAGTGGAACCGAAGGCTGTAAACGGCATGGCATCCTTTGTCCAATTGATACTTCATGACTTTATTTTACTATAAGAATCGAAATATGGCGAGATTATCTCCCTGCCTTTCATCCCCGCCCTTACGGGCGGGGACTTCCCGGCAGGGAAAGTTAAAACCGGTTAAGAATTTCGGTTTCTTTCTCCTAAAAATTGGAACATGACACCGATAACGACGCTTTACAAGCCAGCGAAGTGATTGTATAATTAAAGAATGAAATAATGAAAAATGGAAGAGAGGCATTTATAATGTTCAAACGCAGCCAGAGAGATACGGAAGACGCAAAGCTTTTACAGTTTTGGACGCCGAGCAGCTATAAAAAATTTCTGCAGATCTTGGCCACAGAGAACGAGACCACGATGGCCAACATCCTCAATACCTATATCAAATGGATGATAGAGACTGGCAACCCCCCTATAGGCTTCGACAAGACCGTACCAGAACCCTTGCGGCCGAAGCCAAAAGACCGTTAAGCAGTTTTTCTATCCCATCCCGCCTACAAAAAGGCGGTTTTTTTTATTAAGTGCTTGACAAAAAAGACGAACCATACTATAATGAAAGCAAGAAAGAATGATAGAATGATTTGATAAATGATTGAGAGGTGGTTCAAATGTGCCAGCTGTTAGGCGTCAGCTTTTCCGAGCCTAAGCCTTTCAATAAACTCTTCGCCGAGTTCCGCAAGAGGGGAGAGAGCAACCCCCACGCCTGGGGGATCGCATACTGGGCGGGCGACGGGCACGGCCCGGCGGTAATCCGCGAGGCCAGAGCCGCCAATGAAAGCCCCCTGGCCGCGGCTTTAGCTTCGACGCCCGTGCCGGCAACCGTGGTCATCGGCCACGTCCGCCTGGGCACCACCAGCGGCAAATGGTCGCTTAAAAGCACGGCCAACGCCCACCCGTTCCTCTTCCGCGTGGGCGAGACCGATTGGGCGGGGGCCCACAACGGCTACATAAGGAAAGCCGCCCCGGTCTTGCGGCGGCCGGAAGGGACGACCGATTCTGAAGCCTTCTTCTGCGCCGTGGCCGACGAATTGGAGATCAGCAAGGTCAAATTGACCGAAGAAAAGATGGACGTCATCTGCCGCGTGGCGGGGAAATACAAGGACAGCGGCAAGCTGAATTTCCTCCTTGCCGACGGCGAAAACCTGTTCTTTTCCGCGAACCACCCGGCGGCCGTCGGCGGGCTGTATTTCCGGGAAGTCAAACGCTCCGACCAGAGGGCGTTAATCGTTGCCACCCGGCCGCTCTACACGGAAGAAGGCTGGGAAGAAGCCGAACCGGGGTGGCTGTACGTGGCGAGAGAAGGGAGGGTGGTGAAGAAGCGGCGTATCGTCCCCGCGTTCACCGGGAAAACGCAATTGACGATGTTTGCCCGTGAGGAAGGGCCGCGGGTTGCCACGTCCCTGGAAGGGAAACGCCGTTACCGCTCGTACATCGATTACTGGGAAGAGCAGGTTGCCAAAAAGAAAGCGGCAAATTGTCGGTAAAATTTTAAAAGAAAGGGGAATCATTTATGAATCTCCAGGAAGCCGTAAGGCAAGTCAACGAAGCGTCGAACAGCGAGCTGGGTTTCCTCCGCGACCGCGCGAAGGGCGACGTAAGGAATCTTATCGGAAGGGAAATTATCTTCGAGGACGTCGCGGTGGTGACGAGCAAGTTCTATAATAACGAAAACGTCCTTTTCACCATTCGCGGCGACAACAGGCACTATTACCGCCTCTCCTCCGGGCCGGTAGTGGAAGCTGTGAAGAAATTGATGGAGGGCCTCACCAACGACGGAAAAGATTGGGACGCGTTGGCGGTGACGATCAGCGAGGTCCGGTCTAAGCAGGGCCGGAGGTACTACATGCTGACGGCCCGGATCCTGGAAGATGCCGACGAGCAGATCGCTCTTTAGTTTAATTTAAGGGCGGGGGCGTTAGAAAGCCGCTCGCCCTTTAAAGTTTGAATAAGGCGGTGTCGCATATCTATGCCGAAGCAAGAAAAAAACCCCATTTTCGTCTACGGCACTCTAATGAGCATCCACAGCAACCGCATGCAGCGCCTCGGCGGCGACGGGCCGTACCTCGGCGTTTTGCGCGGCTACGCCATGTACCAGGTAACGCCCGAGTTTCCGGGCATCGTTCCTGAGCCCGGCGGGAAAGTGATGGGCGAAGTGTTCTATGTTCCCCGACAAGCGTTTGCAAACCTGGACCGCTACGAGGGCGTGCCCGACCTCTACCGCCGGGAGGAAGCCGAAGTGGAGATGGCTGGGGGCGGCACGGTGCGGGCGTGGGTGTACGTCTGGAACGGCAAGCCGGAGGGCTGGAAAATACCTTTCAGCGAGCAGCCCTGGCGGCCAAAAGATTAAACTTCTGAAAAGGAAGGATGTTTATCATGCCTTCAAGTTACAAAGATCGCTTCCCGAACATCGACCGCCGCACCGTCGAGGCCACCCGCCGCCTCATCGCCGCCCGGCCCTGGCGCGGCAACCCCGGCCGGGGCGGCCGCGCCGAGTTCGAGGCGGCCTACAGAGCGTGCCGGGCGTGGCTGGAAGAGGCGAGCGCGGTCTACGGGCTGCGGGTGCCCGCTTTAAAGATGGGAACGCTGCTGGCGGCGAGGAGCGGTTTTGGATGCTACGTCCCGGACGATAACGCCATCCATCTCCCTAAGTTTTCCGTTACTACCCTGGCCCACGAATTCAGGCACGCCTGGCAGACCCAAAAACGACGGCATCAGGGGAGTGAAGAAGATGCCCGCGGGTGGTCGGTGAGCTTGATTTACCTGGCCGACCCCGCCTTTTACCGGAGGGCGGCGGAGCGGGGGTTGTTGTTTTACTGGTAGGAAGGAAGAGAAAAGCCGTCATGCAAGAAATCTTAACTTTATTTGATCTTGCCATAAATGCCATCCGGAAGAAAAAAGAAATATTTGCCAGGTTGGAGCAAGAACCGGAACTTATTCTTACCAGGCTGTTCGATCCTTCATTGCTTCACCCGTATTATGAATTCCCATTTCGTGCCGTAGAGCATTCTGAAGAATTCGGTTTGCAACGAATGTATTATCACCAGATGCAAGAACGACTGGCTGGTATAATTGCCCGTTACCTCGGCGATTTGGATTCTGAAGTGGAAATTTCTCTTAAAAACAAAAACTATTATCCTTCGTCTTGCATAATATGCTTCCAGGATTAACCAATAATAGAATTTGACTTTTATCGCCACACTTTTAAAGATTTACGGTAGGAGTATGCCGGAAATTTAGAACGAAATTTTGAATACGCTACGAAAACGGCAAGAGAAACCCGGGAAGAATTTGCCAAATGGAGCAAATGGTCTTCCGACCCAGCGTCGATGCTTGACGGCGGCGGATGGCGGGAAAAGTTGTTTTTCCTGTTTCACCGTAAACGGATCATTGCGGGGGCACGCTCCAAGGCCGAAGCGGCCCGTGCCCGCCTAATATTGGACGAAGAAAGGGCCGCCAAAGCTGGGGACAAATTGCGAAAGTACAGGGAAGTCCGGCCGGAATTGGATCATAAATACCATTTTTGGGAAAACTATTTTGTGGGGAAATTAGGGTACAGCAAATTAAAATAGGGTTCCAAAAGTTTCGCGGCAAAGGGCGCCGTTTCGCTTTATAGAATGATTTATTCTTGCCAGACCGTGCCTTTGTAAGTTATGCTAAATAAGGAAAGGGGAGTTAAAAATGGGCGATTGGAAGATGCTGGATACCGGCGGGCATGTATACGTCAGCATAAAAGACATGGTTTTAAAAGGCGATAAAGGAAAAAGGGCCGTCGGCGTGACCGCCGACGCGGTTTGCGTTTACGGCAAGCCCTACGATGACGAATGGAATTTTTTTGAGGACGAAGACAGAAGCTGGCCCTTAGAAACGCCAGAGCAAATAGCAGATTTCGTCGAGAGTTCTAAAGACATTTTTACCGAGGAACAGCAGGAGGACATATTGAAACAGAGGGATAGTTATTATTAAAAAATAAAAGGAGAATCAATGGTGCCCTTTCAAATAGGTAAAGCTGGAGCAGGGACAAGGGAAATAGCCAGAAAGAGGGCCTTGCGGATTTGTTTGGCTCTCCTGGCTCTTATCGTAATTAGTAGTGTCTTAACGTTGACAGGAAATAAACTTCTGCACCTTAATACGTGGGTTACTTCCTTATTAGGATATTTAACAATTGGAATGGGAATAGGCTTTCTGATTTCCGTTATCAAAGTTTCGACCGGGAAAGACGGGAAAGACATCGAGACTGCCATCACGCGGGCAGTTAAAGGGGCTAAAGCCGAAGAAAAGATTTCAGAAATCCTCGATGGGCTGCCGAAGAAATTTGCCGTCTTCAACGACTTTCCCTGTCCTATGGGAAATATAGACCACATCGTTGTGGGCCCTACGGGAGTCTTTGTCATCGAAACAAAAAGCCACACAGGCGAAATAACCATATCTCCGGAAGGAAAATTGCTACGAGATGGGAAACCTCTGGAAAAGGATTTTCTAAAACAAGTACTTGGTCAATGCTTCTGGCTTAAAGAAAAGATGTCCGGGCGAGGCATAAAAGTACCCTACATAAATGCGGTTGTTGTATTCACACGGGCATTCGTAAAGGTGTACCAGCCTGTTAAGGGGGTTCGAGTCGTAAACAAGAAATGGCTGCTTAATTATTTAACCGAACCCAAAAACAATCTCAATGAAGACGAACGTCACCAGGTTTTCTGGCACCTTCTCGCAATAAAATCCACGGAAAGCGGTGCTTTTCATAACGGGCAGTGAAGATTTTTTAACGACGAAGATGGATCAGTTTTTTAGGTTAATTGGAATACTAAAAAACGTTTCCCGAATTATGCCGTAAAGTCCCTGTTTGGCTATTATTTGGAAAAAACTTATTAACAAAGAGCATACAGAAAGGAGTGGGGCTTTGTTCCCTGAAAAGTGGCTTCTAGCAAAGGCCAATATCCACAAAGAACTATCAAACCTTGAAAAACTAGAGAAAGAATTGGTGCGATATAACCTATTCCCGAAGATTCAAACGGATTCCCTTGGGGGCTTCAGCCTTAGCGACGAGACCTCCCAGCGGCTAATAGGTTCCATCCTGCACGACTATTATACGGGCATAGAAAAAATCTTTAGGATTGTAGCGAAAGACATCGATTGCTCCATCCCTGAAGACGATCTATGGGATAGAGAATTACTCGATCAAATGACCCTTGAGGTGCCCGGCGTCCGTCCGGCGCTACTCTCTGCCGCAACGGCGCGGAAGCTGGAAGCGCTGCGGGACTTCAGGCAGGATTTTCGCGACCTTTATGATTTTAAACGGGCACCGGATAAAATAATGGCTCTCCTGAAAGAACTTCCGGGGCTGGCTACCGATTTTAAACAGGATCTCAAGAATTTTATCGTAAAAATGCGGCAGATTCTCGGACTTAACGAACCGTCGAATTCTGCGACTTAATTTTACCCACGCCTTAATTTTACCCATGCAATTTGTACATCTACTCTTTCCGGCAATACAACCCGCAAGCCTGGCTCCCCTGCCGGGCATTCTGCACGGCCCTATCTAAAATTTCCTTCCCGGCCAGCCAGATAAAATCCCGTGTCTGAAGTTGCCCAGGCACCCGGCGTTCCCCGGTAAAATAAATATCCAGGAACGCCGTGTCTTACGGGAAGGCATATCTTATATACCTAAAATTGACAGGCCAGGCTTGATTTCGAAACCGTGGCCAGGCGCGAATACCTGGATACCCAGCCCTTACGGGCCTTCTACCGGCGCCAGTTTATAGTTAAAATCAAGAAGGAGGAAGCCGGCCGTGAATTTAGAACGGGTTTTGAGGCGCCTCAAGAAGCTCGAAGAATATGTGAATTTCTTAAAGGAATATCAAAACGTGAGCCTTGATGAATTCCTGCATAACCATCAAATTTATTCCACGGTAGAAAGGGACATGGAGCTGGCCATTGTCTGCATCATAGATATAGGCAATTATATTATCAGCGCCATGGATTTACCCGAACCGGAAACCTATGCCGACATACCTTTAATTCTTGGTGCTGAAGGGATTATCCCGCAGGATCTAGCCCGGAAGCTGGCTGAGACAGTACGCTTTCGTAACATCCTTGTCTATGAATACATGGACATTGACCGCCGCCTGGTGTATAAACACTTACAAACTGGCCTGGACGACCTGGTAGAATTTATTTATGGCATTGGTAAATTTTTAGGAATACGGGAGTTATAGAAAGGTGCAAATTTTGTTCTCCCCAAAATATTTGCCAGCCGAAACGCGCCTGGATAAAGCAATAGCTGATGCTCTAACCGGGTATCTCAATCGCTGCCAGGATGTGGTGGCGGCGTACCTTTTTGGTTCTTACGCCCGAGGGACCAGCCGGGAGCGCAGTGATATCGACGTGGCCGTGTTATTTGCCGGCAGTGAAGAGAAATTGCAGCGTTTTGACCGCCGGCTGGAAATAATTATCGATCTGGAAAGGGTAACGGGAAAAAAGGTAGATGTCATTGACATTCAGGCGGCACCTTTACTGCTGCAACACCAGATCTTAAAGGACGGAATTTTACTGGTCGATAAAGATCCCCGTTACAGGGTGGCGTTTGAAGTTTGGTCCAGGCGCACTTATTTTGATCTGCAACCCCTTCTTCAGAGACGACATAAAAAAATTATCGCTAAAATCCTGGAGAGTGGCTGATATGGTTGATATCGAAGTTATAAGACACCGCCTGGCTTTGTTAAGTGAATATATAGCTGACCTGGAGGCAGAAAAGGAAATCGGCTTAAAAGACTTCCTGGCTGATAAACGGCTGCGCCGGTATGCTGAACGGACTTTACATCTGGCTATAGAAAGCTGCATAGATATTGCCAGCCACATTATTTCCGATGAGGGATTAAGGGAGCCACGGGATAATAAAGATATTTTTGCTGTTTTAGGTGAAGCCGGCTACCTGCCCGAGGAACTGGCTAAAAAACTTATGAAGATGGCCCAATTTCGTAACATTATTGTCCATGATTATACTCAACTTGATGCTGAGGTCATCTGGGGCATATTAAAACGCGATCTTGGTGATTTGCATCATTTTATGTTAACTATAAAAGAACGACTGGGAATTGGCTGATGGGGAAACGGTTACTGTTATTTTTTATCGTTTTCTGTTTTATGTTAAGTCTCTCCGGCACGGGGATCCGGCCGGAGGGCTGGCCCCTAGCGGCGCCTGCGGTCCGGGCGGATATCGTCGTTTACGGCGGCGGCCTGGCCGGCTGCGCGGCGGCCTGGAAGGCAGCGGCAACGGCACCGGATAGAACGGTGGTCCTAGTGGTTCCCTACCCCGAGCACGAGTACGGCGGCCTGGCTACGGTGGGCGGCCAGAACTTCTGGGACGTGCGTTACTGGGCGCGGGACGGGCGGCTGGCCCAGGGGGGGTCTTTTGCCCACTGGTTTAAAGCGGTGGGACCTTTTTACCGTACGGCAGATCTTTCGGCGCAGATTGCTGCTGACCTGGGGAGACTGCCCAATCTTCATACTTACTGGGCTATGGATATAACTGCCATCCAGAAGGACCGGCGCGGGCGGCTCAAGACCTTGGCCCTGCGGGAGCTGCAGAGGGATGCCGCCGGGACGGTAATCTGGGGTGAAGAGCGCCTAATACTTGCCGCGACCATCTTTGTCGACGCTTCGGAAGACGGGCGGCTCAGTCGCCTGAGCCATGCCGGGGTGACGGTGGGCCGCGCCGACTGGCCGGCGGATTTGCTGGCTGGGGATTTTATCGACCTTACTCTGCGACCACGCCAGCAGGCTGCTACCCTCATGTTCAAGGTGCGCGGGGTGCAGCCCGGCCGTTACCGGGATATGATTTTCCGCCAGGAGCGAGGGGTATGGTCTGCCTACGGCGGCAGGGAAGTTTACATAAACGACACGGTGGTTACCGCCTTTAACGACAGGTACGGCCCGGCGGGCTTTGCTTTAAAGCCCCTCAATGCCGTCCAGGACGGACCGGGGAACCCGGAGTGGTGGGTCAATGCCCTCCTCATCTTTAACGTCGACGGCCGGGCGAATGCCCGCGACCGCGGGCACGATGCTTATCCGGGGGATATGGCGCCGGAAGCCCTGGACACGGACACGGCCTGGCAGCGGGCGCGGGAGATGCTGGCGAATCCTGATTTCATCCGGGCACTGCGCCGCTTCGATGGCTTCCATGAGGCGGAAGTGGTGCTGGATGCGGATGGGAAACCCTTTGCCGGCGGGATGCTGTACCTGCGGGAAACGATTCATACGGTAGTCGAACCCCGGGAAGCGGGACCGGGAACGGAGGACAGCAACTACGCCCTGACCGCGGCGGCTGCACACGGCGCCGGGCCAGGTCCGGCGGAAGGCAACGACCTTGGCAATTATGTAAACCGTATCGGCCTGGGCTTTTACTGGCAGGATATCAATGCCTATCATTTCAGCGACCTTAAGGGGGGCGACGGTCGCTACCGCTGGCCGGTGACGCCTTTCTTACGGCCTGATTATCCCCGGACCATGCCGGGACCGGGCGGGTGGCCGCAGAACCCGGTCTATATCCCCTTTAACACCCTCCTCAGCCGCCCGGTGCCCAATTTGCTCATCCCCGGCTATGCGGCCAGCATCTCCTCCCTGGCCTGGGCTGAGCTGCGGGTCTTGCCCAATCAATGTGTCCTGGGGGATGCCGCCGGGGTGGCGGCGGCATACGCCGTGATGAAAGGTCGCGATCCCGGTACCTTCACCGATGCCGACGTGGCGGCCGTCCGGGAGATACTGGTGCAGTGCTTTGGTGTCCGGGTGGATAAGTAATTTTAAGTTCCGGTACAAAACAAGCCTGGTTCATAAATAACAAAAATGGAAGTCTGTGCCACCCTTGTTGACCGCAGAAAGCAGCTTTACGAAAGAGCTTTAGCGATACTCTTTACGATGCTTTCTAAGATAACTCCTTAACTATAAAATCTTTATAAGCTGGAAAATGCTTTATCAGGTGATCCATAAACTTTTCCTTATTATCGACTAATTCCTTAAATTGTTTTGCGTTTAATCCCATTTGACGAGTACATTGATCCCCTACTGTGCTTATTGATTTTAAGTCTCTCTGCTGCGCAATAATAGTTAAGGCTTTAGAATAGGTCTTACCGCTCCACATTAATTTAGCAACCTCTAGATTTGAAGAAAGTTTCATTGGGATTTTGTTTAATGGGATTGGATTAAAGCTCCCTTTAACATACATCTCCACTTCTTCTCGATTCTTAAAGTCGCCAAAGAAAGGTTCTGGTACAATAGTACATTTAGCAGCTAATGCATAATAAACTGGCCATACTGCTGGTAAATCATTTTTGTTAAAGTCAACATCCCCTAGTTGTGTCAATGCGTCATTGTACCATACGAAATAACCCTGTCCTCCAACATCATCAAGCTTCATGAGGTGATAACAAAACTCCATTTCTGCATATTTACCACTAGGTCCTTCGATGTAAAATGTGGTTCCTAATGTTTGTTCTGAAACTTTGTCCTTGTTTTTGGCTTCAGCCTCGCTCAATACAAACTCCAAAAACATCTTAACCATAAGGGTTTCTTTTTCAGGCAAGGCCTCCACCAGCCGGTATAACTCATCCTTGGAGACACTCAATGTTTGATACCCCCTCTTTGACTGTTCGCCTCTCCTCAATAAACTGTTCCAGATCTTCCTGGGCGATGCGGTAGCGGTTGCCTATCTTGGCCGCTGGCAGCTCGCCAATTTCAATCACACCTGCCGTGGCTCCTCCTGAACATGCGCGCCCCGGAGCAAGGTCTTCCCTCGCCGGCCGCGAGAACGGCGGCGTAAGCTATAGCGACCTCCTATACTGCTCGGGCAGGGCTTTATGCACGATAATCGCTATAACCCCTCCCGCCAGTGCCGTAAGCAATTGGGGGACCTGGAAAGCCTGCGCCAGCTTGGGAGGTAAGACCAGGATGAATTTCAGCGCCATACGAAGACCCCATACTTGCATACTGCGGCAGCAACGACGCCGACCCACGGGTTAAACCTTGCCAGCAGGCTGAAGACTATCACCAGCGTAGCGTTGGCCGCCATTATGAACGGCGTTACGGGCTGGGCGAGCGGGGGCACGATGCCCCGCATGAGGGCGATCCACGGCGTCAGGGCGCCTATGACGACACCGCCCCCCATGCCTACGGTTAAAGTCGCCAGGAACAGCATCGCATTTACCAGCGGGCCTGTCACCGGCTGTGGGAGCCCGACCATCTGGACTGCGACCGTCAGGGCCAGCAGCAGGGCGGTCGTAGTCAGAAACCTGGTATTTCGCCACATGACTTACCTCGCCTCCTCAGGTTTTTCCGGCTGCGTTCCTTTTTCCGCCAAACGCCTGCAGCAGCGTTTACACTTCATCCCTCATGTACCGCTTCTGCCCCGTGGGCAGGCGGACAGGGATCAGGAAGCCCTCCTGCTACCAATTCCAAAAAATGCGCTTGGTAATACGGAAGATGCCGGTTACCGCGCGGGTCAGCAGGAGTTCGTCGTGGTCAATGGTCACGGTTCATCCCTCCTGCAGTGCTTTTATTCTACAGGTTTCTGCCTTTTTCCTACCTGGGGAGGAAAATTTTGAGCGTAAAACCGAAGGCAACCCCTCAAGGCAATGTGCCTTGCCTTGATGCATGTCCCCTTCATGCGCCGGAGATGTCTCTGATAACGTTGGGCTAAGACGGGGAAAAACGCTCAAGACCACGCGGAAGGTCCGGCAGGAACTGCTTTCCACTGCAGGGCGACGGCGGCAAAATGTCTTGTCCTATAATACTTGATAAATATTTCACATTCTTACCTTTAACAGCGGTGGAATAAAAATCTAAAGAAAAAATGGGTTAAACGCATATTTTCTTAAGGCAGCCCCTGTCGTTTGGCGCAAGCGGCCGATTTTTGCCGAAGGTAAAAAAATATTTCCCGGGCATAGATGACCCTTCAGAAAGCCAGCAAGCGGCTTTAAAAAGGGTTATACAGGGTTGATATTTCCTGGAATACTCCTGGGAAAACGAGGGCAAAATTGCCGGCAAGGGGCGGCACGGCTCCGGCAAGTTATATCGAGTAGGAGGGGGCGGCTAGCCCCCGTCCCCTCACACCACCGGACATGCGGGTCCGCATCCGGCGGTTCACCAAGCTTGACGAAGACTGAGATAGCGTTCGGTTAAGCTCATGAGGCCCTGGGACTGCCAGTAGGTATTGCCCAGGGCTCTATTCATTGGCCCATGGGCCATCCGCCATGGCCCTTTGCGAGCGTTGGCGTATTCATGTACTACCCATTCTGGTAAACCCAGTGCGCGTAGTTCGCGATACCTGGTCCGTACTCGCTTCCACTGCTTCCAGAGGCACATGCGCAGCCTCCTCCGCATCCAGCCTTCTATGTTCTTAAAAGTGCTGGGCGTGTCGGCCAGGGCGAAGTATCCTATCCATCCGCCCAAATAGGCGTTCAGGTGCTCTATGCGCTCGGCCATGCTTACGGGTTTATTCCGGGCAGTTATCTCCCGGATTTTCGTTTTCACCCGGTCGATAGTTTGCGGTGCTAAGCGGATAAGGATTTGCCCTGCTCTGGCTTTATACATGCTAAACCCCAGGAATTTCAGTTTCCACGGCCGGTCTACCGCACTCTTTTCCTCGTTTATCTTGAGCTTCAACCGTTCCTGCAGGAACTTACGGATACTTGCCATGACCCTTTCTCCCGCCCGTTTGCTTTTGACGTAAATATTGCAGTCATCGGCGTAACGGACGAATTTGTGGCCCCTCTTTTCCAGTTCTTTGTCCAGGTCGTCTAGTAGAATGTTGGCTAATAACGGGCTTATTGGTCCACCCTGGGGCGTTCCTTCTACCGTCTCCATGACCACTCCATTTACCATGACGCCTGCGGTAAGATAGCGGCGGATAAGGGTAAGTACCCTCTTGTCCGTTACTTTCCGGGCCACCCGGGCCATGAGGGTGTCATGGTTTACCCGGTCGAAATATTTCTCGATGTCCAGGTCTACCGCCCATTCGTATCCTTCTTCTACGTACTGACGTGCCTTCTTTACCGCGTCGTGGGCTCTCCTTCCGGGTCGGAACCCGAAACTGCTTTCTGAAAACTGCGGCTCGAAGATTGGCGTCAATACCTGCAGGAGTGCCTGCTGGATCAGGCGGTCCATTACGGTGGGTATCCCTAACATCCGTTTGCCTCCCCCGGGTTTCGGGATTTCGACCCGGCGCACGGGCTTTGGTCTGTAGGTTCCCGCGAGCAGTTCTTCCCGGATACGCGGCCATTCGGCGCGGATTTGGTCCCGAAGCCGTTCGGTCGGGATGCCATCCACGCCGGGTGCGCCTCCGTTCCGCTCTACCCGCTTTAGGGCGGCCAGCATGTTTTGCCTTTCCACCACCTGTTCCATCAGGCCGCTACCTTGGCCTCCGCGAGGTGACGTCCCGCTTTGTGCCGGAGAAGAACTCGGCCCTCCCGCGGTCCCCTGTGGCTTCACCACTTCCTCCCGCGGGCAGGCCCCTTCCGGGGGTTTCTGCTGTCTTCGCCCTTCTCGCGAACGCATCGGTCTCACCTCTGACTTGATGTTCGGGCCTTCCCCTGGAGTTCATGACCCCCAGGGTACTATGCCTTCTGCTGACTCCTGCCGGTTCAGCCGTGCCTTTCGACACGGGTTGCCAGCTTTTCCTGGCTTATCCGGCAGGCCTCCCCGGGTAAGAGCGTTAACCTTCGCCCCGCGCCCGCCCCATATACTCTACCATCCCTTGGCAGCCTGGGATTTCGCTGTGTTTCGCCAGCTCATCCAGATGGTCTAGCCTCCTATGGGGTTCTTGTTCATCGGGCCGTGGCTTTGCCTCCGGCTTCCTTCAGATCCCACCTCGCGATGGGCACCCTTGCCTTTGGCTAGCAGACTCGTGCTGCCTCGCCTGCAGTGGACTTTCACCACTAAGTTAACGCCCATGCCGGGCGCACAATAACAAGGCCCGCCCCGGTGGATGAGGCGGGCCTTTTCCTGAATTTACGGCCAGCAAAAAATCACTACTCCAGCTGTTTCTTCAGCGTGGCGATTTCCTCTGGAGAAAGCTCTGTCGCCTGGGCAATCTTATCTAATTCAATGCCCAACCGCAACAAATTTTTAGCAACTTCCATCTTACCTTTCATCTCGCCTTTCAATAAAGCCTGCCGCTGCATCTCTTCCAGGGTTAATTCCAGGTTATAAATCATCTGTTCCACCTCCCAGGGATTGCTTGCGTCCAGGATACCGTCGATTTTTGCGCTAAAATCTCCTGGTATTCTCGGCTTGACGACGTTCTTCAGCCAGGTCGTAAAATGGCGAAACTCGTCAGGCGTGAGCCGTCTTAAGACCCCAGCCAGTTTCTGCAACCGTCCAACAAGCTCTTCAGGGCGCATCCTCTGGTCTAGGAGAAAGACGCTGGCGATTAGATTGGCCGCCCTGATAAGCTCTTCTTCGCTGTAACGGTTGACGTCAAAGAGAAGATAGCGGAAGTCCAGGAGATGCCCGCTGAAATCCCGGTAACTGTCCAGCATTTCTTTGAAGGAAAGCGCCGCAGTCCAGGATCCGGCCCCGTTGTAGAGCACCGCCGGGATGATGGGCGGCAGGCGGAAATGCTTGCTCTCCCGCTCGTGCTGCGGGGTATTGTTGTAGATTTCCCGCCAGATCTCGACCATATAGAGCAAAAGGCGGAAAGGTATCAGGTAATCTACCGTTGACTGCAGCTCCAGCAGGACGTAAAAGATGACGTTTTTATCTTTCGTCTTAAGTCTGTAGACGATATCGGCTTCTTTCTCGCTGAAGTCCTGGAGGACATAGGATTTGTTCACCAGGATGAGGTCGTCTGAGTCAATGGCCTCCACCCATTCTTCCCGGACGAAGGTCTTCAGCAGCTCCAGGAACACCCTTTTGTCGGCCAGGAGCTGCCGGTAACCCTTGTCGTGGGGGTGATGGGGAGGCCGGGGCTGCCCTGCGTTTTCCGGCAAGAGATCACCTTCTTCTGGATACTATTATACCATGTTTTTGTGGCAAAAAGATGGCGAAGAACCGCTAAATCTTTGGGCAGTAGAAGCCGCAGGCCTGCCTTACCGGCCGGACTTTTTCCACAGCCTTGACCAGGATTTCCTTCCCGGCCAGCCCGATAAAGTCTCCAGCCCGCAATTGGGCTGGCACCCGACGTTCCCCGGAAAGATAGAGGTCCAGGGTGGCCAAACACGCCAACCGTGTCTCTTCCCGGCCTATGACTGGGACACAAAAGCGACAGCCCTGGCAAGTGGCCATTGCCCGATCCCTAATCCCGGGCAATATTAAACGATGACCCTCATAGAAAGCGTTATCCCCGCCCATAGAGGACACCTGCCCCCGTCAGGGATGCCGCCCGGTAGATAATCCTTTCCCCATAGCGATTTTTCAACCTATCGCATACCCGGTCCAGGCGGGCCTGTTTTTCCACCCGGCCGAAAAGGTCTTCCTGGCGTGTCGCTGACGGTACCAGCCTGGCCAGGCTCACTCCCACCAGCCGCACCGGCCGCCCGGGTGGCCAGTGGCGGCGGAGGAGCTGCCGGGCCGCCGCGTAAATATCGGCAGCCGTATCGGTGTAATAGGGCAGGGTGTAAGACCGACCCAGCCAGTTAAACTCGGCGTCTTTAAGGCTTATACTCACCGTGCGGCCCAGGTAATTTCCCAAGCGGGCCCGCCGGGCCACCAGCTCGGAAAGCTCCAGTAAAACCACCTCAATATCTTCGTAACTGTAGTAATCCCGGGGAAGTGTGATCTGGTGGCCGACGGATTTAACCCTGTCCAGGGAATGAGGGTCCACCGGGCTGTAGTCGATGCCGTTGGCGCACTGGTGTAAAACCTGCCCCACGACACCGAAACGCCTGACCAGTACCTCGACGGGAAAACGGGCCAGATCGCCGATGGTATGGATGCCGAGCTTGGCCAGATGGGCCTCCATGCGGAGGCCGACGCCGAAAAGCTCCTTCACCGGCAGGGGCCACATCTTTTTAGGAACGTCCGGGTAATCAAGGACCGTCAGGCCGTCGGGCTTCTGCATCTCGGCCGCCATCTTGGCCAATAGCTTTGTAGGCCCCAGACCGACGCTGGTGGTGATGCCCACCTCGGTTTTAATCCTTTCTTTCAGCTGTCGCGCGATTGTCAAAGGTGAGCCGAAAAGATTTTCACAACCGCTAACGTCCAGCCAGGCTTCATCGATGGAGAAGGGCTCCACCAGGGGAGTAAAATCCCGCATGATGCGTAAAATGCGGGTGGAAAACTCGATGTACAGGTCGTGGTGGGGAGGGATGAAAATGCCGTCCGGGCAAAGGCATTTCGCTTCCCGGACGGTCATTCCGGTTTTGATGCCGTAACCCCTTTTGGCCTCATAGCTGGCCGCCAGGACGATCCCGTGGCGGGTGCTTTCCAGGCCGGCGACGATGACCGGGCGCCCGCGTAAAGCCGGGTCCAGGGCCTGGTGGACGGAGGCGAAGAAGCTGTTGGCGTCGCAGAGGAGGATGGTGCAGGAGGAAGACACTTAAGCTCACCGCCGGAACAAATGTTTGGATTTATTATAACTCTGGCGGTGAAGAGAAAGCAAGAGGGAAAAGAACAGATGTACGATGATTTTGCGGCAGGGGATAGAAAAATCACCCTGCCGGTTAATTACTGCGCCTCAAAAGTCCGATTACTTTACCCATAATGGTCACTTCCCGGGCTTTTATGGGCTGCATCCGGCTGTTGGCCGGTACCAGTTCAACATGGTCGTCGTAACGGTAGAAGTATTTGACGGTAGCTTCTTCGCCAAGCAGGGCGACGACGATATCGCCGTTTTCAGCCGTATCCTGCGGCCGGACGATGATGTAGTCGCCGTCCAGGATACCGGCTTCAATCATGCTGTCGCCCTGGACGCGGAGTATAAAGACTTCTTCCTTGCCAGTTATCTGAGAAGGGAGGGGAAAAGTATCTTCGATATTCTCCACGGCAAGTATGGGCTGGCCGGCAGCGATTTTGCCCACCAGGGGAGCATAAACGACGTCTCCGCCTGTCTTTGGAGCGCGCTCGACTAGTTCAATAGCGCGGGAACGGGTAGGGTCCCGGCGGATGTAGCCTTTTTTCTCCAGACGACTTAAATGGCCGTGGACTGTGGAAGTAGAGTTTAATCCAACTGCCTTGCAGATGTCCCGGACAGTAGGCGGGTAGCCATGGGTATTAGTGAATTGGCGGATATATTGCAGGATCATTTCTTGTTTTGGGGTTAAACCTTCGGGCATGGAAACCCCTCCTGGAGAATAACTTTACTTTATTTTACCATAACCCCTATTGCAGAACAAGTGTTTGCAGTCAATCTTTTTGGTAAAGATAGCAGGATTTCCCGTAGAAAAAAAGAAATAAGAAATTAAGCTTAAGGTAATAGAAAGAAAATAATAGTCACCCAATCTAACAGAAACAGGAATAATACCATTGAAACCATGCTATATAATGGGGTTGAGAATGTGATTTACGGTCATAGGTACGCGCGTACCGGTATCATTGCATTGGTTTTTGCGCTTTTCCTGATCCTTACTGGCTGCAGCAGCGGTTCTGAAGGCGGGGCAGTAAAGCAGCAGGCTTCAGGTATTCCGGCCGGGTCTACTGGCTCGCAGCGGGCGGTATCAGTGGCAGATGAAAATACCGGGCGGCAAGATCCCCCTGCGGCTGGAGATGCGGTAAAGGTAATAACGGCCACAGTTACTTCGGTTGCCGATGGCGACACCATGCATGTAAAAATAAACAGCCGGGAAGAAAAAGTAAGATTGATCGGGGTTAACACCCCTGAGATTTCGCACCAGGATTTGGGGATTAAAGAGGAGCCTTACGGTAAAGAAGCGGCGGCCTACACCCAGAAGCGGCTGGCCGGCAGGCAGGTTTACCTGGAGCTGGACGTAGGCGAGCGAGATAAGTACGGGCGGCTGCTGGCCTACGTGTGGCTGGAAAAGCCGGCAAACGGCAGCGAGGCTGAAGTCCGGGCCAAAATGTACAACGCCGAGCTGCTTTTAAACGGCTACGCGCAGGTGATGACCGTTCCACCCAACGTCAAGTATGCCGACCTGTTTATAAAACTCCAGCAGGAGGCCCGGCAGGCGGGCAAGGGCCTCTGGGGTGCGACCGTAACCGCTCCCGCTCCCATACCAGCCCCCGGTGACAAAAGTAGCAGCGCGGCGAAATACATTGGTAACTCGAGCTCGAAAAAGTTCCACCTTCCTAGCTGTCAGTGGGCGAAGGAGATTAGTCCCAGGAACAGGGTGGAGTTCACCTCACGTCAGGAAGCTATTAGCGCCGGCTACCAGCCCTGCAAAGTGTGCAGGCCATGAAAGAGTAGAATGAACTGTAGAATAATGTCACTTGATAAAGTAATATTCAGGTAGTAGATTTAGTTAAGTCAACGATCCTCTTGGCAATAATGTTGCAAGTGAGTATATCCTGTGGTGGGTTACAAAAACCAGTTGCTTAAGATATCGTTTGATATATAAGGCCAAAGAGAAGTGGTAGTTCGTGATCGACGCCCCCTATACCCTAAAGAAAGTAAAAGAACTTCGGGTTGACGCACTGTTTGGCAAAAAGAAGCACTATAACGCTGCTGATCGAATAGCGAAATATAATTTTACATTTAGTGTATTTACTATCCTGATTAACCTCTTTTTAGGATCAATTTTATTTGCATATTTAAGCATTTCGCTTCCCATAGCCATGCAATGGGCTGGCGCCTTCCTATCCCTAATCGCTGCTTTCCTTAGCTTATTACAAACACTTTGCAATTACCCAAAGGTCATCGAGGGACATCGCTCCATTGCTTCACGTTATCTCGAAATTGCAAATGAATGCAGTCGCCTTGAGGCTTATGTGTTGGACGGGGAGATGGATCTAAACGCATTGCGAGAAAAATTGGAGCGTCTCGCCAAAGTTTATGACCAAGTAGTAAAGGATGCAGAAGCCTTCCCAACGAACGACAATGATTATAAAAAGGCCAAAAAGGGATTTAATGAAGGTGAAGAAGAGTACACCCATGAGGAACTTAATAGTTAGGAGGAATAAAACTATGGGCGATGTTTCAAAGGCAATTGCTGATTTTATCGCAGATGAAATCAAATTGAGCCAGTCAGATATTAGTTCGGCAGTAGCAAGTAGAGAATGGTTCCTGGACCGTATCAAGAATGAGATCGCCAGGCGTATTGACGAACCGGTGCTTTATGAACCTGAGCCGTTTGTCCGATTTGGCAGCTATTTTAAAAGAACCAAGGTTGCCACTGTAGATGAGTTTGATATCCTGGTGGTACTTGATTGTAATACCGGGCATTTTGTTAGCGGTGGGGTGGAAATAGGAAAAGGCCTCGGCTCAGTGTCACCCAACCCAAGATACTATGACAAATATAAGAAATCAGATGGGTCAGGAGTAAGTCCTGCCAAGATGCTCAACTGGCTCAAGGGTGTTATTCAAACAGTTGTTAGCAGCTTCGGGGGAGAAGCCCCAGAGCGTAATGGGCAAGCGGTTACGGCAATAATCAAGAGTAAAAACCTCAAAATAGACTTGGTGCCGGCCGGTATTTTTCAAAGCTCCAATGGTAGGATTTTTTACGATATTCCTAAAGGAGATGCTAATAACAGTTGGATTTTAACTGCTCCCAGAGAAGATATTGATCTTCTTAATTCTGTAGCAAAGAATAAAGAGTATTTTCGCGACGTAATCCGTTTATACAAGTATATCCGTACGGCCTACAACTTCAAAGTTTCCTCGTTCGCTATTGAGACTGCCATCGTCCAGTATGGCATGTCAAATTACTGGTTCTCATCATTGGCCTTGAATGTTTATGAAACTTTGTCTCATCTGGCTTCGGCGTTTCGCTCCGGTGTTATTAATGACCCTCTTGATTTTGTCAATAATAACTTAATTGACGGAATTGAAAGCCTCGACTGGTATGCTGATCGTATAGATAAAATCGTAACAGATCTAAAAGCCCTTGAGAAAGAGCCTGACCAAAAAAAGGTGCGTCAACAAGTTGATAGGATATTTAAGAACACATAGTGCCGCTAAGGTTAATGGATTTTATGGCAACCGCGTCCCCAGAGCTTGGGTTGAAGTTAAAGAGGTGGACCCTACCAAGCATGGGAAATAGCCACACTGTTAGCACCCTTCAGGGTGCTTTTGTTTTGGCGTGATGGCACATATCTGAAAAGGGCGGGCGGAAAAAGGAATACACAGGGAGTGGGCAGAGCAGGTATTTTTGGAGAATGGAAGGAAAAACGAAAACAAAACGCGAATAACAATAGTAACCCTTATCAAACCTTATGACGCAATGCTGATGTCGTCATAATAATGAAACCCAGAACCGACAGCGGGAAGGGGCCAACATGACGCAAAACAGAAGAGGCTTCATCAACGCAAATCCCAAGTGGATCAGACCGGCGGTTACGGCGGCGCTTTTCCTCCTTGTGGCACTGCTGGCAGGAGCGGCGCTGGCCGGCTGCGGTGCCGGTCCCGAATCCAGCTCTTCCCTCGTCCCCCCGCAGACGGCCCTTGAAGCATCGTCTGTGGCGCCACCGCAAGTAGCCTTAAAAGAAACATTAAAGAGGACAGAGAAAATTAATGACACCCAAAATGACACCATTAACCAGACGGGGCAAAATAAATCGGCCCCTGCAGAAGTATATGAGCAGACGGCGCCTCCCGGGTCGGTTAAAGTCACACCAGCCGTTGTGACCATAGTGGTCGACGGCGACACCGTTTATGCCAGTTTAAACGGCCGTGAGGAAAAGGTCAGGTTTATCGGCGTCGATACTCCCGAGAGCACACGCGAGGTGGAGCCTTACGGCAAAGAGGCCTCTGCCTACACCCAGCAGCGTTTGGCCGGAAGGCAGGTCTACCTGGAGCTTGATGTGGGCGAGCGCGATAAGTACGGGCGGCTCCTGGCCTACGTATGGCTGGAGAAACCGGTAAACGACAGCGAAGCTGAAGTCCGGGCCAAGATGTACAACGCCGAGCTGCTTTTAAACGGCTACGCGCAGGTGATGACTGTACCACCCAACGTTAAGTATGCCGATCTTTTTGTCAAGCTCCAAAGGGAAGCCCGGGAGGCGGGCAAGGGCCTCTGGGGTGCGGCCGTAACTGCGTCCGCTCTTTCACCAGCCTCTGGCGGTAAAAGCGGTAGCGCGGCGAAATACATAGGCAACTCAAGCTCCAAGAAATTCCACTATCCCGACTGCAAGTGGGCAAAGGAGATAAGCCCGAAAAATCGCGTAGAGTTTAACAGTAGAGAAGATGCTATAAAGGCCGGCTACCAGCCATGTAAAGTATGCCGGCCGTGAAGGTATAAATGCTTATAACATTATAACATAAGACTTTTAACTGTAAACCTTTTTACCAGATGGAATATAGTTAATAAGCTTTCCGCAATTAAAAATGTAATGTAGATTAATACTAGGGGGAAGGCGAATGACATCATCACAAAGTATAATCCCTGTAAGTGGGGATATCGACATCTTAGAAGCAATAAGGAGAAGGAAGTATTATGAGAGCAAGATAAAATTAGAGACAGATGAGTTTAGGATTATCTTCAAACCCAAAGCATTTGAACCTATAGGTAAAAAAATTGAACTGACCAATGAAACAATGATCGCGGATAGCGAATATTATTCTCTTACTTTAGCCATAAAGCATTTTAACCCAACTCCTATAGAACGTTCTATTTACACCAAAATATTTCGATTAGTAGACAAAGACGGTTATATACACCCGGCTGCTTCACAGTACGTATGGACAATTCCCGATAAAGATGGGGATTACGTAGGCCATGTAAAACCTATAAGTCCTAACATCGAATTGTTGGGACGTATTTGGTATGACTTACCTAAAGATGCCGCTCCTTTTAAAATAAGGTTAAAAACCCAATTTTTAAAAGCAAATACCGAAAAAAGGGTAAAGCTACCTATAGAAAGATTTGAACAATTAGAACAAAGATATGGAATTTATTTGAGAGGTGTTAGCGCCTATTACGATTTGGTAAATGAGCGTTTTATGGTATATTCTGAAGTAATTGCTTTAAACGGCTCAAGTATTCAACAAGATTTAGAACTGAAATTTGTAGCTTACACAGAAGAAGATGATATACTATATACCTATACTTTTAATATAAGAGAAGATGATTTTGACGGCATAAAAATTTTAGACGGGACAGAATATTATGCGCCTATAAGACCGGCTAAAGTAAGAGTTTTCCCCATCGGGAAATAAAATTGCACAAGGGTGGTTGATGGCAGATGGATAAATTAGTAGAACATATACAAGAACAATTTATTAAGGAGGCCCGAAATTCGCCATTATTACTGATTGATTTAGCAAATATGGAAACTTATATGGCGGAAAGTTATAAAGCTCGTTCTTTTATAGAACTTCTACAAAACGCTGATGATGCTAAGGCTAGACGGTTTATAGTAATGGAAGCTCAAGATATTTTAATCATAGGAAATGACGGGAGATATTTTACAGAAGAGGATGTTTGGGCAATATGTCGTAGTGGAGCTTCCGGAAAACGAAGAGGCGGAGATACCATAGGCTATCGAGGAATAGGATTCAAATCGGTAGTTAATCTTGCTAGAAGGGTACATGTTTTAAGTGGAGAACTTAAAATGACATTCTGCCGTGAATTATCACAACGAGCTTTAGGTTTAAATATAAATGTGCCCCTTATCCGGATACCACACCATTATAACCCTTACAATAAAAGCAGCCAATTGGAAGGAAATTTAGAGGAACTTTGGGAAGAAGGTTATATTACCTTATTTATATTTGAAGGTATCAATACCCAGGCTTTAAATATAGAACTGGAAAACTTTGACCCCACCTCACTTTTGTTTTTAAAGAACATAAAACAAGTTGAATTTAAAACAGAGCTATCAAAACTTATTAGCATCAAACGTAAAAGAGATAACGACATAGAAATTGCAGAGTTGTCAACAGATGAGGGGAAACAGAGATGGGTTATTGTCAGGAACAGCCATCCGGTAGAAGCTGTAGCTTTTCAGTTAGGACCGGAAAATACATTAATAAAAGCAACGCCTGAAACTAGTGTAGCTCATGCTTTTACACCAACTAAAGAGCCTGTTGGTATCGCTTGTAAAGTAAATGGTGATTTTAGTACGGATCCGTCCCGGACCAAAATAGATTGCGATGAATTCACTAGAAAAGCATGCCAAAATTGTACCGATATTCTCGTAAACTTACTTAAAAACGTTTTAAGTAAAAAATTGCAGCACGATTTTTGGCGAACCCTTTTTGAGGTCATTGAGATCCATTTTGATCCATTAGAACGGTATTTAAAACGCTCTGAGTTTAGAAATCTATTTCTTACCACGTTAATTGAAAAACTGAAGGCCACATCATGGATACCTACTTCTGACGGTTTATATTGTAAACCTACCCAAATAAAAACAAAACCGGACTGGCTGAACTTGGATGATTACGAAGGACTTGTTAGCGCTTCTCCCTTTTATCCGGTAAACAAGGTTTGGGAAACAGGTTTACCAGGTATAACCGGCTTTATAACTAACTGCGGAGCCACTGAATTAGATATGTCAGAGGTTTTGACGCTGTGCGTTTCTTATACTTTATCATCAGAAGGAGCCGCCCAAGTAATAGCTGAATGCATAAAAAGGTATCGCTTTGGTATACCATCTGAAATAAAAAATCTTTTAAGCCACGCTAAGTTGTTTGAATGTGATGATGGACAATTGCATTCAGTTAATGAATTGCAAAAAAATAAAAAGGAAATAGCAGAAAAATGGATAAATATGGTTCAAAATTTAATCCCGAGTACAGGAGATTTAATATGGTTTCTTAATCAAATAGGTTTGAGTAAATACTCAACGATAACCTTTAAAAATAAGGCGCAGGATAATATAATCCCTACGGCTGAAATTTGTCATTCACCTAATTCTATACAGTTATCATCAGACCAAACTCCCTTAAAAAAGTCATGGACACAATATTTGGAACAGATTTCCAATAAAGGCCCTATACCAGAAACAGAATCAGTAATAACAAAATGGAGATCAGCAGAGTTAAATCTAGCAGCTTTATTTAACTCAATCGATGGTATTGAGGCTATAGATGTAAGTAAAAGCAATATTGGATATGACTTAGAGGTTAGAAACCCTGATGGGACAGTGGAATACATAGAGGTCAAATGTGTTGAAGAAATTGGACTTCCTTTTTCATTGACCAATAATGAATATTCTATGGCCAGTAAATATGGCGAGAACTATATATTAGCTCTGGTAAAACCATATGAAAAGAGTTTTGCTGTATGTTTTATTAAAGATCCCGTCAACCAGCTTAATTTTGAAAGGCGCTGTATGAGATGGGAATGGGTTTGTGATAAATATCCTATTTCCATAAAACAATTTCCATACGGCGAGTAACTTTTTGGCATTAAATGATAAGGGAGAAGTTAAAAAAAGAAATCAACGGTTAATTAACTGAACCGGCAAAGAGATCTAACTCTTGTTCACCGAATAAAATTGATTATTATCAAACAAGCTTTTAAAGATTTTGGGATGCTAAAAAGTTAAGCTTTACTAAAGAGAAATAAAGAAGCTAAGAAATATGAAGGTGTGCCTTATGCCTAAGCTAACATTACAACAATTAAACCGCCACTTGTATGCTGCAGCCGACATCCTGCGGGGTAAGATGGACGCCTCCCAGTACAAGGAATACATCTTCGGCATGCTCTTCTTAAAGCGGGCATCAGACGTTTTTGATGAGCAGTACGATGCCATTTACCAACGCCAGATCGAGCTCGGACGCAGCCCAGAAGAGGCAAAAAAACGGGCGGAAAACCCGAGCTTTTATTCGGGCCGTGCCTTCTGGGTTCCGGAGCGTGCCCGCTGGGAATATATCAAAAAAGAGCAGCATGGAGACGTGGCCAATGTTTTAAACAAGGCCCTTCAGAGTATTCAGGAGGCCAATCTCGATAAACTGGACGGAGTTTTAACGCACATCGATTTTACCAGGAAGGTAGGGCAATCCCGGATACCTGACCAGAGATTGCGAGATTTAATACGGCATTTTGATAAGTACCGGCTTCGCGACGAGGACTTTGAATTCCCCGACTTACTCGGGGCGGCCTATGAATTCCTGATTGGTCAGTTTGCCGAGTCTGCCGGGAAAAAGGGCGGAGAATTCTACACTCCCCGGGACGTGGTGCGGCTTATGGTACGCCTGGTCAAGCCCCAGGCGGACATGCGGGTATATGATCCTTGTGTGGGTTCCGGCGGTATGCTTATCCAGGCTCACCAATATGTAGAGGAAACCGGGGGAGATACCAGGAACCTTCGCCTTTATGGCCAGGAGAGCGATGGCGGGGTTTGGTCCATTTGCAAGATGAATATGCTCCTGCACGGCATCGAAGATGCTGATATTAGAAATGAAGATACACTTGCCCGTCCTTTGCATATTGAGGACGGGAAGCTGATGCGTTTTGACCGGATAATTACCAATCCGCCCTTTAGCCAGAACTACAGTAAGGAAGGGATTGATTTTCCGGAACGCTTTACTCACTGGTGCCCAGAAAAAGGCAAAAAGGCCGACTTGATGTTTGTCCAGCACATGCTGGCAGTGCTGCGCGCCGGCGGCATCGTGGCCACCGTAATGCCCCACGGGGTGTTGTTCCGGGGCGGCGTGGAAAAAGAAATCCGCAAGCATTTTATCGAACAGGACCAGTTGGAGGCGGTTATCGGGTTGCCCAATAATCTTTTTTTCGGCACCGGGATCCCCGCCTGTATTCTGGTTATGCGTTCTCCTGGCAGCAAGCCTCCCGAGCGGAAAGGAAAGGTCTTGTTTATCAATGCTGAAGCTGAGTACCAGGCAGGAAGGGCCCAGAACTACTTAAGACCAGAGCACATTGAGAAAATAGTGTCTACCTATGAAGCTTTTGCACCTGTTCCAGGCTATGCCGCGGTGGTGACAAGAGAAGAATTGGAGGCAAACGACTATAACTTGAATATCCGCCGTTATGCTGACAATACTCCACCGCCCGAACCCCAGGATGTCCGGGCCCACCTGCAGGGTGGGATACCCCGGTATGAAGTGGAAGCAAAGCGGGAATTGCTGGCCGCTCACGGTCTGGACCCGGCTGCTCTGCTGGTGGACAAAGATGAGCGATATTTTGATTTTGCACCATCTTTGGCCTCCAGGGAAGATATCCGCTCCCTCATTGAAAAAGATCCGGGTGTTGTGCGCCGGGAGCAAGAAATGCGTAGCGCATTGAAAGAGTGGTGGGAGAAACACTCGGCAGCAATGAGTCGTTTGGTTGCCGACCGTAACTTTTTTGCCTTGCGGAAGGAATGGCTGGACTCCTTTGCGGAAGCCATGCTCCCGGTAGGTATGCTTGACCGTTACAAAGTGGCAGGGGTGGTAGCCAGTTGGTGGGGTGAAATACAGTACGATCTAAAAACTCTGGCTGCCCAGGGTTTTGAGGGCCTGGTGGATAGCTGGTGCGAGAGCATCAGAAGTGCCCTGGAGGATGAAGAAGAGAGAAAGAATGGCTTTGACCCTTTGCAGCATAAACTGATCGTTCGCCTGCTTCCGGAATACCTGGATGAGATAAAGAATGCCGAGGCCCGCCTGGCCGAACTTCAAGCCCAGAAGGAGGCTTATGAAAGAGGTGAAGGCTTAGAAGGCTGGTCCGAGGATACCGGTGAAGAAGATGATGAGGAGAACGGAGATAACAAGAGAAACATCGCCAAGGAACTGGAAGACTATATCAAGGATCTGAAAGAAAACATCAAGAATCAACTGGCACGTATTAAGGAATTGAACCGGGGCCCGAACATCAGGTCCGGTGAATCTATCGCCGCTTTACAGAAAAAAGGCCAGGATGCCAGCCACCTCATCCGGGAAAGAGATGAATTGATGGCCGCTGTAGCACCGGTGGAAAGGGAAATAGAACGTCTTACCGCCATTCTTCAACCTTATCTTGACGTAAAAGAAGCATTAAAGGAGGCAAAACGACAGTTAAGGGATTTAAAGAATCAGTTAATCGAACGCATGGATCAGGCGCGTAAGAAGTTGACCCCAGAGGATTGTGAAAGATTGGTGCTGGATATAGCCAGGGAAGAATTAGAGCAGCAATTGGAACGCTATATTGCAGAACACCGGCGAGAAGTGATAGCGGTTTTCGAAAACTGGTGGGATAAGTACCGGGTTACACTGGGTGAAATCGAGCAGGAGCGGGACGCTGCGGCGGCAGAGCTGGCCGACTGGTTGCGGAGGTTGGGGTATGCTTTATAAACCCCAATTACCAAATGATTGGCAATACATTCGGATAGGCGATTGTTGCGATATATTAGATAACCAACGAATTCCAGTTAATAGTGAGGAACGTTGGAAACGACAAGGTACCATACCATATTATGGCGCCAACGGGCAACAAGGCTGGATTAATGATTACATCTTTGATGAAGAACTTGTTTTGATTGCCGAAGATGGTGGTTATTTTGACGAATATGAGACTCGCCCAATAGCTTATGTCATTAGCGGCAAGTCATGGGTTAATAATCATGCCCATGTTTTAAGAGCTAGAAAAGAAATTACAACTAATCAATGGGTTTTTTATAATTTGGTTCACAAAGATATCAGATTCTACATTAGAGGCGGTACTCGGTCAAAACTTAATCAAAACGAGTTAAGGGAAATTGAAATACCGTTATGTAACATTAGTGAGCAGGGCAAAATAATTAAGATCCTACAAAATATTGATAATGCAATAAGTAAAACTGAACAACTTATTGCCAAACTTAAGTAAATCAAAGCCGGGCTTCTCCACGACCTGTTAACCCGCGGATTGGATGAAAACGGGGAACTACGCGACCCGGTAGCTCATCCGGAGCAGTTTAAGGATTCGCCGTTGGGTAGAATACCGATAGGATGGGATTGTGTTACAATCCAAACAATAGCAGCCGACAGGCCCCATGCAATTGTAGATGGTCCATTTGGAAGTAATTTAAAATCCATACACTACAAAGAGCAAGGAGTTCCGGTAATTCAAAGTGGATTTGTAACTACTGGTAAATTTATAGCTAATTCTTATGTTTATGTTGACACTTCCTTATTCCTTGCCCAAAAGAGAAGTGCAGTGGAACCAGGGGATATCGTTATGGCAAAAATAGGAGCCCAATGCGGTTCTTGTGCTATTTTACCAAGTGACCATCCAATCGGGGTTTTAGCCGGAAATGCACTTAAGATTTCCGTGGATAACAATAAATGCCGTACTGCTTATTTAGATTTGCTACTTAAGTACTATTACGATACAGGCAAAATAAACCTTATTAAAACCGAAACTGCCCAGCCTGCTATCAGTTTAAAAAGTCTAAAAGCAATGTTGATTCCTGTTCCATCCACATTGGAAGAACAGGATAATATTGTATCCGTAATGAGTTCACTTGAAAATCAGATCAATACTGAAGAACGTTATCTCGGTAAACTTATAAAGCTTAAATCCGGCCTCATGCACGATCTTTTAACCGGAAAAGTAAGGGTACCCTTGGACGAGGAGGGGGAGTAATGGATCTATTTGATGTCGACCGTCTAACAGAGTACGAGCTGGTGGAGAAACCGTTCATTAATCAACTGGTGAAAATGGGCTGGGAACATCTTGAGGGAGATATCGACATTCCTTATTTGACCGAGCGTGAGAATTTCCACCAGGTTCTCCTGCTTCCTCGTTTGCGGGAAGCATTGCGCAGGATCAACCTGGATGATGAGGGTAATCCCTGGTTGGATGATGCGCGCATTGACACCATGATCCGCCGCCTGGAAAGCCTGGGGCCGTTGCAGCTTATGGAGGCCAATGAGCGAGTTACTGAACTGCTGCTCAAAGGGACCGAGGTAGAAGGTTTGCCGGATTGGGACGGTGGGCGGGGGCAGATTTGCCGCTATATTGATTTTCGCCACCCGGAGAAGAACGATTTTTTGGTCATTAACCAGTTCCGGGTTGACCCGCCCTGGGTGGTCGGCAATAAGGGCTTTATTGTTCCGGATCTGGTGCTCTTTGTCAACGGCATCCCCCTAGTGGTGGTGGAATGTAAGAATCCCGAGCGGCCCGATCCCATGAATGAGGCCATTGAACAACTTCTCAGATATTCCAACCAGCGCCAAAGAGGTGGGGAGCCCGAAGGGGCCGAGCGCCTATTTCACTATAACCAGCTTATGATTGCCACCTATCGTTATGAGGCTCGGGTAGGAGCCATTGGGGCGTCCCCGGAATTTTTTGCTCCCTGGAGAGATACCAGTCCGGTACCCCAGGATGAGGTGCGAGCTGAGCTGGGGGTCGATTCTTTGAACGCCCAGGAGTTATTGGTGGCGGGGATGCTACGGCCTACCCATTTATTGGATATTATACGGAATTTTATCGTATTCAAGAAAGAAGGACATCGAACGACCAAGCTCGTCTGCCGTTACCAGCAATTTAGAGCGGTACATAAGGCTATCCAGCGATTGCTGACCGGCCAGACAAGGAACCGACACGGGACAAAGGACCAGCGTGGTGGTATCGTTTGGCATTATCAGGGCTCGGGCAAGAGCTTGACTATGGTTTTTCTGGTGCGCAAGCTACGGACCTACCAAGAGCTAAGGAACTTTAAGGTGGTGATAGTCACCGACCGCACCGATCTGGAGGAACAACTGGAAAAGACGGCGGCCCTTACCGGGGAAACTATCTATAAGGCTAACAATATTAAGGAACTTTTTAGCTTACTAAGAAGAAACAGTCCAGATCTGGTTTTTGGTATGATTCAAAAAATGCAGGTACTTGATGAGGATGCGGAAATTATTGAGTTTAATCCCCAAAAGTTTTTGGAACAGGAGCGGGCTGCCCTGAAGGCGCAGGAAGAACGTGAGGCCACAGTTTTTGCTGAGGCGGTCGGCGAGGTCATAGCCGAAGCGGAACAAGAACCGCAAGGTAAGACCATGAAGCTACGGCTGCCTACTAAAAAAATGGAAGTGCTCAATGCCTCTGAAGAAATCGTGGTTATAGTGGACGAAGCTCACCGCTCACATAGCAATGTCCTGCATCAAAACCTAATAGCGGCCTTACCTAACGCCGCCCTGATTGGTTTTACCGGTACCCCGATTCTAATGGGAGACAGGCCAAAAACCGAGGAAATTTTCGGCTCCTTTATTGATAAGTATCCCATGAAAGATGCAGAGGCGGACGGGGTGATCGTTCCTGTCAAGTATGAAGGCCGCACAACAAAAGGGGCCGTAGACAGCCCCAGCACCCTCGACCAGCTTTTTGAAGACCTATTCAGTGATCGTACACCAGAGGAGATCGAGGCCATCAAGAAGAAATATGCCACCACCACGGCGGTTATGGAATCTGAAAAGCTTATCCGGGCCAAAGCAGCCAACATGCTCCGCCACTATGTGGATCAGGTCCTACCCAACGGGTTCAAGGCTCAGGTGGTGGCTTCGAGTCGTCTTGCCGTGGCTAGATATTATGACGCCTTTCAGGATGCCCACCGGGAATTGTTGAAGGAATTGGCCGCCTTTCAGGATTCTTACCTGGAACTTACCGACGAGCAAATTCAAAAGTACGACAGAGATACCCAGTTCCTTATCCGCGCCAAACGACACGAGGAAACAATTAGGCGGCTGGAATTTGCCGGCGTGTTCTCCCCCAAACAGAATCAGCCTTCTGATTGGGATAAATTTACTGACAAACAAAAACAGCAGGCCAACATCATACGTTTTAAGAAACCCTTGGTTCACCCAGATCCCGCAGTCCAGGATGGCTTGGCTTTCCTCATCGTCAAAGATATGCTCATCACAGGTTTTGATGCACCCAATGAGCAGGTTCTGTATCTGGACCGCTTTATGCAAGGGCATCAACTTCTCCAGGCCATAGCCCGGGTTAACCGAACCTTTGGCGGTAAAAAATGCGGGTATGTGGTGGATTATTGTGGGATCGGTACCCATCTGAAGGAGGCTCTGGATGTATACAGCGGGGAAGATGTGGAAGGAGTGCTCCCCAAAATTGAGGACGAATTGCCCCTTCTAACTGAACGGCACCGCCTGGTCTTAGATGTCTTCCATAGCAGGGGTATCTCTGATATCAGGGACATCGATGCCTGTGTGGATTTGTTGAGTGATCTGAAGATACGGGCGGAATTTATTCAAAGGTTTAAGAGCTTTCTGGAGAGCATGGACCTGTTTGTGTACCGGCCCGAGGGGCAACCTTACATGAACGACATGAAAATTCTGGCCTTCATCAACCAGGCTGCGGCCAACGTTTATCGTGACCGTATCTTAAACCTGGTGGGGTGCAGCGACAAAGTAAGAAGCCTTCTTGATCGGTATCTGGTTTCCAGGGGTATCGACCCTAAAATACCGCCGATATCAGTTACTGATGAAGACTTTCCGAAGGTAGTGGGTGAGAAAAAGACAAGCAAGGCCCGGGCCTCAACTATGGTCCATGCTTTGCGCCAATATATCAGGGAGCATGAGGATGATGACCCGGTTTATTACCAGAAACTTAGCGAGCACCTGGAGAATATCTTACACAAGTTTGCTGAACATTGGGATGAACTTGAGCAGTATATGAAAGACCTGGTAAATCGGGTCCGGGCCGGGCGGCCCGACGATGGTACCGGTCTCGATCCCCGGACGGAAAAGCCGTTCCTGGGCGTTTTGGAGAAAGAGGGCTTCGGCGGTGTTGATCTTGGCCAGGAAAAGCGTTTGCAGTTGGCCAGGCATGTACGAACTATGTTAGATACTATCCGGGAACACATCAGCTATACCGATTTCTGGAGAGCTCCTGCGCTACAAAACAATCTGCGCCGCTGGTTGATTGAGTATCTTGATGAGAATGACGTGGTCCCGTACGATTGCCTGGAAAAGACGGTTGATGCCCTGCTGGCCCAGGCACGAAAACGCCACTCCCTTCTGGTAAAGCGATAAGACATCTTAAAGCTGATCGGGTGAGAATTAATTTCGAAAGAAATACTACGGAAATTACGGGAGGTTCAATATGGAGCTTCAGGGACTGGGGGATAAAGTATTACAGTTGAATGATTTGGTATTTGAAATACAACGCAGCCAGCGCAAAAGCCTGGCCCTAGTTGTGGAGAGGGACGGCAGGTTGACAGTCAAAGCTCCAGTCGAATGTCCGGACAAAGATATTTACAGGTTCGTGGAAAAGAAGAACCTCTGGTTGTATTTAAAGCTGAAGGAAAAGGAAAGGTTGGTCCGGAAAAAAGCCACGGCGAAGGAATTCGTACCTGGAGAAGGTTTTCTTTTTCTGGGCCAAAGTTATCGTTTACGCCTGGTAAACCCCGGGGAGAATGACCGGCAGAGGGAATCCCGAGGTGTTCGTTTTGGCCAGGAGACGGCCCAGGACTTTAAACATGGTGTTGGCGGTAACGCAAATAAGCAAAAAAAACTGCCTCCTCTTGTATTACGAGGGGGCTGGTTTGAGCTTCTGGCCAGCGAAGTGGATCGCGGCCGGGATCATTTCATCAACTGGTACAAATGCAAGGGCCTGGAGTGGATAGATAAGGACCTTGAGTATTATTCGCGGCGTATCGGGGTTGATAAGCCTACAGTTAAAATTCGAGAGTTGGGCTATCGCTGGGGTTCCTGCAGTCGCAAGGGGGTCATTAATCTTAACTGGCGCATCTTCATGGCTCCTCCTGCTGTCGTCCGTTATGTGCTGGTTCACGAATTAGTTCATTTGTTGGAGCCACGCCATAACCAAGCCTTTTGGGAGCGGGTAGAGATGGCTATGCCAGATTACCGCGAACACAAGCAATGGCTAGATGAAAATGGGGCAAGTTTAGATATTTAGTTGTTTGAGTATAGGATTCTTATATATTATGCAGGAAAACATTTAGCGGCAAAGTATTAGGGTTCAATAAAAGAAGGGACGACTATTTGTGGTTAATAGCATATTGAAATACGTGAAGATCTATGCAACTTTTAGTGATTTATTTGGTAGAAAGTTTGATAAACAGGAACTTATTAGCTTTATCAAGTCCCTTCCCTTGGGGGGGTTACTAAACATTTTGTCCCAGATAACGTCTTTACCCCTTAATGATAATCGGATTAGAGAACATTTCATTTCGTTTATTGAATCAATAGATGAAAATAATCACGTTGCCATAAGAGATCGTCTACAAAACCGTATGTTATATAGTCACCAGGGCTTATTAACTGTCTGGAAATGGTTACTAGCTTATGGTGACAAAAATAAATTAGGAAGTGGGGTTGAGATAAGAAGGGGCATAAATATTCTAATTTATTTATGCCTGATTGTTTCCGACTATTTATACGAAAGCGACGGTAACCCTGTTAATATTGAATATGAAATGTTAAGAAATGCTGCTTTTAATTCGCAGCAGGATATGTATTCTTCTATTGGAAGGGCTGCATATGTGTATATAGAATTGGCGCAGAATAAGCTTTTATTTAACGAGAAGGAGTACGTTGATTTCAATACGGAATTTAATAAGCATTATGGCTGCACGTTAGAAGAGTATCTTGCAGCGGTATGTGCTTTGTTTGCGCTATTTATGAATAAAGATTATGAGATTCGTCCCGTTTGGAGTAAGAACTTAGAAGAAGTTTTTTCCAAGACTGCTTTATCCAAAGATATCATTAAACCCCTTCTAGTTGAGTTTGATGATGCTAGCGAATGGGCAAGGCAGACTTTAGACTCCCCCTGGAATTTTTTATTATTCAAAGACAAGCCTCTCCTTCTTATTGATAAGAAGATTTTTTTGCCTATCATGGTTAAGTTTGTTCAGGAGCAAGTTTTTATTGGTCTCTTTCATAAAATCGCTTATTGCTACCAAGATAATCGGTTCTTAAGATTTATTGGGAGACCGTTTGAAATTTATCTTAGATTATTAATGCAGGAGGCTGTTAAGCAATCGCCCATTCCATACGAAGTTGTGCCAGAATTTCGATACGGTAAAGGGGGAGGCAAAAGGTCTCCTGAGATTATGTTGAAGTTAGGAGACAATCTACTTGTCGTTGAGGGAAAAGCCAGAAGAATGAAATTAAGCTCGCTAGTTGATGGGGACCCCACTTCAGTTGATAAAGATATGTCGAAGATGGTAATCGAGCCCATCAGACAGATGCATTCTCGTTTATTAGAACTATTTCAGCTGCCAGGTATACCCATTAACCTATCTAATGTAAAGAATATATATTTAATGGGCGTGACCCTGGAGAACTTTCCCACACTGCTTCCTTTTGAAAATAAAATACAGCAAACGATTAATCAATACTTCGAGTTACCAATCGATGCATATTTCCATGTAGATATTGAGGAATTTGAATTGCTATGCTATCTAATTAGTCGTAAGAACGGTCGCCCTATTTTCCGCATTTTAGAAAATAAAGCGAAGCTGTATCCTAACATAACTTTCAAAAACTTTCTCCACATTAGTTCCTTGCCTATGCGCAGACCAGACTTTATTAATTGTAAAAGCCAGCAATTACTTAATAAAATTTTAAGGATAATATTCCCGGATACTAATGTTTGACGACTAATGCATAATTATAGCAAAAAATTAAACCACTATAAGATCAATTCGTCTAGCAATTTGTTAAAATCTGATAGGCTCATTAAGAATGTAACATTATATTAACCAACCTCAATAATGTCCAAAACGAACGTTAGCTGCTAGTAGCCGCAGCAAGTTTCAGTATCAGAGCCGTCTCTGTTACCTCCGGCTCTGCTGTTCCAGTGTGGAAACGTATGCCCCCCCTTACTCCGCGGCCCTATGAGCCGCTTCTGGAGAGGGCGGGATAGGGTTCTATATATTTTAAGCTGAACCAGCCTAACAAAAAGCTCAAGGGTTAGGCCGAGTAGGTTTTTTGTCTCTTTATACTTTAACTAGGATTATGGGTTTTCAGGGTAGAGCAAAATTGTGGTTGGTGATGTTATGTCAGGCAAAAAAATTAAGGATAATTATTCTTTTAAAGAAATGGAATTTAATTTACAAGGATTTAAAAGCTTGAAGGCAATATACAAGTTGGCATACTTTTTTGGTTTTAAGAATGAAAGCATCAAAAAGAGTTTTGAAGAACTACAAGAGATAGACAAAAAATTTAAACAACTACAGGAAATACCAGATAAATTTAACCAATATTTTGCTCAACGTGGATGGATTGCATATGAATCTATGAACTTTGATATTATGGCTGAAGCAGTAAAATTTGCTGAAGAAGGTAAAATGGACAAAGCTGAAGAGGTTTTGATTAACTATTATGATAATAAAGAAAACCTCCTTTTTATGATTTCTAGACTAAAAGGTATAGAAGAATTTCAACCTAGAATAAGACTTATTCATAAAGCATTAGATGACTATATTGCGGGCAGATATCATGCATGTATACCGGTTGTGCTTATGATGATTGATGGTTTTGTTAACGACATTGAGCAAAAAGGATTTTTTGCAACTGGCATTGATTTAAATGTTTGGGATTCGATAGCAGCCCATGATAGCGGCTTAAATACATTGACTAAAATTCTAGGAGAATCAAGAAAAAAGACAAGCACTGATGAAATATATCTTCCATATAGGCATGGCATCTTGCATGGGCGTGATTTAGGATATGACAACAAAATAATTGCTCTTAAAACATGGGCAACTTTATTTGCACTCGGTGATTGGGCAAGAGCTGTTAAAAGTGGGAAAAAAGGGATAAATAAAGAATTTAAAGCACCTACTATTAAAGAATCAATTCAATCAATCAAAGATTCTTTAGAACAATATAACCAGATACAGAATGAGAAAAAACTAATTGAACAATGGGAACCGCGAACACTTAATGTTAATGCTGATTTCCCGGAAAAAGGGCAGGTCTCCGATTACCAAGAGGGGAGCCCGGAGAAAACATTAGTAGAATATTTTGAGTATCTTTTTAAAGGTAATTATGGCAAAATGGCACTTTTAACTACAAAGCTTTTTCCCTCAGATGATTCTATAAAAAAACTAGCAGGAGAAATAAGAAAGATTTTTCAGGGAAAAAGATTGATTGACTTTAAATTTATATCGGTAGAAGATAGAGCACCTGCGATTACAGAAATAAAGGTCAAATTGACATTTGAAAAGAAAAATACAGATAAAGTTACTATTGAGCATTCTTTTAGGTTAATCTATGTAGATAATAACTGTAAGCCATTAACTAGGAATTCCAATCGTGGAGCGTGGAGAATTATGTTGAACTTTAATGATATCGAATTTATTTAACATTTAACTATGAATTTTATAGTAACCATAAAATAATTAACCTATTATCGGCAAGTAAGGCGTTGTCCCCGATTTCGTAGAATTTAAAGGTAGTGGCCACTTGCCCCTGGGTAATATAACAGGGGTGGGAAAAACATTAAGAGGCTAAAAATATTTCCAAACGATTAACAGCACAAACTGCCATGTTGATGGAGGTGATAAGCCAAAGTAGTTTACAGGGGACTCGGGTGACTATTTGCAGGCGATGCAGAAAAAAGAAGGAAGAACAAATATCTTGTCGAAGAATCTATCAGCGGAGCGAAACAGCAAGCCGGGTTAAAGGCTGCAGCCCGGCGGTAGGCTGCGGCCATCACCCTGACTTGCTGTAAAAATATCTAAAGCAAAATTGTGAGAAGTACGAGATGCAAAACAATGTAAAACCCATGCATCATCTATTTCTGGGATTAGGAATTATTCTCTGCGATCAGATAATCAAATTGACGGCCAGATATATGATTCCCCAGCCAATAACCATTTTGGAAGGCATAAGCTTCGGGCCAGCAGTTAATCCCTTTTGCCCCTTTGGCCCCTCTTTCGCAGGCCGAATTTTACTTTTCGCAATAATAATTGTCTGTGTATTCTACCTTGCAAGGTATAATCCACCCCATAAAGATTTCAGATTATACTTGGGGACGGGGCTGGCTGCCGGCGGCGCCATTAGCAACGGCCTATCCTGGCTGATACAGGGATACGTCGTAGATTACATACTACTGCCTAATCTTGGGGTTGCCGCCAATTTAGCAGATATTGCTTTATTTACCGGTATTGTCTTTATTTGTTTCGGCATAGCACGGGAAGTCCGTTCCTGGCTGGAAGAAAAGCAATATTCCATCTCCAGAATACTTCGCGACAAGAAAGGGGCCGTTTTACCGTTAACCCTTATTGTCATAGTTATACTGTCATTCCTTATCACAGCTATTTATTCTCTGGTCCTAACTAACTACAAAAATGCAACCTATTGGGATAACAAAACCAAAGCCCTTTACCTGGCCGAGTCGGGGATTAATGATGCCCTCTATCACCTTATCGAAAAAGGCGAACAGCCGGCACAGATCAACAGCGACCCTGCGGTAATGGGCAGCGACGCTTCTTACAGCGTCCAGCTCATTCCCGCAGGAAGCGACAAGTTAAAAATAACATCTACGGGCACGTACCGGGGTGTCAAAAATACGGCAAGCCTGATGGTCTACTATGTGGGTGAGACTTTGTTCCCCCAGGCTATAGTGGACTTGAGCGCCCAACCCGAGGAAGATGGCTATTATGAAGGTTACCAGTATCCAGCGATAACATTCAATCTACCCGCTGTCCCACCGGCCCTGAACCCGGAAACGTTAAACCCCGGGCAGGGTGTGGGGCCCGGCGACCACTGTTTTACCAGCTTTGAGTTGCAAAACAACAAAAGCACCACTATCACCGGCCCAGCGAACATATATGTGACCGGAGATTTCCAGCTCGACAATAATGCCGGCCTTACAGTCAACGGCCAGGTCACATTTTACATCTCAAGAGACCTGCATCTGGAAAACAACAGCAGCTTAAACCTTTTGGGGATGACAACGTGGTATATCGGCAACGATGCCTCATTCCAAAACGGCGTTACTTTAACCCAAATGCAACCGGCAGTCTTTTACATTAAAGGCGATTTAGACGCGGGCAATAACTGTCGTCTGGGAACCATACCGGCGGCCAACCTGCTCTTTTATCTGACGACCGACAAAAGCCATGACGTGGATGTAAACAACAATGCCGCCATTAAAGCCGGCCTGTTTAATGCGACTGGCCAGGTTAATATTGGCAATAACGCCACAATAAATGGTGGTGTAGTAGGCCAGCAGGTAAGTTTAAAAAACCATGCAGCTATTAACTATGATGAAAGCTTGAAGAACGTCGGTGGCGGGAGCAATGGCACCTGGAAAATCCAGGCCGGTTCTTGGGCGGGGGAATAATTATATGCGATGCGGACGAAAGCAGGACGGCTTTACCCTTGTAGAAATGGTGATTGCGGTTTCTTTGCTTATAATTGTGCTCGTACCTTTTATGGGGGCGCTGACCAATGGCATCATGATGCTTTACCGCGGCCGCGACAGGTCTGTCGCCAGTTACCTCCTCCAGCAGCGGGCGGAGGAAATTAAAGCTGCTGGATATGACAACCTGCCTGTTGGCGAGACGGCTTATCCTAACTATGGCGGGAGCGCGTGGACGCTTAAACAAAATGTCAGCACGATAAATTCAATGCCGGGCCAGTGTGGGAGCGCTGTGGTAAAAAAAGTTACGCTGGAACTGGATAAGAACGGTAACATGGTTGATTCTCTGACTTTTCTCCTCTATAAAGGGGGGATTTGATGCTACGAGAGCATTTAAGGGATAGCAAGGGTTTTACCTTAGTAGAAGTTATGGTTGTTGTCGCTATTATCGGGCTAATCGCGATTCCTATCTATGATATCTATCTCCGCGGCTGGCAGGCTAACACCAAGGCTTTTAGACAGACAAACACTCAGGACGCAGCAGTGAAGGTGATGGAAGAAATCTGCGACGGATTTACGAATAATGGCGCTAGGGTTGAAGGGATAAGGGGCGCCGGGGCGGTTACATTTGATTCGCCGGATTACAGCAGGTTCGCCTATCTGGCAGGAACAAGCGTTGTCAGCTATTATTTAAATGATGGTGTACTTTATAGAAGCGTACATCCAGACAACGGGTCAGTAGTCATTAATGAAACCGGCGGGGTGCAAATAGCTGGAAACGTAAAGAATTTCATGGTAAAACCTGATAGCGGGAAGCTGGTCAGCATAACTTTAGAAATAGGCCAGGGCAGCGATGTAAATACAAAAAGCGACATTACTTTGGCTACCAAAATACTACCACGGAACCTGGCAAGCAGAGAATGAAGGACGATATTCTTCTTCGTGAGCAGAACCTCTCTCAAAAATGCGGAGATAGATTATGCAAAATTTTTGACCCAACAACCGATTTGGGTGCATACATACTGGGTATACTTTGGGGTGCCTTCTCCATATCCGATGAAGGCTATTGGCTCCGCCACCGCGACAGATGGTATATCGAAGTGGTTAAACAGTATTTTAGAATAGCATCTTGCGGGCATGAAAGCCATTCAAACACTGGTACACAGTGGCGGCTGAAAATAACCCGCGCGGCAGACGTGGCCGCCGTGAAAACCATTCTAGAACGCTACGGCTGGACGCCCAGGAAGGCCCCGGAGAGGCCGTACCCGCACGGCCCTTTAGACGACCGGGGCTTCGTACGGGCGTGGGTCGAGCTGCACGGAAGCGCGGATGTAACTCGGATCGGGCGGAAGAGGACGTTGACGCCCAGGCTGAGGGTGTACGGGAACAGGGTGCTTATGGACGATATAAACCGCGTTATAGCTACCGGTACAGGGCTGCCCCTACGGACGTTGCAGAAAACGGTGAATGAAGCCACGGTGGCGCTTTACTACTATGGAAAGAGCTTCCGGACCGTGGTGGATTGGCTCTACGCTGGAGCAGAGCTGTACAACCTGTTGGTAAGGGCGAGGTTCGAAGGAGTTTTACGGGGAAATGAAAACATATAAAGCACTTAATAAAGAATGGATTTATAGTTTATGTGAATCACAAACTGTAATAAGAGCAGTACGCTTATAATTTTCCGAGTTAATCTCAACAGCCCTGGCTCACGCCAGGGCTGTTCTTTTCCGGTGCCATTTTTCGACCGGAGGAGATGATTCAATGCAAGAAGCGGAACCCACTGTCAAGAAACTTGAGACTGACGATTTGCCCCCCGTGCTCACCGTGCCTGAAGTGGCGAGGCTTTTAAGGATAGGACGGGCGGCGGCGTATGAGCTCGCTAACAGAAAGGATTTTCCGACAATAAGAATCGGTCGCACCATCCGTATCCCCCGTGAAGCGTTGCTCCGGTGGATGGAAAAAACCTGCGAAGAGAATTCCGCCGCTGGGGTAGAAAAGATTATCCCTTTGAAATTGAAAAAGTCAGTGAGATGATCCTCAAAAGCATTGCGAATCCTTGCAGGAACCCCCCTTCATTCTGACTACTATTTTGACTACTACCCGTACTACTACCGGGGGATAATTAGAAATCACGAGGCATCACTAGATGAGATGAAAAATCTCCCGAAGCCTTGAAAATGCTGACTTCGCATCACCATGGATAACAGCGGATCACGTGAGAGCACGTACTGAAAAATGCGATCTTATATCTCTTAATCAGCGGGTCGTGGGTTCGAAGCCTACCTGGCGCACCAGGAAAAATTAAGTCCCGCAAAAGTTTGCGGGACTTAATTTTTATCTACCTTACTAACACACGGCGAATCTGTCTACAAATCGCCGTCCGTTAACTATGGCCAGCTAATATTCAGAAAGCCTTGTAAAACCAATTTAAATCTAAACCCACCGCCAGTAATAATTAACTAAATTTTAATTTTCCCCTTGCATTTTTCTCCTCCAGGTGTTATCCTGAAGACAGGATGGTGTATACAAAACACCGGAGGAGGCGGGGGTTATGGATTACCTGCTGACCTGGATTAACGGGGAAGAGGTAGATTACCGGTTTGTCAGCGCTCAGGAGTTACAAAAGGTCCTGGCTGCTGAAGAAGAAAAACAAAACTGCATCGTTGTCCCGTTACATTAGGCACCCCGATCCGGCATGAGCCGGCTTTTATTTTTTCTTAAACCATGGTACTCTATAAAAAACATTAACAGGAAGGAACTCCTGATAACGGTAACACCCTCTTCAGGCAAATAATGAAAGAGGACGTGATTAACTTGGCCCTCCCCTATAACCTGGATGTCACCCTGGACCTGGCCCGTAAGGAACTGGAGCAAGGCAACCCCCGGGAAATAGCCGTCAATAAGGGGGCTACCTGGGATGGGGAAAAAAAGGTGTTAATCCTGCCCTCTTTAAGTGACGTATTTCACATATCCTGCCCCGGCGGGACCATCAGTACCAGTGACGGTAGCAGCGTCGACCCGCGGGTGCAGGTTTTAATCCTCCACTACCTGGTGGGACCGGCAGTTGCCCTTAAGGGTGAATGGATTTCCTTTAAGGAATTACCCGGCGGCCATCTTTACCAGCAACCCTTTTTTGGCCGGGCCGTCTTGCCCCTGGTCCGCACCTTCGGCCAGGATCCCGCCGGCCTCCTCCAGGCCGCCCGGCCCCTTGGTGGCCGGCCAGTAAACCATGGAGATGCTGCCGTTGAACTTTATCCCTTTCCTAGCCTGCCGATAAGGCTGGTTATCTGGGCCGGCGATGAAGAAATTCCCCCCAGCGGGACTATCCTTTTCGACGCTTCCGCGGCGGCAATCCTGGCCACGGAAGATTACGCCGTCCTGGCTGAATACCTCGTCAAACGTTTAAAAAGCCAGGCGAGGGAGTCGAAGTAGCTATCAAGCATGTAGTCAGCATCAGTTTGGGTACTAATAGCAGGGATTACCAGGTAAAGCTGAACTGCGGCCAGGAGACAATCCTCCTGGAGCGGCGCGGCTGCAATGGCCGCCTAGACCTGGCAGCCCGCCTTCTTAAAAAACTGGATGGACGGGTGGATGCCCTGGGGCTTGGTGGCGCCAATTTTAACTACCACCTGGGTTTGCGGTGTTATCCCTGCCCGGCAGGCCGGTATTTAGCCCGCCAGGTTAAAGAGACCCCCCTGGTGGATGGCTCAGGCTGGAAACAATGGATAGAGCCCCGGGCCATAAGCCGGCTGGCTTTTTTACCCACCGGTAGCAGGGCGCTGGTAGTTTCCGTCCTGGACCGCTTCTGGCTGGCTCGGGCTTTACAGGCAAGCGGCTATCCCGTCCTGGCGGGGGATGCCGCTTTTGGTTTAAAACTTCCCCTGGGTTTTCCTTTATCAACTTTCATGATCCTGGGTTATTTAACCATGCCCCTCCTGGCCCGTTTACCGTTGGCCTACCTTTACCCCCTGGGCCTTGACCAGGAAAAATCTCATCCCCGTTACCGCCATCTCTTCGCCAGGGTAAAAATTATTGCCGGGGACTGGCATTTTATCCGTCATCATTTACCTCTTTCTCTGGCCGGCAAGGTAATTATTACCAGCGGCACTACGCCTGCCGACCAGGAACTCCTGCGCCGGCGCGGGGCCGCCTGGCTTCTGGCAACAACGCCTGTCATCGATGGTCTCAGCCCGGCGGCCAATGCCATGGAAGCCATTATGGTGGCCCTGGGGGCTGCAGCGCCCCAGTACCCGGCTCTGGCCGGGAAGTTAGGCTGGTTGCCCTCCCTTTACTGCCTGCACAAATAAAAGGTAATCCCCCCTTGCCAGGCCTGCCAGGGGCAAATACCACCTCTACGAATTAGTAGTCATTTCTCTCCCTTCCTGGCAATAGGATATAACAGGAACGGGGAGAGAAATAATGGCTGTCACCAGTGGCAACCCTACGATCTGCCGGATTAATTGCAAGCCCAGGCACGCCGGGGAGAGAAAAACGATTGCCTATTACCTGGACCTGACCCGGAAGCGCATACCCACCTGTGCCGGCATCAATCTGGAAGGTAATGAGTTGGCTATCCAGGGCCTGGGCTATGACGGCCGCTGCGCCTTCTGCCGCTATTTTCGAAAAGCCTTACAAAACCGCGGTATTCGTTTTAGTTGCACCTGTCCCTTTGAAGTCCAGGATAATAGCTGTACCTGGCGGGTTAAAATAGGTAGCGTCTTTTTTCACCAGGACCTCCTTGAAGATGAAGAAAAATACCTATCCTACCTGCGCCGGGTAGAAAATGACCCCCGGGATCTGGAAGCCCGGCTGGCCCTGGGAGTCATCCATGAATACCATGGCCGTTTTGCCCCGGCTCTAGCCAGTTACTGGGCCGCCCATGACCTGGATCCGGAAGACACCTTCATCAAGGAACGCCTCCAGGATATTCTATCATTATTACAGCAACTATTATCAACCTCAGGACAGCAGCAAAACTGAGGTTTTACCAGTTTAAGGAAGCATATTCAAACCGGCGGCCTTCCGTGTCCCAGCACGGAAGGCTTGCACCCGTCCTGTCCCTGTGGCAATATATAGATAGCCAGAAAAAGGGGACGGGAATAAGCCATGAATTTGAAAACTATCGGCGAGTTTGGCCTCATCGAACGCCTGAAAGCCGGAGCTGTAGTTGTCCCGGATAAGGTCATTATGGGTATCGGTGATGATGCTGCGGTTTTAAAAGGAGAAAGAGGTTACCTGACCCTGGCCTCTACGGACATGCTGGTGGAAGATATCCACTTTACCCTGGCCACGGCTACGGCCCGGGAAATAGGCTACAAAACCATGGCGGTAAATGTGAGCGATATTGCCGCCATGGGTGGTATACCAGAACAGGCCCTTATTTCCCTGGGTTTAAGGCCGGAGCAGCCGGTGGAGTTTGTGGACGAGCTTTACGCGGGCTTACGGGAATGCGGCCAGCGTTTTGGGGTCAATATAATCGGCGGCGATACCGTATCTTCCCCCCGGGCCATGGTTATAAATCTGGCCATCCTGGGGCGGGTAGAAGAGGGAGCCTGTCTCTACCGCAGCGGCGCCCGGCCGGGGGATGTCCTGCTGGTAACGGGCGATCTCGGCGGGTCGGCTGCCGGCTTGGATACCCTGCTCTCACCGCGCCCGGCTCCAACGGAGGCCGTGGCCTTCGCCCGGGAACGCCACTTCCGGCCCACCCCCAGGGTAGCTGAAATTCGTGCCGCCCTGCCAGCAGGGGGAATAACGGCAGCCGATGATATCAGCGATGGCCTGGTAGCTGAAATATATACCCTTGCCCAGGCCTCTGGTGTAGGCATTACCCTGGAAGCCGCTGCCGTGCCCATCGCCCCGGCCACCAGGCAGCTGGCCGCTATTTACCAAAAAGATCCTCTGGATTATGCCCTCTACGGAGGTGAAGATTTCGAGCTCCTCCTCACCTGCCGGCCGGACAAAGTAGCTGCCGTCCAGAAAGCCATAGCCGAAGCCTGCCAGACCCCCGTGACCCCCATCGGCAATGTGGTTCCGGCCGCTGAGGGTATTACCATTATCATTGAGGGAAAGAGATTGCCTTTAAACCCCGGTGGTTATAATCATTTCCGGTAATAGTTAAAAAGTTGTGCTCTTGCTGTTCAGGGTAGTTTGTGGGAGCGCCAGGGCAAGCTATAGCCAGGAAGATGGATTGAAAGTTTTGTAGGCAGGACTTGCAAGCTGCCCTTATTACCTGGTAATATAAGGAGGTAGGGAATAATAAGGGGGATAGATTAATTGAGTGAAGATATTAAAGCCAGGCTGGCCGACCTTGAAGCCAGGCGTGCAGTAATTTTAGCCGGCGGCGGTGAGGAACGCATCGCCAGGCAGCATGCTGCTGGCAAGCTAACGGCCCGCGAAAGAATCGAATTATTGCTGGACCCGGGCAGTTTCCTGGAACTGGACCAATTTGTCCGCCACCGGGCCACAGATTTTGGCATGCAAAATATAGAAACACCAGGGGAAGGGGTAGTTACTGGCTCCGGTACCATCAACGGCCGCCAGGTTTATGTCTATGCCCAGGATTTTACCGTCATGGGCGGCTCTTTAGGGGAAATGCATGCCGCCAAAATCTGTAAAGTTTTGGACCTGGCCTTGAAGACAGGGGTGCCAATTATTGGTTTAAATGACTCCGGCGGTGCCCGCATCCAGGAAGGGGTGGCGGCCCTCAATGGTTATGGGGAAATCTTCCGCCGCAATACCCATGCTTCCGGCGTTATCCCCCAGATTGCTGCCATTATGGGACCCTGTGCCGGCGGTGCCGTCTATTCGCCAGGGTTAATGGACTTTATTTTCATGGTCAATCATACGGCCCAAATGTTCATTACCGGGCCTCAGGTCATCAAAGCCGTTACCGGCGAAGAGGTAACGCCGGAAGAGCTGGGCGGGGCTGCCACCCATGCCATGAAAAGCGGGGTAGCCCATTTCTATACTCCTACAGAAGAAGATTGCCTGCATTTAATCCGAACCTTGCTCGGCTACCTCCCGGGTAACAACCTGGAAGATCCGCCCTATGTACCCAGCCATGACCCGGTTGACCGGCAGTGCCCCAATTTACGCAATCAGGTCCCCGTCGATCCCAATAAACCCTATGACGTCAAAGAAATAATCCACGGGGTGGTAGATGACGGCCTGTTTCTGGAAATCCAGGCTCAATTTGCAACCAATATAGTTATCGGCCTGGCCCGCCTGGGCGGGTATACTATAGGTATTGTTGCCAATCAACCCCGGCACCTGGCCGGCTGCCTGGATATCAATGCTGCCGATAAAGCCGCTCGTTTCGTCCGCTTCTGTGACGCATTCAACATTCCTCTGCTTTCCCTGGTCGATACCCCCGGCTATTTACCCGGAGTCGACCAGGAGCAGGGCGGCATTATCCGCCATGGGGCCAAACTGCTGTATGCCTTTGCCGAAGCCGTCGTTCCGAAAATAACCCTGGTCTTGCGCAAGGCTTACGGCGGTGCCTACCTGGCCATGTGTTCGCGCTCCCTGGGGGCTGATCATGTGGTAGCTTGGCCGACGGCGGAAATTGCCGTCATGGGTCCCGAAGGGGCGGCAAATATTATCTTCCGCCAGGAAATCAGCCAGGCCGCCGATCCGCCTGAGGTACGCCGGCAAAAAATAGCCGAATACCGGGAGAAATTTGCCAACCCCTATGTAGCCGCCGGCCTGGGCCTGGTGGATGCCGTCATTGACCCGGCTCTCACTCGCCGGCATCTAGTCCAGGTCCTGTTAACTTTACTTAATAAAAGGGAAAGCCGCCCGGCTAAGAAACACGGTAATTTTCCCGTTTAACTGTATTTATTTTCAGGGCAGGTGATATTTTGTGGTCGTTTCTTACCAGCAAATTGTTTTAGATAAAGCAGTTGCCCCGGAAATCGTCGCCGCCATTACCGCTGCCATAGCTGTATATATGTCAGCGGAAACCGGCTGGCAAATCACGGCCATCCGGCCTTTGAACAGGAACACCAGACGCTGGGTCCTGGCCGGGCGGCAGGAGCTAATGCATAGTTCGCTGGCGTTAGTAAGGAGGCGGATGGCCGGTTGAAGCGTCATTTTCAGGTTACTGTTAATGGGGAAACTTTTAGCGTCGAAGTGGAGGAGGTAGGTGGGGCACTTGATCATTTACGCTCGGCAATGAAAGCTCCCGTGAAGAAAACGCCTCCTCTCTACCAGGCCGGCCTTTCCCCGCGACCCCCCTTACCCCAGGATAACCGCACTGTTACATCGCCTTTACCGGGTACGGTAGTAGAAGTAAGGGTTAAACCGGGGCAGAAAGTAGCTGCCGGTCAGGTCCTGCTCATTATCGAAGCCATGAAAATGGAAAATGAAATCCAGGCTCCAGCCGGGGGAGTTGTCCAGGAGGTCCTGGTCCAGACCGGTAGTAACGTAGCCAGCGGCCAGCCCCTGGTTAGACTGGGCTAATCAGCCCCGCAAAAGGAAGTGCTGGGAAGTGCTACCTCATACTTATGTCGTCCTGGATGTAGAGACAACCGGCCTGGACCCAAACCAGGACCAGATCATTGAGATTGCCGCCGTCCGCCTGGAGAAAGGCCAGATAACCGGCCAGTTGCATACCCTGGTCAATCCCGGCCGGCCGATACCGCCCTATATCCAGAAGCTCACCGGTATCAATGACGCCATGGTCCGCGAAGCCCCCCGTTTGACAGAAATCCTCCCCGGGTTGCTGGATTTTATGAGTGAGGCTATTCCCGCCGGTCACAATGGCAATTTCGACCTGGCTTTTTTAAACCGGGCACTGGGTACTACTGCCTGGCACCGCCCCTTGCTGGATACCTTAACCTTGAGCCGTATACTCTATCCCTGCCTGCCATCCTACCGGCTGGAGTTTTTAAGCCAAAAATTTTCCCTCGAAGTAACCGAACACCACCGCGCCCTGGGAGACGTACTGGCCACCGTCCAGCTGCTGCATACCCTCTGGCGGGCTACCCTGGCCCTGGATAAGCATCTATTAACCAGCCTGCTCAAGCTGGCTCCGGCCGGCCTGCAGCCCTGGTTTCAGGCAGCCCTGGCCGCCGAATCCATCCCGGCGGCCCCGGCCGAGGTGGCCGCCACCGGGCTCTTTGCCCTGGAGGAACTTCAGGCATCACCGCCGGTAATTCCCGACTTCAGCCCGGACGAAATAGCCGCCCTCCTGACTCCAGGGGGCCTGCTGGCCAGTAAACTCCCCGGTTATGAATACCGCCCCCAGCAGGCAGAGATGCTCAAAGCCGTAGCTACGGCTTTGAGCAGGAATCAATATCTCATTGTTGAAGCCGGAACAGGTACGGGCAAATCCCTGGCCTATCTCCTGCCGGCCATTTACTGGGCCTGCCGCCAGGGCAGGAGAGTAGCCATTGCCACCCATACTATAAACCTCCAGGAACAACTCTGGCATAAAGACTTGCCCCTCTTAAAGGAAATCCTTCCTTTCCCCTTCAAGGCCGCCCTGGCCAAGGGGCGCAATAACTACCTCTGCCGGCGTAAACTCAGGGATTACCAGCATAACCCCCCTCCAGGGGAAGAAGAACGCCATTTTATTCTCAGGGTACTGCGCTGGCTCAAGCTGACTACTTCCGGAGACTGGAGCGAAATGAAGCTGAAACCGGAAGAGGAATCTTTGAAGCTTGCCCTGGCCGCTGATAAAGACACCTGTGCCGGTAACAGCTGTCCCTTTAATGACAGCTGTTTTGTCAATGCTGCCCGGCGGGAGGCTGAAGCTGCTAATATCTTAATTTTAAATCATTCCCTGCTTTTAAGTGATGTCCGCTTAAACAACCAGGTTCTGCCCGATTATCCCTATCTCATTATTGATGAAGCCCATCACCTGGAAGAAGCGGCCACCGAACACCTGGGCATTTCGGTCCGGCAGGCCAGTTGTGACTTTTTTCTCCAGCGCCTGGGAGGTAGAAGTAGTAACTTTAGCTTTTTAGGACGGGCCTGGAACCTTGCTCGCCGTTTAACCGGGGAAGGAAACGCCGAACTGTTGCCCCTGCTTGAAGATTTGGAAGGTACCGTTGTCCGGGTTCATCATGAATGGCAAGCCTTCTGGGATGGCCTGGCGCAATTAAGTGTGGCGGCCCTATGGGAAAATAGTAACTCCACTTTACGCTTCACGGCCCGCTTGAAGGAAACGCCGGCCTGGGACACCTTGCTAAGCATCTTTGGTCACCTGGAGGAGACGCTGAACAGCCTGGCCGGTCGCCTGGGTCGCCTGGCGGAATTGCTTTACGCTGCCGGTGCTGAAGAAATGGCGGCTGATGCCACCAACCTGGGCAACATCTTTGCCCAGTACAGCCATGATCTGGGGGAAATTCTCGAAGCCGACCCGGAAGCATACGTTAGCTGGCTGGAAAAAAATAATGCCGGCCAGTATACGTTACGTTTGGCCCCCCTGGAAGTTGGGCCTTTACTGGCAGAACTGCTCATTGCCCGAAAAGAAGCCGTAATTTTAACCTCGGCTACTATAACTGTTGATAATACCTTTGATTTTTACCAGCAACAGGTGGGATTAACGGAGTTACCTCCCGGGCAGATCACTACCTGCCAGGTGGCCTCGCCCTTTGACTACCGTTCCCAGGCCCTGGTGTGTACCGTCAGGGGCCTCCCAAACCCCGGCCAGCTTAATGACAGTGCTTACGCCGCAGCTATTGCGCCGGTGATAAAGCAGATTCTGCCTGCCGTGGGCGGTCGCACCCTGATCCTCTGTACCTCCCACCGTTTCTTGCGCGATATGTACAACATCTTGAGCACTATGCTGGCTGACAGCGATTTTAGCGTCCTGGCCCAGGGGATTGATGGCGGTCGTTCCCAGCTCCTGGAAGAATTCCGGCAAACACCCCGGGCTGTCCTCCTGGGGGCCAACAGTTACTGGGAAGGTATCGATCTTCCGGGGGATCTCCTGCGCTGTGTAATTATTCCCCGCCTGCCTTTTCCCTCTCCCGGCATGCCGACTCTGGCCGCTCGCATGGAACATCTGGCTGCTAAAGGAGGAAATCCCTTTACAACTTTAAGCTTGCCCCAGGCTGTAATCCGTTTCCGCCAGGGATTTGGTCGCCTGATCCGGAGTTCTACCGATCGCGGCGCCCTGGTAGTCCTCGACCAGCGCCTCCTATCCCAGCGCTACGGACGCCACTTCCTCCAATCCCTGCCGCCGGTTACCACAGCTGAAGTGACACCGGCTGAACTCCCTGCAAGGCTCGCAACCTGGTTTAACCCGCCTGCTCACACCTGATATGCACTTTTTAGTTGCCTCCTTAATACTATAATTAAAAAGAGGAACGACTCATGGCGGCGGACCACCGTGAGCCGAACGGGAGAAAGTAGGGGGTGCGACAAGCTTTGAATCCGAAACTGGCGTAGCCAGTTTCTACTAGTCTCCCACCCCTAACCTCCCACTTCCCACATCCATTTACGGAGGCAAGATTGGAGCGAGGTGAATGGCATGCGGGTTTACTTTATTCCTTTACCGTCCTTCTTGAAACGCCTGTTAAAAAAATTTTTACACCAGGAATGAGGGGGCAACCTCTCTTCTTTTTTAGCATAAAAGGCCGGTCCCACCATTACAATTAACCATGGAGGTGGGATTGAGAATGAGGCTTTGTAAATATTTCGCTTTGGGTTTAATTCTGGGAATCGTGCTGACCTGGGGGTGGTTTTCCTTTAGCGAAAAAAATAAGGCAGAACCTGCCCTGCCGGCCCTGGCTCCGGCCAGTCAACAGCCGGCACCCTTTGCTGTTATTTATAGCTTTTACCAGGCTCTGGCCGCAGGAAGGGAGGATCAGCTTTCCACCCTGGTCACCCGGGAGTTTGGCACTGCTCTGAAAAGTACCTCCCTGCTCCAGAGGTGGCAGCAACGCCGGCAGCAAGATCCGTCCCTGCGGTTCGTTTTTTTCTTGATCAAAGAACAGGAGGTAGATCTTAAAACTGGGATTGCCCGGGTGCGGGGAAGTGCCGAGTGGGTATCGTCACGGCAGGGTACCATTTCCGTTCCCCAAACAATTATCATTCTGAACGAGCAAGGTGTATGGAAAATACAGGATATCAAGGAGCAGGGGTAACAATGAATTTCATGCGTCCCAAAGAAAAACAGGCCCTATGGCCTGTCTATTTTACCCCACACGGGGGGCCGCGTTTCCGCTTGATCTTCGGCCTTGCATTCCTGGCAGGGGGGCTCCTCTGCTGGTTACTGGTAGCTTTCCGGCATTAAATTAACGGCCGGCCATGCCGGCTACCCCGCCCATGGCCCCGGCCAGGAGACAAAGCCCCAGCTTCTGGCCGGTAGCGCCAATGGTTAGAGGCCCTCCGGTCCAGCCCATAGTCAGGGTTACTATGAAAAAGAGCAAGCCTACCCCTAACCCCTGGACTAGCCCCCTGGCCGCGGCGATCCTTGCTGCCTGCAGCCCCCCAAAAAAGACGGCCAGGGCTACAGTAATACTGGCCAGCAAGGGTAACAGTCCCTCGGAAAGGGGGGTGAAATACAGCAGTAACCCCAGCAAGGTGGCCATACCCAGACCGGCTAACATGGCATAAAGTAACCCTGTCAAAACAGCCCGCAGCAAAATTTCCACCCCCGAACCCCATTCTTGTCTCACCTAAACCCTATGCCGGCCCCCTAAAGAAAATACCTGCTTCTTTATAATCCCAGAAGGTTTTTTTTAATGAACGTCGAAATCTAGGTAGGACAGTTCAACAGGAGGAAGAATTCTTTGGCGTTACATATTGGCTTCCCGACAGCCTTGATGTATTACAGCCATTTTCCCTTCTGGCTAGCCTTTTTTAACCGTTTGGGAATCGAAATTGTCACGTCACCCCTTACTACCAAGGCTATCCTGGATGACGGCTCCCGCGAAGCAGTAGCCGATGCCTGCATTCCTATTAAACTCTACCACGGTCACGTCTTGACCCTTAAAGATAAGGTAGATGCCATTTTTATCCCGCGCATGGTAAGGATAAGTAAGCGCGCCACTTTTTGTCCCAAATTTTTAGGTTTACCGGATATGGTGCGTGCTAGCCTGCCCCACCTGCCCCCCATCATCGATCTCCAGGTCGATGCGGGCCGGGGCCTATGGGGTTTATGGCCGACCTGCCGGGGCCTGGCCGAACTGCTGGGTTTTAGCCTGCGGCAGGCATGGTCTGCCTACCTGGAAGGAAGGCACCACCAGCATGCCTACCAGAAATTGCTCCTGGCAGGTTACCTGCCCCTGCAGGCCATGGCCAAACTACGGGGCGAGGCAGCTGAAGCTCCAATCAGGGAACCGGGAAAATTGAACCTGGCCGTCCTGGGCTATCCCTACCAGGTTTACGATCAATATATCAGCCTGGATATCATTGGCAAGTTAAAAAAGATGGGCGTGAACGTCTGGACCATGGAAATGGTCCACCCGGCCAGGCTTTACCGGTTGAGCAGCCGCCTTCCCAAGCGCCTTTTCTGGCATTATTCCAACCTGGTTCTTGGAGCAACCTATCATTATCTCCACCAGGGAAATATAGACGGCATCATTCACGTCACTGCCTTCGGTTGCGGCCCCGATGCCATGGTGGATAAGATTATGGAACTGGACATACGGAAGTTAAGTCGTGGACAACTACCCTTTATGTCTGTAAGCATTGATGAGCAAACGGGTGATGCCGGTATAACCACCCGACTGGAGGCCTTTGTCGATATGCTGCACCAGAGGAGGGGGAACAGGTGAAAAAGGTGTCCTTTGCCCATATGGGATATTCCTACCTGGGTTTCAAACAGCTGGTGGAAGATATGGGCTTCGAAGCCGTCGTCCCGCCCAACCCCAGCCCCGCCACCCTGGACCGGGGCGTTACGTATGCCCCGGAATATGCCTGTATCCCCTTTAAAATGGTCCTGGGCACCTACCTGGAAGTCCTGGAACGGGGGGCGGAGATAATCATTACCTCCGGGGGAGTAGGTCCCTGCCGCGCTGGCCTGTACGGCATGATGCACGAAAGGATTTTACGCAACCTGGGGTTTAACTTTGATATCTTTGTTTTTGATCCCCCCCTGACGGGTTTATGGCCATTTTTTATCAAATTAAGGCGCGTACTCAAAACAGCCGGCCTTTCCTGGCTGGCCTTTGTGGAAGTCGTTCGCCGTGCCTGGGCCAAGTTAAAGCTCCTGGATGAGCTGGAACAGCTGGCCACCAGCATCCGCCCCTATGAATTAAAAAAAGGGGAAACTACCCGTACCTTCCACAGCTGTCTCAAAATAGTGGAACAAGCCCGGAGCCGGAAGGAAATAGCTGCTGCCCGGGAAGAATGTCGGCAGCTTTTACAAAATATTCCCCGGGATACCGGCCGCCGTCCCCTCAAGGTGGGTATTGTCGGGGAAATTTACGTCCTGCTGGAGCCCTTTATGAATCTGGATATAGAAAAAACCCTGGGAGAGATGGGGGTTATTACCCACCGCTCTATTTACCTGACCCAGTACACGGCCACCGACGTTCTGGCCCACGGTGCCCAGGACGTGCGCCAGCTGGCCCACCCTTATCTAAATCAATTTGTCGGGGGACACGGCCAGAATAGCGTCGGCGAAACCATCCTTTACGCCCGGAATGGTTTTGACGGTGTCATCCAGCTGGCACCCTTTACCTGCATTCCGGAAATAGTAGCCAAAAGTATTTTGCCGCGAATCAGCCGGGACTTTGGCATTCCCATCTTAAGCCTGACTATTGACGAACAGACCGGCCGGGCCGGAGTGGAAACCAGGCTGGAAGCCTTTGTCGATCTTTTGCGCCAGCGGCGCGAGCAAATGGAGGCCAGGAGTAATGCAGTCCTGTTACCTGGGTATTGATGTCGGTTCCGTCAGTACCAACGTCGTTGTCATTACCGCTGCAGGCGAAGTATTAAGCAGTCTTTACATACGTACCCACGGCCAGCCTATCCAGGCCGTGAAAGAGGGCCTTCGCCGGGTGAAGGCCACCCTGCCGGGAGACGTGAGCATCGCTGGGGCCGGTACCACCGGCAGCGGCCGTTATCTGGCGGGGGCCATTATCGGCGCTGATATTGTTAAAAACGAGATTACAGCCCATGCTGTGGCCGCCCGCCTGGAAGTACCGGAGGTACAAACCATCCTGGAAATCGGCGGCCAGGACTCCAAGATTATTATTCTCCGCCAGGGAGTAGTGATCGATTTTGCCATGAACACCGTCTGTGCCGCCGGGACGGGTTCTTTCCTGGATCAACAGGCCGCCCGCTTAGGGATTCCCATTGAAAACTTCGGCGAACTGGCTTTAAAGGCCCGGCATCCTGTACGCATTGCCGGCCGCTGCACAGTGTTTGCCGAATCCGACATGATTCATAAACAGCAAATGGGGCACAATATAGAAGATATTATTGGCGGCCTGTGTGAGGCCCTGGTCCGCAACTACTTAAATAACGTCGCCAAAGGCAAAGAGATACTCGCCCCCATCGTTTTCCAGGGGGGAGTAGCGGCCAACGCCGGTATCCGGGCCGCCTTCAGTAAAGCCCTGGGACAGGAAATAATCGTGCCCCGCCACTTTGCCGTTATGGGAGCCCTGGGCGCCGCCCTCCTGGCTCGAGATTACGTCAACAATAACCGGGAAACTAAATTTAAAGGTTTCGAAGTAGCCGAAGAAGAATTCCGGGCCCACAGTTTTACCTGCCAGGGGTGTTCAAACCTGTGTGAAATTGTTAATATAGAAGAAGAAGGTAGTATAGTTGCCCGCTGGGGCAGCCGCTGTGGCAAATGGGATACCCTTGGTGAATAGGAAAGGAGTGGAGGGGCTTGCGTGAAAGTACCTTTTCTTTCTGGGAGGATACGGAGTTTAACGCTTTACCAGGTAAACCCCTGGCGGCAGCCGACAATGCTTACCAGGGCCAGGTCGGTGAGGAAGAGAGTTGGCTCTGGGAAGCCAGCAACGGTGAAGGTACCTACCTGAACGTTTTCTTTACCGTCTGCGGTGAAGAAGGAAAAGCTCGTCTCCTACTGGCCCGACCGGGCAAGGAAATAATTACCCGGGAAGTCACTGCCCCTTTTACGGCCGCCACCGATCGCCTCGATGTCCGCATGGCTGGTAATCATATCTACCAGGAAGGAAACTTTTTCCGCCTGGAATGGCGATCAGGAGAGCCGGGGCTGGAGTTAGAGTATGAACCCCAATTGCCTGGCTGGCAACCGGGCCACGGCCGGATTAACTACGGCGAGAAGGGTAATAAATACCTGTTCTGGACCGTTCCGGTACCTCGCGCCCGTGTCAGTGGCAAGATAGTCCTGGCAGGACAAGAGGAGAGCTTTAGCGGCCAGGGATATATTGAGCACCGGCGTTATAATTTCCCTTTACCGCAGACCTTAGGAGGAGCCCTCCTGGGGCGTTATTATACCGATGCCTATACCCTCCTGTGGGCCGACTTCTGGGGCAACCTCCTCTACAGTGGTAAACACGTAAGGGCCCTTTACCTGGCACGCCATAAAGAAATCCTGGCTGCCACCGGCAACCTGGAAGTGCAGGTTTTTGAACAGCTAACTAAGGATAACTTGAGCTATCCTGCTGAACTTTCCTTGCAGGCCGGTACTACACCCCTCATCAGGCTGGATATTAAAGAAACAACAGCTTTAGGCCCGCGATTAGTTACCGCCAAGGGGGTACGAGGTCTTTACTGCCGCTTTAAAGGGCAACTAAGGCTGGCCACCCGGCCGGAAGAAGAAGTCTCCGGACTGGGATTTATGGAAACCTTTACTGCCAGGGACTAAAGGATTGCAGGTGTTACTTATGGAAAATACTTTCAATGCCATATGTCAAAAGCTCCACCAGCTGGATTATAAGGTAACCCCCCAGCGCCAGGTGATACTCAAGGCCTTCCTGGAGAATGCAGCCGAGCATTTGAGTGCCGAAGAGGTATATAATATAGTCAAGGAACGCTACCCCGATATTGGGCTGGCTACCGTTTACCGCACCCTTGATCTCTTGGCCGAACTTGATATTTTGCAGAAAATCAATTTCGGTGATGGCCGTACCCGGTATGAACTGGACCAGCACGAAACCCACTACCATCACCACATGATCTGCTTGGAATGCGGCCGGGTCCAGGAGTTTGATGATGACCTGCTGGAATCCCTGGAAAAAATTTTAACCCGGCAGACCGGTTTCCATATTACCGATCACCAGCTAAAATTTTTCGGATACTGTCGTGAATGCGCTGCCAAAGACCGGGGGAAGTCGAGTAGCGACGTTATTTGACGTACGATTTTTGGTATTTATGGAAGGATATGGTATGAAGGAGGACGAAAAATTAAGGACAGGATGGATATGAAAAGGAGCGATGCACAGTGTCCAGTCCTGTCCAAAATCCAGCTTACAGACGAGACCAGCAGCCAGTTGCCCTCTCCAATAAAGAAACATTAAGTAAAGAAGAGCAGGCCTGGAGGCTGCTGGAACAGGGGCGCTATCCAGAAGCGGCCCGGCTTTATCAATCTATCCTTCATACCAGGAAGCGGTACGCTGCCGGGTGGAACAACCTGGGTTATTGTCTTTTTAAAATGGGAAAAGCCAAGGAAGCCCTGGCCTGTTACCAGAAAGCCCTGAAACTTGCTCCCAAGGATGCGGACATTTTAATTAATACCGGGCTCTGTTACCAGTGCCTGGGGCAATGGCAGGAGGCCTACCGGTATTTTCAGCGGGCCAGCCAGTATGGTGCCAGGGATGCCGAACTACTGAATAACATAGGTGTCTGCTTGGCCCAGCTCAACCGTACTGAAGAAGCCATCAACTTTTATCACCAGTCCCTGGCCCTGGCCCCGCGACAGGGGGAAGTTATCGCCAACCTGGCGGCTGCCCTGGCCCAGGGACGGCGCTGGCTGGAAGCAATTGAATGCCTGGAAATGGCCCTGCGCCTGTTACCGGCGGACTTCTCCGTCCTCAATAATGCCGCCATTTGTCTGGAAGCTCTTGGTAAATATTACCTGGCTGCCCCTCTCTATGCCCGGGCCCTGGCCCTCCAGCCGGGCGACCTGCAGGTTAGGCGAAATTATGCCGCCTGCTTGATCAAGCTACGCCGGTTAGAGGAAGCCCGGGAAGTCCTAGAAGAATTGTTGCGCCTTGACCCCAGGCATAGCGATGGGTGGCAACTGTTGGGCGTCCTGTTTGAGGCCATGGGTGAGCCTGAAACTGCCGCCGGATGTTACAACCGGGCCTGGGGATTGACTCCCGCCAGTAAAGAAGAAAGAAAGGAGAGAATGGGCCTGCATGCGCCTGCTAGTCAGCAAGAGTTTTACCAGCAACGATGAATTATATAAAATTGTTGACTTATTAAATAAAACCCTGAAGGATTATAACCTGATGTTCGGCCTGTCCCAAGATACAGATGGGCATACCATGACCCTGTCCATTTACGAGGTGTAACATTGCTAATCCTGGTAACTAACGACGACGGTATCCATGCACCTGGTATCAAAGCCCTGAGCCTGGCCCTGACGGCCATCGGCAGAGTGGTAGTCGTAGCCCCCGAAAAAGAACGCAGCGCCATAGGTCACGGTATAACCATGCATAAACCGTTACGGGTTACCGAAGTTCCGTGGGAAGAGCCCATCGGCAAGGGTCTGGCCATTAACGGCACTCCTGCCGATTGCGTTAAACTGGCCCTGGATGCCCTCCTGGAGGAACCACCGGCCCTGGTTGTCTCCGGCATTAACCGCGGTGAAAACCTGGGTACTGATGTCCTTTATTCTGGTACCGTTTCGGGAGCCATTGAAGGCTGTATCAACGGCCTTCCATCCCTGGCGGTATCCCTGGTAGGGGAAGAGGAGTTTGATTTCACCTTTGCCGCCAGTTTCACGGCTCGTCTGGCCCGGGAAATACTGAAGCGGGGGCTGCCGCAGGGTACTTTGTTGAACGTGAATATTCCCCACCTGCCTGAGGCTGAAATAAAGGGGATAGCCATCACCCGCCTGGGCCGGCGGCGTTACGTCAATACCGTCAGCAGCCGGAAAGATCCCCGCGGGCGGGCTTACTACTGGTTGGCCGGTGAGAAAGAGGACCTTGACCAGGGTCCCGATACCGATATCGGTGCCTTGAGTTGCGGCTTGATTTCCCTGACACCCCTGCAGCTAGATTTAACCCATTACGCCTTCCAGGAAGAATTAAGCAGCTATCTACCAGGCTTGTGGCCGGGCCACGGTAATAAATAAAGGTGGGTGGGGTTAATCACGCCAGAAGCAAGGAGGATTAAGAGATAGATCAAGCCGCCGCCGGCAATAGCCTGGATAAGACGCCAGGTTGCCGGTACAGCAGCGAGAACCGTCCAGATAAAGGAAGTAACCAGGACCAGCCCGCAGGAGGCCACCAGGGGCCAGTAAACAAATGTCCGGAGATCCAGGCGTAAAGGGGTATACCTGGACAGAGCCAGGAGATTTAAAATAGCCGTCACCCCGCTACCCAGGTTCACTCCCAGGGCAGCTCCGGTAATCCCCAACAAGGGAGTAAAGAAATAAATTCCCAGAATATCAATAATCCCGCCGGTAACGGTCGTCCTGAGGACGATGGGCATAGCCCCCAGGCCGTTGAGGATGCCGACGGTAGTTTGCTCGAGGTAGATAAAAACGCTGCCCCAGGCAAGCATTTTCAAGGCCACCCCGGCTGCCGGGGTAGAGAAAATGAGGTCACAAAGTGGTGTAGCCAGGAGATAAAAGATGACCGCAAAGGGTAAACCGCTTAAAACCGTAAGTTTTAAAGCCTGCCGGCAGCGTTTAGATAAAAGATCATAATCCTTAATGGCCTGGGCTTCAGCAATGGCCGGGACCATAGCTATAGCAACTGCCACCGTAATAACCATAGGGAGGTAAACCAGGGTCAGGGCGATGCCGGCATACTGGCCATAAATTGTCGTTGCTTCCACTACACTTACTCCCCAACGCTGCAGCTGGCGGGGGATCAGCAGGGCCTCCATGGTTAACATCAACCCGCCGGCTGCCCGGGCCAGCATGACTGGCAAGGACAGGCGGGCCAGGGGTAAGATATCGGCCTGCATTGAACCTTCCTGGTAGGGAGCAACTTCATAGTAGGAAAGCGCCTGCCAGAAAATAACGATACTTATAACCAGCCCTGCCAGTTCCCCCAGGACCATACCCATAGCCAGGCCGGCGGCAGCCATGGCCACCCCGTAGGGAAGAAAATGGAGGCCAAAGAAAAGACCAGCACCCACGCGGACCACCTGTTCACTTACCTGGGCCAGGGCCACCGGCTGCATCAGTTGCAATCCCTGGAAATAGCCACGAAAGGCCGAACAAGTACAGACCACAGGGAGGGCCAGCAACATAACCATAAAAGCCGGGTAAACCCGGGTATCGGCGAAGAACCTGCCAGTTAGATAAGGAGCCAGGGACCATAAAGTTAAGGCTGCTATGAGCCCGCTACCGGTTAAAAAATATAAAGAGAGACGGAAAACACTGCGTACCTTTCCCCAGGCCTGGAGGGCTACTCGTTCCGCTACTAACTTGGCCAGGGCCACCGGCACACCGGCCGTAGCGATCATTAAAACCAGGCTATAGAAGGGAAAAACCATTTCATAAAGGCCCATTCCTTCGGCACCAATGTAACGTACCACCAGGATGCGATAGGCAAAACTGACGATCCTGTTTAACAGGCTGGCCAGCATGAGAATAGCAGCACCCTGCCAGATAGATGCACGCATACTTTCACCCCATCTAAACTTATGCCAGCCGGTAAATGTTTAGAAGAACCAGAAGTGGGGAAAAGTAGAAACTGCCTATCGTAAAAATATTTGAGTAGAAAAAGAGGATTTTTACAAAAGGAAGGCTAATATATACCTTGTTAAGTTTTCGTTAACAGCAGAAGGATGAGGAGGGCTTAATTTAATGAAGGTTTACCCCAGTACCAATATCCGCAACGTTGGCATTGTAGCCCATGGCGGCGCCGGCAAAACGAGCCTCACGGAAGCACTGCTGTATAATACCGGGGCCACCAAGCGTTTGGGCCGGGTGGACGAGGGCAACACCGTAACCGACTACCACCCGGAAGAAATCAAACGCAAGGTAACCATTAATACCTCCCTCGCTTTTGCCGAGTGGCAGGATCATAAGATAAATATCCTCGATACGCCGGGTTACAGCGATTTCTTTGGCGATGTGGTAAGTGCCTTACGGGTAGTTGATAGTGTGCTGGTAGTTGTCAGCGCCGTAGCGGGCGTGGAAGTGCAGACGGAGGTTGTCTGGGAAGAAGCCGAGGCCCGTCACCTGCCGCGGCTGGCCTATGTTAATAAAATGGACCGGGAAAACGCCAATTTCCAGAAGGCCGTAGAATCCATGCGGGAACGTTTGAGCGGTCGTATTGTCCCCGTCCAGCTACCCATAGGAGCCGCCGAAACTTTTAGCGGTGTCATCGATATTCTAAATCAAAAGGCCTACACCTATAACGATAACGGCAATGAAAAAGAGGGCCCCGTCCCGGCGGAATACGCCGACGAAGTTGCTTCTTTACGGGAAGCCCTGGTCGAGGCTGCGGCCGAAGGCGATGACGAACTTTTAATGAAATACCTGGAAGGCGAGGAACTTACGCCGGATGAGGTGCGCCTGGGTCTTAAAAAAGCCATTGCCGAAGGAAAAGTGGTCCCGGTCCTGTGCGGTTCAGCCCTGAAAAATATGGGGGTTAAACCCTTGCTAGACTATATTGTGGACTATTTACCTTCGCCCGTAGACGTGGCCGGTAAAACAGCGGCCGAACTGGAAAAGGAAAGCCTGGCCGCCCTGGTATTTAAAACCCTGGCCGATCCCTATGTCGGCAGGTTAAGTATGTTCCGGGTTTACAGTGGTATCCTGAAATCTGATTCCAGTGTTTACAACGCCAACCGGGAAAGCGAAGAAAAAATCGGCCAACTTTTTGCCCTCCAGGGCAAAAACCAGGTAGCCGTGGCCGAAATGCGGCCGGGGGACATGGGGGCCGTTGCCAAATTACAGGTAACTACTACCGGTGATACCCTCAGCGCCAAAGCCGACCCGGTCCAACTGGAAGGAATCAACTTCCCCGAACCAACCCTTCCTGTAGCCATCAGACCTAAAAGTAAAGGTGACGAAGATAAGCTCAGCAATGCCCTGGCAAGGCTACTGGAAGAAGACCCGACCCTGCGCCTGAGCAAAAATACAGAGACCAGGGAAACCATTCTCACCGGTATGGGCGAGTCCCACCTGGACATTACATTGGAGCGCCTGCAGCGGAAATTCGGTGTCGAAGTGGAAATGAGCACACCCAGGGTACCCTACCGGGAAACCATTCGCACCAGTGTTACCAGGGTGGAAGGCAAGCACAAGAAACAAACGGGCGGTCACGGCCAGTACGGGCATGTCTTTATCGACATGGCCCCCCTGCCCGACAAGGAATTTGAGTTTACCGAAACCATCTTCGGCGGTGCCGTGCCACGGCAGTATATCCCAGCCGTAGAGAAGGGCATCAGGGAAGCCATGCAGGAAGGGATCCTGGCCGGCTACCCGGTTACCAATATTAAGGTCAACCTGGCCGACGGTTCATACCATACGGTCGACTCCTCGGAAATGGCCTTTAAGATTGCCGCCGGGATAGCATTCCGCAAGGCCGTCGAACAGGCCAAGCCGGTACTGCTGGAGCCTATCATGAACGTTGAAATTACCGTGCCCGAACAGTTCATGGGTGACATCATGGGCGATTTAAATAGCCGCCGGGGACGAATTCTTGGAATGGAGCCGAAGGGCAAAAACCAGGTAATCCGCGCCCAGGTACCCCTGGCAGAAATGTACCGTTACGCTATCAACTTGAAGTCTATCACCCAGGGCCGCGGCCACTTTAAAATGGATTTTGCCCAGTACGAAGAAGTCCCGGCCAATATTGCCGAAAAGATTATCCAGGAAGCCAGGCGAGAAAAGGAAGAGTAGGCACCTTGTAGCCCCCTCATCAGGAGGGGGCTCTGATTTCTCGTTTACAAAAGCGAGGAAAAGGGGAGAAATTAGGGAGGGATTGCGGGTTAAGCATAATTTAACCCTCCCTGATACCTCTAAGTTGGACTAATTGCGCGGAAAAACGATAATAAATAGTCATCTGGCTGACACCATCTGTGGATAAGGGTAGGAGATTTATCCCCATGCGCCGCCTTAGACCGTCAACCCTCCAAGGGCAGGTCTTATCCCTGCTACTGGCTGTTTTATTGCTTGCCTTTGGTCTGGTCGGGTTAATCGTCAATAGGGCCGTTAAGATCGAACTTGAGGAAAGGGTGGGGCGACAAGCGCTGAACCTGGCCCGCGCCGTCGCCCGCCATGATGTGTTGCGGCGGTATTTGGGTCAGCCCTCCGGCAGCATATTCATCCAACCAGTGATGGAAGACATCCGCCGGGCTACGGGCGCTGAGTTCATCGTGACCTTCGACAATAAGGGTATCCGCTACTCTCACCCGGTTCCTGAAAGGATAGGCAAGCATGTAGTTGGCGGGGATGAAGGTCCTGCCTTACAGGGTAAAGAGTATGTATCGGTAGCCGTGGGTACCTTGGGCACTTCGGTCCGAGGTTTTGCCCCTGTATATGATTACAGGGGGCAGCAGGTCGGTGCCGTTCTGGTAGGATTTCTCGCCCAGGACGTAAAATTCCAGATAGGCAAGGTACTAAAGCAAGTCTACCTTGCCTTAGTGGTAGGGATTTTGGCTGCGGTTTTAGGCTCCTATTTTGTGGTGAGAAGGATAAAGGCCATTATGTTTAACATGGAGCCTTCGGAAATAGCAAAACTTTTGAAGGAAAGAGAAGCCATTTTGACCTCCCTGCACGAAGGCTTAGTCACGGTAGACAAAGAGGGCCGGATAACCTTTGTCAACGATAATGCGCGGCGCATCCTGCGCTGCGACCCCGAAGTAATCGGCCGCAACGTAGAAAAGGTTATACCGGGCGCCAGGTTGCTGGCGGTGCTCAAGACGGGGCTGGCCGAGCTAAACCGGGAGCAGTTGACGAACTTCGGGGTGATCGTGAGCAACGTAGTGCCCATTAAGGTGAAGGATGAGTTAGTCGGAGCTGTGGCCAGCTTCCGCGATAGGACTGAGGTGAAACAAATGGCCGATGAACTAAGCGGTGTCCGGCGCTACGCGGAAGCCCTCCGTACACAGGCCCACGAGTTTCGCAACAAGCTCCATACCATTGCTGGCTTCCTGCAGCTCGGAGACCATGAGAGGGCGTTGAACTATATCATGGAGGCAATAGACCCCCAACAGGATTTACTCCTGTTTCTCAACCGGAGGATCAAGGCTGAGACCCTTACCGCATTGTTGCTGGGTAAAAGCGGCAGGGCGCGAGAGCTGGGGATAAAGTTTGTCGTGCTGCCTAATACCCGGGTGGACTGGCTTCCGCCGGACATAGACCAGAACGACATCTGTACTATTGTGGCCAACCTTATAGAGAACGCCTTTGAAGCGGTGTTGACTTTACCGGCCGACCGGAGGCGTATAGAGGTTTTGTTAGAGAGTTCCCCCGAGCAGCTAGAGATCCTCGTGGCCGATTCCGGTTCCGGTGTCCCGCCCTCGCTGCGCCGAGAAATATTTAGAAACGGTTTCTCTACTAAGAGCAACGGCCGGGGTATCGGCCTGGCCCTGGTGGAGAGGCTGGTGAAGAATCTAGGCGGGAGTATAACGGTGGGACAATCACCCTTGGGGGGAGCCCTGTTCAGCGTGCGCATACCCTGGCCTGAAAGGGTGGAAGACTGATGACGGCGGTGGGCGTCTTTATTGTCGAGGATGATCCAATGGTGCTGGAGATCCACAGGCGGTTCATAGAGTCGGTACCGGGTTTCCAGGTGGTAGGTGCGGCCCAGGACGGTCAATCGGCCTTAGAAGGGGTGCAGAACACCGGGGCGCAGCTAGTTATACTGGATATCTTTATGCCCGAGATAGACGGGCTTACCCTTCTACGCCAGCTCCGCCAGCTTACCGTCCCTGTAGACGTTATCGTGGTTACAGCCGCCCAGGAAGCAAGTACAGTGCAGGAAGCTTTGTGGCTTGGCGCCGTCGATTATCTTATTAAACCATTCAGGTTTGAGCGGTTGCGGCAGGCATTGGAGCGCTACCGTAACCGCTGCCGACAGTTAATGCAGTTAAAGACAAATGAGCTGAAACAAGAAGACCTGGACCGGATCTTGGAGACCAGACCAGAAGCCAACAGGCCGGACCTTCCTAAAGGCCTGCAGGATAAGACCCTGGATTTGGTAATTCAGGTACTAAAGTCCCGGTCGCCATCCTCCTTATCCGCGCGGGAAGTGGCTGAAATGGCAGGGCTTTCTCGCATCACCGCCCGCCGTTATTTGGAATACCTGCTGGGCCTCGGTCTCGTGATTGCAGAACCTGAATACGGCAGCGTAGGGAGGCCCCTGAACCGCTACCGCTGGAACGAGGGTAGTGGCGAGAATAGACAGTAAGACGAACAAAATGAACAAAAATACCGATATGACCAATAAGCTTCTCCGCCGGCGCGGAGGAGCTTATAATTTATTTAAAATATTTTTGTTTCCCAGAGCTATACTTCTTCAAAAGGAGGTGGAAAAAAGGGGAGAACGAATATAGTTTTCATATTTTCTAAAAAACCAACATTACTCTGTCTGCAGGAGGAAGAGGTTTCGATGGCGATAGTCCAAGAACGGAAACAGGTTGCCACATTCACTATTCTGGGTCTGCCATGGTATTACTTTACTATCGCTGCTGCTATCGTCCTTATGTCGGGGCTATGGACTTTCGGTAAGAAGACTTTGCTTCCCCTTAACCTCATTGGTGCGTTTGCCTTTATGGCTGTCCTCGGGGCGATTTTTAACGAGGTGGGCAACCGCTTCCCGATTATAAACACCTACTTAGGGGGCGGCCCCATAGTCATCATCTTCGGGACCGCTGCTCTGGTACATTTTAAAATCTTACCTAAACCCCTCACTGACCTAATCGGCAACTTTATGCAGGATTGGGGTTTCCTGGAGTGGTATATTGCCTCCCTCATAACCGGTTCCATCCTTGGCATGAACAGAAAACTGCTGGTGAAGGCCTTTGCCCGCTACATTCCTGCTATCCTGGCCGGCGTCGTTGCCGCGTTGGGTCTGGTGGGCATAGTGGGTGCCGTTACCGGTTACGGCTGGCGGGAGGCCATCTTGTTCATAGGCATTCCTATAATGGGCGGCGGAATGGGCGCCGGAGCAGTGCCCCTTTCTAAGATCTACGCCGGCGCATCCGGTGGGGATGCTGCCAAGCTCCTATCGATGATGATCCCAGCAGTGGCCCTGGGTAATGCCCTTGCGATTATATTCGCGGGCCTGCTCGACCGTCTGGGACGGGTCAAACCCCAGTACACGGGTAATGGCCAGCTCATGAAGGTGGCGGACGATTCCATTATCAAGGCCGACGAAAAACCGGCCCTTAAGCTTGAGATGCTAGGCACCGGTTTGTTATTGGCGGGTACCTTCTTTGTCATAGGCCAATTCTTTGGGATGCTCTTCCCTTCAATCCACGCCTTCGCGTGGATGATCATTGCCGTAGCGGTGGTGAAGGCTTTGGGGTTGATCCCCCATCAATATGAGGCGGCCGCGTACTATTGGTTCCAATTCGTGATGAGTAACTTTACCGGGGTCCTGCTGGTGGGCATTGGGGTCAAGTACACCAGCCTGGCCGATATCATTAAGGCCTTCACGCCTGCTTATCTCTTGTTAGTAGGTATAACCGTCCTGGGAGCTATCATTGGCACCTGGTATGCCGGAAAACTCGTCGGATTCTACGAGATCGAGTCCTCGATAACCGCCGGGTTGTGTATGGCTAACATGGGTGGAACGGGAGATGTGGCTATCCTGAGCGCTGCCCGACGGATGGAGATAATGCCATTCGCGCAGATCTCTTCGCGGATCGGTGGTGCCATTATGCTTATAATTGGCGGTTTGTTGATTAACATCCTCAGTAAAATATAAGGTAAAGTCTTCTGGGTTGAGAATTCTATTTAGGAAGGTTCATACCGGATGAGGTATCAGGTAACCGTTTACTGTTTCAAGGCGCCTTTGCTCGAACACCGGTGGGAAGAAAAGCCGCTCCCCCGGTACGGAGTTTAAGACCAGGCGAAAACAAGGTATTGACCAGTCTAAAAGATATAAAAGAACGCGGTTTTCGAGCTCGTCGAGAGTTACGATCCTAAGGTTTTCGTGTCATTTAACGCAAGCGCGGACGAGGCAGCCTTCGAGAACGGGGAAAAGTGCACGACCGGTATGCTATTTAAAGCTGCCATGCGGTCTGCTTCCGGTTTTGTAAGCCCAAGAAAGGCCCGGGAATCGACCGCAATATGAACTATTGGACCTTTCTCGCCAGTTTTGCGGTCCTTTCCCAGGCCTTCGGCACCTTGGCAGCTATAGGTCTGGGCATACAGTCCTTGCCAGGGCGAGGATGGTAGGCTATAACTTCGAGCAAAAGATGTTTGGAAGCACCGGCGGGGTGAACACTCACCGGCGGCTGCTGTTTCTCCTCGGCCTGGCTGCCGGGGTTGCCGGCTGTTTACTGGGAAGGCAAGGCAATACCCAAATCAACGATTTGATTGCACATTTTACGGGCGCTGCGAATACCCGGGGAAGAAAATTAATCATGCAGTGGGCGCGTGGCATAGCTCCGACCCGCTTGACAGGAGAAACCCCGCTAACAGGTCTTATCATCCGGCACCTTAAGGCAGGGAGAAGGATAGAGAATTAAAATAATATGGCCTCCTAAGAACCATGGTCACCAACTGGTCCTTTAGAGGCCATAAATTTTGATATATCTGGTTGGCAGGGGTGGCAGGACTCGAACCCGCAACCAACGGTTTTGGAGACCGCTACTCTACCAATTGAGCTACACCCCTACAGCAATTTTATTATACCCCCTTTCCGCCCGCCAGTCAAGGATAACATTTTTACCACCAGGCAGGTTTCTTTTTTTATAAGCCGAATATAGATATAATGTCAACTTTTCGAGGTGTTGCCCTTGGTATACGCTGATCTCCACATTCACACCCTGGCTTCGGACGGAAGCCTAACGCCGGCTGCAGTCCTGGAACAGGCAAAAAAAATCGGTCTCAAGACCCTTAGCTTTACCGATCATGAAAGCCTTGCCGGTTATTACCAGACTCGCAATTATGCCCGGGAACTCGAACTGGATCTCCTGCCTGGGATTGAAATGGTTACAAGTTTTAAAGGTCACGAAATCCATCTCCTTGGTTATAACTTTGATCCCTATTCTCCCGTACTAATCTCCGCTTTACAAACAATCTGCCGGGAACGAAATTTCCTTGCCCGCAAAATTATCCAGCGCCTGCAAGCCCTTGGTTTTAATATTAGCTGGGAACAGGCCTTAAAGCTAATACCCCCTGGCGGGGTCTTGGGAAAAAACCACATCCTGCAACTTTTACGGCAGGCTGGTTATATCCGGGAACCTGCCCAGACAATCGAATTTTTGCGGCGTTATTTATCCCCCGGGGGCCTGGCCTACATCCCCTATGAAGGTAACCCCTTGCCTCGAGCAATCGCCTTGATTCACGCCGCCAAAGGGATTGCCGTGCTGGCCCATCCAGGCCTGATCAGAGACGACGGGCTGTTAAATCTCATCCTGGAAGAGGACATTGACGGCCTGGAGGTATTTTATTATTATCTAGGGGATAAAGGAAGAGCCGCTATCCGTTATTTCTACCGGCTGGCCCTGGAACGGCGGCTTCTCATTACCGGTGGCACCGATTTCCACGGTATTTATACGCCAGTAGAAATGGGCTCTATGGGTATTTCCGCCAGGATGGTTAAAAGGCTAAAGGATTTTAAGGAGGCACCTGTAAAAATATGAAAATCGCCGTCTTAATGGGAGGCCCTTCTTCCGAAAGGGAAATTTCCTTAAAGAGCGGGGCCGCTGTTGCCGCAGCCCTGGAAGGACTGGGGCACGAGGTTAAAAAAATCGACCTGGATGAGGAAGTAGTTGCTAAACTAAAGGCTTTTGCTCCCGATGTTGTGTTCAACGCCCTGCACGGCAAGCCGGGAGAAGACGGTTCCGTTCAGGGTTTGCTGGAGATTCTGGGCATCCCCTATACGGGCAGTCGCGTCCTGGCCAGCGCTATTACTATGGATAAAATCATGACCAAACGCATCTTACGCCAGGCCGGCCTGCCCACACCGGATTTTTTAAACTGGACTGCCGCCCAGTATGCATCCGGCTGCGAAGAGGTAAAGAAACGCATTTTAAAGGACCTGGGTTTACCGGTGGTCATTAAAGCCCCGACCCAGGGTTCTACAATCGGCACCTTTATCGTCAGGGAGGAAGGAGAGCTAGCTACCGCCATTGAAGGCGCCTTAAAGTATGATCCGTGCTTTATGGCCGAGGCTTTTCTTCCCGGCCCGGAAATAACGGCCGCCGTCCTGGGCAATAGCGATCCCCTGGTCCTGCCTCTTATTGAAATTGTTTCCCATACCGGCTTTTATGATTATACGGCTAAATATACTCCGGGTTTAAGTGATCATATTATCCCACCCCGGCTGCCGGAGGCCGTCCTGGCCGCAGCCGCCTCCCTGGCCCGCCAGGCTTATATCCTCCTGGGCTGCCGCGGCTTTGCCCGGGTGGATATGATTGTGGCCGGAGGGCAGTCTCCCCAGGTCATCGAAGTCAACAGCGTGCCGGGGATGACGGCCACCAGCCTGGTTCCCGACGCTGCCCGGGCTGCCGGGCTGGACTTCCCGACCCTGGTGCAAAAAATAGTCGAACTGGCCCTGGAAGCTTGAGAAGTGTAAGGAGGCAGCCCCGGTACCACGGGGCTTTTTCTTTTAACCGGAAGGAAAGGCCACCCCGACTGGCGAAGTATTACTGTAACCCCTCTGCAGGAGGTTTTTAATTATGAGCATCCTGAACCGCATACGGGTAATCCTATTAATCTTCATCTTTGGCGGGCTGGGTATTGCCTTCCTGGGTTCCCGTTTCCTGGCTGACTGGTACTGGTTTGGCGAAGTCGGCTACCGCCAGGTCCTCATCACCAGGCTTTTATCCGACTGGAGCCTGCGGCTGGGAGTCCTATCCTTTTTCTTCCTTTTCTTTTACTTCAACTTGCTATTTACCTACAGAGGACTAAATTTATCTCCTTCCCCCAGCCGGGAAAGCTGGAGCTTAAAAGAGTACCTGGTTGACCGTTTCGTTACCCGGCGGCGGTTGACCATCCTTTTCCTCATGATCAGCCTTGCCGGCGCCTTGCTTTTCAGTCCCCTGGCAGCTGGTAAATGGCTGGTTGTCCGGCAATACCTGCAGGCAACTAACTTTGGGTTTACTGATCCCTTATTCGCCAGAGATATTGGCTTTTACGTCTTCAAATTACCGTTTTACAATTTTCTCTATATCCTTATAGTCACGGCCCTGGTAGGAGCCGCCCTGGTTACCGGCTTTTTCTACCTGCTTTTTAATCCCGGGGAACTCCTGGGCTTTAGAAAGGGTCGCTTTGCCCGTCCCCAGGTTCATTTTTCCACTCTGGTGGCCCTCTTCTTCCTGGTCCAGGCCTGGGGTTTCCGCCTGCGGGCCTTTGATCTGGTCCGTTCACCCCGGGGTGTAGCCTTTGGCGCCAGTTATACAGATATCCACGCCCTGCTACCGGGGTATAACATCCTGGCCGGCGTAGCCGTAGCCTGTGCCTTGATTATCTTCCTCAATGCCTTCCGCCGCAATCTCAAGCTGGTAGGCATAAGTGTCTTGGCTTTCATTGCTGCTTATGCCTTGCTGGTAGTTATTCTACCCCTGGCAGTACAGAAATTCCAGGTAGAGCCCAATGAGTTTGCCCGGGAAGAACCCTACCTGCGTTTTAATATCGACCTTACCCGCCGCGCCTTTGGTTTAGATAAAATAGCCGTCCGGGAATTCCCGGCCCGTAATAATCTTACCCCGGCCGACCTGGAACAGGAGAAGATTACCCTGGATAATATCCGCCTGTGGGATTACCGGCCCCTGCAGCAAACCTACAGCCAGCTCCAGGAAATCCGCTCCTACTATAGCTTTAAGGACATCGACGTCGACCGTTATACCTTGGGAAACAGCCTGCGCCAGGTCATGCTTTCAGCCCGTGAGCTGGACCAGAATAAACTACCCGACCGTGCCAGGACCTGGATCAACGAAAGAATGCGTTATACTCACGGATACGGCCTGGCTATGAATCTGGCCAGCACCGTTACGCCGGGAGGCCAGCCCGAATTTATTGCCGGCGATTTACCCTTCCGCAGCAGTGCCGGAATCCAGCTGAACGAACCCCGCATCTATTACGGTGAGTTAACCGGTGATTACGTTATTACTGGCGGCAGGGCGGCTGAGTTCGATTATCCCTCCAGTGAGGGTGATAACTTCGTCGAAACCCGGTATGCGGGGAAGGGGGGAGTGGCCCTCAATAACTACTGGCGGCGTCTCATCTTTGCCTTCCGCTTTAATGACTACCGGTTATTGATGAGCAGGGAATTGACGCCCGAAAGCAAAATCCTCTACTACCGCAATATCCAGGAACGGGTCCGCAAGATTATGCCTTACTTGCGGTATGACGCCGATCCTTACCTGGTGGTCGCCGGCGGGCGGCTGTACTGGCTGCTTGACGCCTATACTTTAACCAATATGTACCCCTATTCCGAACCAGTCGACGAGGGTTTTAATTACATCCGCAATGCGGTAAAGGTGGTAGTTGATGCTTATAACGGTACGGTCGACTATTACCTTATTGATCCCCATGAGCCTTTAAGCCAGACCCTGGCCAAAATTTTCCCCGGCCTCTTCAAACCTCTGGAGGCCATGCCGTCCGAACTGCGCCAACACCTGCGTTATCCTGCAGAACTGCTGGCCATCCAGGCCAGGATGCTGGCCAGCTACCACATGGAAAACACCATGCTTTTCTATAACAAGGAAGATGCCTGGAGCATCGCCGAGGAAATGGTGGGCGACCAGCGCCGAGCTATGGAACCCTATTATACCTTGCTGCGCCTGCCCGGCGAACAGGAAGAGGAATATATATTGATGCTGCCCTTCACCCCGGCGCGCAGGGTTAATATGGTGGCCTGGCTGGCGGCCCGCAATGACGGCCCCCACTACGGCCAGCTCCTACTTTATACGTTCCCTAAAAATCGTTCCATTTATGGTCCCATGCAAATTGAAGCTCGTATTGACCAGGAACCCGCCATCTCCCAGCAACTTACCCTCTGGGACCAGCACGGTTCCCGGGTTATCCGCGGTAATCTCCTGGTTCTACCCATTAAAGAAGCATTGCTCTATGTGGAACCAATTTTCCTCCAGGCCCAGGAGAGCAAGTTGCCGGAACTCCGCCAGGTGGTAGTTGCTTACGGGGAGAAAATAGTCATGGCCGACACCCTGGCCGGTGCCCTGAAGGCCATTTTCGGTGACCGGACAGCTGTTACCCCGCCACCGGCAACAACGGCACCTCCTTCCGGGTCGCTTACAACTAGCAATTTAGCAACTTCCATCCAGGAAGCCAACCGCCTTTACAGTGAGGCTCAGGAAAAACTGAAACTGGGCGACTGGGCCGGTTATGGCGAAAACATGAAGAAACTGGGACAGATTCTCCAGGAGATGCAACAAAATTACCGCTGATAATCTGCTGCCAGGAGGAAAAAGGGCCATCTTGTGGAAATGTATTAGTTATGGCCGGAGGTGAGAGGGTAGTGGCTTATTCTTTTCCTGAAGAGGACCGGGAATATTTAACAGAAAAACTGGCCATTGTCGGTGAACTGGCTGCCGGTATGGCCCATGAAATCCGCAATCCTCTAACTTCCATTCGCGGTTTTTTACAACTCTTACAAACTAAATTTGACCCCCAAGCCCTCGAGCAAGAATATTTTGCCATCATGTTTGACGAACTCGATCGCATCAATAATATTATTAAGGAGTTCCTATCTCTTTCCAAGCCTTCCCAGCCCCAGTTGCAGATAACTCCTTTTGGCCAGCTGGTGGCCGAAGCCCTGCTCCTGGCCGAGCAGGAAGCTATAATGCATGAGGTAAAACTGGTCCAGCACCTGGCACCAGAGCTGCCCCTTTTATGCCTGGATCCTGGCCAGATGAAACAGGTCATTCTCAATCTCACTTCCAATGCCATCCAGGCGGCCGGTCCAGGAGGCGAGGTAATTGTAGCTTCTTACCTGGATGCGCCTGCCGGCCAGGTCGTCACTACCATTCAAGATAATGGCCCGGGAATTCCCCCGGAACAACTGAAATTGATCTTTGAACCCTTTTATACCACCAAGGAAAACGGCACCGGTCTGGGACTGACCCTAAGCAACCGTATCGTTGCCAGCCATGGTGGTAAAATAGAAGTTACAAGCAAAGTAGGGGAGGGAAGTTGTTTCAGCATTTACCTGCCTGTAACTTAAACTGGAACCAGTGGATAAAGTGGATAACTATGTAGATAACTTTCTTTTATGTCAATATATGGATGGTGACAAAATGAAATTAACGAACAATGCCCGCATAATTCTCGAAAAACGTTACCTAAAGAAAGAAAATGGTGTCCCCGTAGAAACACCGGAGGAGATGTTCCGCCGGGTGGCCAGGGCCGTAGCCGGGGCGGAAAAAATTTTTAACCCCTCATTAACAGAGGAAAAAGTGGAGGAATATACCGAGCGTTTTTACCAGCTTATGACCAGCTGGGACTTTTTACCCAACAGCCCCACCCTGATGAACGCCGGCCGGGAGCTGGGCCAGCTGTCGGCCTGCTTTGTCCTGCCGGTGGACGACAGTATGGAGGCCATCTTTACCGCGGTTAAAGACGCGGCCCTGATTCATAAAAGCGGCGGGGGGACGGGCTTTTCCTTTTCCCGCCTGCGGCCGAAAAACAGCCCCGTACGCTCTACCGGCGGGGTGGCCTCCGGACCCGTATCCTTTATGAAGGTTTTCAATGCCGCCACCGAGGCCATCAAGCAGGGAGGGACCAGGCGGGGGGCCAATATGGGAATTTTACGGGTGGATCACCCCGATATCCTGGAATTTATCAGCTGCAAGGAAAATAACAATGAACTGACCAACTTCAACATCTCCGTGGGCCTGACAAAGGAATTCATGGAAGCCCTGGCCCGGGACGATTACTATGAGCTAAAATTTGACGGTAAAGTATACCAGAAGCTGAAAGCGCAGCAGGTATTCGAGGAAATCGTAAACCATGCCTGGGCCAACGGCGAACCGGGCATCATTTTCCTGGACCGTTTGAATGAAGATAATCCCACTCCTGAACTGGGAGAGATAGAAGCCACCAACCCTTGCGTGACTGGCGATACCTGGGTGACTACAAGTGAAGGCCCGCGCCAGGTATGGGAACTGGTGGGCCGCCCCTTTACAGCAGTAGTCAACGGCCGGCCCTACGCCACAGATAAAGAAGGCTTCTTCAAGACGGCGACAAAGCCGGTCGTCAGCCTGCACACCCGGGAAGGATACAGTGTCCGGCTCACCGCTGACCACCGGGTGCTGCGCGTGGTTGAACGGACGCGCTACCGTATTGCTTCCGAATGGGTCCCGGTCAAAGAGCTGAAGCCCGGCGACCAGATTCTCCTGCATAACCACCGCCCCCTGGCAGGGTGGCCTGGCGAACTGACGGAAGGTGAAGGTTACCTCCTTGGTCTCCTGGTCGGTGACGGCGTCCTCAAGAAGGACAGCGCTATTCTTTCCGTCTGGGCCAGGGAGAAGGCAGTTGGCGACCTGCAGGCAGAAGACGGTACAGCCTCAGTCATGAAGCTGGCTTTAAGCTACGCCAGAGCATTACCCCACCGTTCCGACTTTACCGGCTGGATGGCCGTTAAAGGGCGCGACGAATTCCGCCTCAAGTCATCCAGTCTGAAAATGCTAGCCGGGCGGATGGGTATGGGGCCCGGTGTCAAGACCGTTACCCCGGCAATCGAACGTGCTTCGTCAGACGGCTACCGGGGCTTCCTACGGGGTCTGTTTGACTGCGATGCCTCGGTCCAGGGGAGCCAGCAAAAGGGCGTTAGCATCCGCCTGGCCCAGAGCAACCTTGATCTCCTGCGCACGGTACAGCGCATGCTCCTTCGCCTGGGCATTGTCAGTACCATTTATGCAGAACGGCGTCCGGCCGGTAGCCGGCCCTTGCCCGATGGTAAAGGAGGTACCCGGGAGTATGAGATCAAGGCCCAGCATGAGCTAGTCATCAGCGGGGATAACCTGGCCTTTTTCGCCGAGCGGATCGGCTTTGGCGATGTCGACAAGGCTAGGAAATTAAATTCACTACTTGCGTCTTACCGGCGAGGAATGAATCGTGAGCGCTTTACAGCCACGGTCCTTGCCATCGAAGATGACGGGATCGAAGACGTATATGACGTCCAGGTTCCCGGCATCAACGCCTTCGACGCCAACGGCATCTACGCCCATAACTGCGGGGAACAGCCTCTCTTACCTTATGAAGCCTGTAACCTTGGCTCCCTGAACCTGGCCAATATGGTCCGGGAGGGCGGCGTAGACTGGAAGAGGCTTGCGGAAACAGTTTACTGGTCGGTACGCTTCCTGGACAACGTTATTGAGATCAATGAATTCCCCCTCGAAAAGATAAAGGCCATGGTCATGGGTAACCGGAAAATCGGCCTGGGAGTCATGGGCTGGGCCGATATGCTTTTCTTGCTCCGGATTCCTTATGATACAGAAGAAGCAGTGGAGCTGGGCCGCAGAGTCATGGCCTTTATTCAAAAAGAAGCCCGCCAGGCTTCCCGGAAACTTGCGGAAGAGCGGGGCAGCTTTCCCAATATCGACAGGAGCATTTACCGGGGGCAGAAGCTCCGTAATGCCACCTGCACCACCATTGCCCCTACCGGTACCATCAGCATGATTGCCGGTACCAGTTCAGGGATAGAACCGGTTTTCGCCCTGGCCTATACTAAAAACGTTCTTGATGGCGAAAGTCTTATTGAAGTTAACCCTGTTTTCCGGGCTTATATAGAAGAAAACTTTGCCCCGAACGAGGCCAGGTTAATTTTCCAGCAAATTGCCGCTGGGACAAGTATCCATGATATCAAGCAGATCCCGCCGGATATGCGCCGGGTCTTTACCACAGCCCTGGAAATCGCCCCGGAGTGGCACATCCGCATGCAGGCCGCCTTCCAGGCCAGTACCGATAATGCCGTCTCCAAAACAGTTAATTTCCCGCCCAGCGCCACGAGGGAAGATGTGCGCCGGGTTTACGAGCTGGCCTACCAGCTAGGTTGTAAAGGGGTGACAGTTTACCGTTCCGGCAGCCGGGAACAGGAAGTGCTTGTCAGCGGCACCAAAAATATTGCTACCAAAATTCCCTCCAGCCAGAAAACCCATCCCCGGCCGCGGCCGAAACGTACCTGCGGTGTTACCGAGCAGGTTAAGACGGGCTGCGGTAAAATGTATATCACCGTCAATTATGACCAGGAGGGTTTAATCGAAACCTTTATCACCACCGGCTCTTCCGGCGGCTGCAGCGGTTTTACCGAAGGTGTCAGCCGGCTGATTTCCCTGGCCCTGCGGGCCAATATTGCCCCGGAGGCCATTATTGACCAACTCACCTCGGTAAGCTGCCCCAATTTCTTACGGCGCCGGGCCACCGATAAAAGTATAGTCGGTAAATCCTGCCCGGACATCATCGGCCGCGTCCTAGCCCAGGAGCTAAAAAATTGGCACGACCACGGTTCTTACCAACTACCATCTGATTTCAGCGCCCGCGCCCTGGCCGAGATTAGCGCTACCATTGAAAACCAGCAGCCCAGTTTCCAGCCTTTAAGCCCGGCTGAAGAAGCCGAACTCATCCAGAAAGGCATCTGCCCGGAGTGCGGTTCTAACCTCCATTTCCAGGAAGGCTGTGTCACCTGCAGTTGTGGCTTCAGTAAATGCGGTTAAATTTTAGCCGTTGTAAGAACTCACGTGAATTGCCCGGTAGCCTTCGGCTTCCAGAGCGGGTAAGAGAGCGCTGACATCATCCGTTGCCAGCCGCAGGACGACATAGGTATGGACATCGTCTTTATGGCGGTTGGCAACGTTAATAATATTGATGCCGGCGTCTGCTACCCGCCGGGCAATGTTAGCCAGGACGCCAATGCGGTCTTCTACTTCCAGGGTAACCCTCACACCCGGGCGCCGCAGGCCGAAGAGTTTAATCAAGGCCTCAAAGAGGTCGGTCTGGGTAATAATACCGACGAGCTTTTCCTTTTCCATGACCAGGAGGTTGTCGATTTTATGCTCCCGCATCAAAAGAGCCGCCTCTTCAATGGTCATATCCGGAGGAACGGTAATGGGGCGTTTAATCATGGCATCTTTAACCGTCATCTTGGCTACCAGGTAATTGACTTCAAAGGCGCTGAGAGTTGAAGCCGGGGAAGGAGAAACCCTCAAGATATCCCGTTCAGTAACCAACCCTACCAGCCGTCCATCCTGGACCACAGGTAAGCGCCGGATTTTATGCTTCTTCATTAGCTCGAGGGCATCCAGGACGGAAGTCTCCCTGGTAACTGTAATGGGATTGGGAGTCATATGGTCGCGGACAAACATCCCGGCTAACCTCCTTTGTTAATGTCTAATTAATTTTATTTCGTTTACCCTTTTATAAATCCTGCCGGCAAGCAGGAAGAACATTATAAATATTTTTGGCAGGGGAAAGCACATGCTAATTTATGAAGTACCCGGGCGCAGGATAGAAATTCACCAGGTTGTCCTGGACTTTAACGGTACCATTGCCTGCGACGGCCAGCTCCTGCCGGGGGTGGCAGGGCGCCTGCAGGCCCTGGCGGAAAGGCTTAAGGTTTATATCCTGACGGCTGATACCTTCGGCACAGCTGCCGCCGCCTGCCGGAACTTGCCGGTGGTATTAACAAAAGTCGACAGCCAGGCCGGCGGGCCGGATAAGGAACGGATAATTACGGAATTAGGAGCAGAACATACAGCTGCCATTGGCAATGGCGTCAATGATGCTCAGATGCTCGGCCGGGCCGCCTTGGGTTTGCTGGTTTTAGGACCCGAAGGAGCCGCCTTCCAGGCCATGCAACAGGCGGACATGGTTTTCACCGATATCCTGGACGCCCTTGATTTCCTCTTAAAACCCCAGCGGGTAGTAGCTACCCTGCGACCGTAGTGATATAATAAGGATAATGCCACCTGAAGAAAGGCGGCTTAAAGTTGCATATAGGTATTTTTACAGATAGTTATTTGCCATATACCAGCGGGGTAGTCAGATCCATTGTCACCTTCAGTAATGAACTACGGCGCCTGGGGCACCGGGTATCCATTTTTGCTCCCAGCTATGGTAACTCCAGGCCCGAAAAAGATATCTACCGTTTCCATTCACTAAGGGCACCAACCTTTAAAGAATTTGCCCTGGCCATCCCGGTGGCGCCGGCTTTACCCCGGGTCTTGCGGGAGTTAAGGATTGACCTTATCCATGTACATTCCCCTTTTTTAATGGGGCAACTGGGGGCACGGATGGCCAGGCAGCTGGGGTTACCGCTGGTGGCCACTTATCACACCCTTTATGAAGAATATGTGCACTATTTTCCCCTGGCACCCAGGCTGATGCGCAAAGCAGTCCGCCATTATACCGTATCTTTTTGTAACCGTTGCCAGCTGGTAATTACACCGACAGAGGTTATTACCGCTTACTTACGGGAAAACGGCGTCAAAGTACCGGTGGTTAGTATCCCCACTGGTATTGAACTGGACCGCTTTCAAAACCTCGATTCCACCTGGTTGCGCAAATACCTACAGCTGCCACCGGAGGAAATCATTCTCCTCCATGTCGGGCGCCTGGGTAAGGAAAAAAACATCACCTTTATCCTGCAGGCCTTTGCTTTTGTACACCAGCAGGTACCGGATACCCGCCTAGTTCTGGTGGGCAGCGGCCCCTTAAAGGAAACTCTGCAAAGCCAGGCCCGTTCTTTAGGAATCAACCAGGCCGTCACCTTTGCTGGGTCTTTTCCCTTTGAACAAATGCCGGCCGTCTATGCGGGGGCCGACTTGTTTATTTTTGCTTCAGTCACCGAAACCCAGGGACTGGTAATCGCGGAAGCCAAGGCTGCCGGCCTGCCGGTAGTAGCCGTTAAGGCCTACGGTGTCGAGGAAATGGTTGTCAATGAAAAAGATGGTTTTTTAACTTCGTTAGATATAAATACCTTTAGCGCCTGTGTGTTGCAATTAGTTAAGGATTTAAGCCTCCGGCGGCAGATGGGCGAACAGGCCCGTCAAAATGCCGTAGCCTTTGCAGCAGCAGCCATGGCCCGCCGCCTGGAGGCCCAGTATCAATTATTATTACGTTAAATTTAGTAAAGATATTATGATAGGAGTGTTGTCGTTTGTCGAAGGTTCGTGTCCGTTTTGCCCCCAGCCCCACCGGCAGCTTACATATCGGCGGGGCCCGTACAGCATTGTTTAACTGGCTTTTTGCCCGGCACCATGGCGGTGCCTTTATCTTGCGTATTGACGATACCGATATGGAACGTTCAACGGATATTTCCTACCGGGAAATCCTGGCTGCCATGCGCTGGCTGGGCCTGGACTGGGACGAAGGCCCTGAAAAGGGAGGCCCTTATGGACCATATCTTCAGTCCCAGCGGCTGGAGTTTTACCGCCGGGAAGCAGCACGCCTGTTAAATGAAGGTAAAGCCTACCTCTGCTACTGTACCGTGGAAGAACTCGCCGCCCGGCGTAAGATTGCCCAGGCCGAAGGTCGCCCCCCCATGTACGACCGCCGCTGCCGTTATCTTACGCCGGAAGATCGTACCCGCCTGGAGAAGGAGGGTAGGCAGCCGGTTATTCGCCTGGCGATCCCCGACCAAGGGACAACGACGGTCAGGGATATTGTTCGCGGTGAAGTTACCTTTGAGAATGATACTATCGATGATTTCATCATTGTTAAATCCAATGGCATGCCAACCTATAATTTTGCCACCGTGGTTGATGATCACTTAATGCAAATCAGCCATATCATCCGGGCAGAGGAGCACCTCTCCAATACTCCCAAACAGATACTTGTTTATGAAGCATTGGGTTATGAGATGCCGGCCTTTGCCCATGTACCCATGATCCTCGCCCCCGACCGCAGCAAGTTAAGTAAACGCCACGGTGCTACTTCGGTAGAAGAATACCGTGATGAGGGTTACCTGCCGGAAGCTATTATTAACTATCTAGCCCTGCTGGGGTGGTCTCCTGAAGGCGAAGAAGAAATTATTCCCCTGGAAAAGATGGTTGCCAGTTTTTCTCTAGAGCGGGTTTCTAAAAATGCGGCAATATATGATACCAAAAAGTTAACCTGGATTAATGGTCACTACTTGCGAGAGGGTGATCTCGACCGGATTACCCGCCTGGCCATCCCCTTTTTACAGGCTAAAGGGCTCCTTCCTGACCCGTTACCGGAGGAGGACTATGACCATGTCCGGGCTGTCATCGCTGCCGTCCGCGACCGGGTTAAGACCTTGGCCGAAGTAGCCGATGCCGCCAGTTACTTCTTTACCGATGTAACCTCCTATGAGGAAAAGGGTGTCCGCAAGTACTTCAGCAAACCAGGGGTAGCCGCATTGCTGGATGAAGCCAGGGAAGAGCTAGCAGCTTTACCCCAATTTACCGCCGCGGCAGCAGAAGAGGCCTACCGCACCCTGGCAGAAAGGAAGGAAATAAGTACGGGGCAGCTTTTCCATCCCACCCGTTTGGCAGTCACCGGCCGCACTATGGGCCCCGGCCTCTTTGAAATTCTGGAACTCCTGGGTAGGGAAACCGTCCTCGAGCGCCTGTCCCGGGCTTCCAGGTGGATCCGGGAAAACCTGGGTTAGAAAAAGGGCAGGGGGCCAGTATTAGCATACTGGCCCCCAAATAAGTAAAATCCCCTTTCCATCTGGAAAGGGGATTAAATTCTGGCTGCGGGACCAGGATTCGAACCTGGGCAACATGATCCAGAGTCATGGGTGCTACCGCTACACCATCCCGCATCGTTTTTTCCGCGCAACATGTATATTAGCACAAAACTATGTTAAAGTCAAGCGTACCCGGATTCATTTTTGGGGTTTCAGGCCAACCTGTAAGTTACAGCAATCTAACTCTATAGACAACTTAGCGCGAGCATAAGTTGCTGGCCCCTTCGACGAAGGGCAGGGCGCCCTCCCGGTCGGCATAAAACACGGGCCGCTACCCTTGACAGTATTTTAACCCCGCGTTATATTTGAAACAACTTGAGGGGTGATACTTTTGCGGACCCGCATCCTGGTTGTCGATGACGACGCCAAAATAACCTCCATGCTAAAAAGGGCTCTGACCTACGAAGGTTATGAGGTAGAAGTCGCCAGCAACGGGCATCAGGCCCTGGCCCTGGCGGCCAGCCAGCCCGATCTCATTATCCTTGATATCATGCTGCCCGGCATTGACGGTCTAGCCGTATGCCGGCAGTTGCGGGCCCACAGTGATATTCCCATCCTCATGCTGACGGCTCGGGATGATACCGCCGACCGGGTCCTGGGCCTGGATACCGGAGCCGACGACTACCTGGTTAAACCCTTCGCCCTGGAAGAACTGCTCGCTCGCATCCGCGCCCTCCTGCGGCGACGGTCGCGGGGCAAAGAGGCAGAAATCCTCCAGTACAGCGATTTATCCTTAAATACTGCCACCCGGGAGGGAAAAAGGGGAGGACGCACCTTCACCCTCACGGCCAAGGAATATGAACTCCTGGCTTATTTCCTGCAAAATCCCCTCCGGGTCCTTACCCGCGACGAACTCATGACTCGCATCTGGGGTTATGATTTCAGCGGCGAATCCAACGTCCTGGAAGTTTACATTGGTTATTTACGTTCCAAGTTGGAAGCCGGGGGCGAACCGCGCCTCATCCAGACGGTCCGCGGGGTGGGCTACGTCCTTAAGGAGCAACAGCCATGACCCTGCGCTGGCGTCTAACCCTTTTAGTCACTGTTATCCTGACCCTCACCTTTCTCGTTCTGGGAAGCCTGGTCTATATTCTCATGGGCCGCTATCTGACCAGCGCCATTGATCGTTCCCTGGCCTTCCGCGCCAAGGAGGTTATCAGTTCTATAAAAGTTGAAAGCAATTTCCTGCGCCAGCAGCGCATCACCCTGCCCGATGTTAATGTCTTTGCTGCACCCGATATCTTTTTGCAAGTAGTCGATAGGGAGGGCTTTGTCGTTACCAGATCCAGCAATCTAGGTCGCCAGACCCTGCCCGTAGGACCCCAAACCTTAATCCAGGCCCACCAGGGAATTGATTTCTTTACCACGGAGTCTATTGATAATTACCCCTTAAGGATTTATAATGTTCCTCTTTTGCTCAAGGGCCAGCCGGTGGGCATACTGCAGGTAGCCCGTCTCCTCAGTCCCGTAAAAAAAACCTTGAGTGACCTGCGGCGGGTACTTATCTTCCTGGGCCTGGTTGCTGTTTTGATTGCCACCATCCTGGGATATATCCTGGCCCGGGCAGCCCTCAGGCCCATTGAGCGCCTGACCCAGGTAGCGGCCCAAATAGGGGAGGGAAGGGACCTGGCCCAGCGCGTCCCCTACCATGGCCCCATGGACGAGATCGGCCGGCTGGCGGCTACCTTTAATGCCATGCTGGGGCGCCTGCAAAGAGCCTACACCCGGCTGGAGGAAGCCTACAGCGCCCAGCGCCGCTTTGTCGCCGATGCTTCCCATGAACTGCGTACTCCCCTGACTACCATTCGCGGCAACATCGATTTATTGCGCAAAATGAAGGGTGCCGACATGGCCACCCAGGAAGAAGCCCTGGCCGATATTGCCAGCGAAGCTGAACGCATGAGCCGCCTGGTCAATGATCTCCTCACCCTGGCCCGGGCGGACGCCGGGCTGGAAATCAAACGCGAGCCCCTGGAAATAGCCGGGCTTTTACAGGAAATAGTCCGCCAGGCTCCCCTGCTGGGCGAGGCAACTTTTACAGCCAGGGGCCTTGAAAGCCTCACCGGACAGCAGGTTCTGGGCAACCGGGATTATTTAAAGCAGCTGCTCTTTATCTTGCTGGACAACGCTTTTAAATATACTCCTGCCGGAGGCAGGATCGAGCTGGCGGCAGCAGTTGAACATGAAAAACTGATAATCCAGGTGAAAGATACCGGTCCCGGCATTGCTCCTGAGGATCTGGAGCACATTTTTGAACGTTTTTACCGCGCCGACGCCACCCGGAGCAGCGGCGGTACCGGCCTGGGGCTGGCCATAGCCCGCTGGATTGTCGAGCAACACCAGGGGGAGATCAAGGTAGAAAGCAGGGTAGGGGAGGGCACCACTTTCATGGTTATCCTCCCGTTGTTAAAGGCCATATAATTTCTTATCATTTTCTCAGGTTAATTTCATCTTTTTCTTAACAGAAGTGGATAAAATAAACTCCAGGAAGGAGGTGAAATCTTGACTAAAATCAAAAAGCGCTTCAGCCTGGTTTTAATCCTGGTGCTGGTCATAAGCCTGGTTGCTGCCGGTGTGGCCATGGCCCAGGCCAATCCTTCTTCCCAGCCCGGGGCCAGCCTGAAACAGCTCTACCTGGAAAAGCTGGCTGCTAACCTGGGGATAGATGTAAGCCGGCTTCAGGAAGCCATGAAAAACGCCGGGCAGCAGGCTGTGGAAGCCGCCCAGGCGTCCGGTTTAATCGACAGCGACAAAGCCCAGAAGCTGCAAAAAGCCCTGGAAGAGGGGTACTGGCCCGGGTTTGGCGGTTTTAAGCGGCCCGCCCACGGTTGGGGATACAAATTTGGCGACGAAATCGCCACCGCCCTGGGAATTACGCCGCAGGAGTTGCGCCAGGAAATCCAGGCTGGCAAAACCCTGGAGCAAATAGCAACGGAAAAGGGCCTGACCCTGGCCCAGCTTAAAGAAAAGTTAATTAATGAAGCTAAAACCCAATTAGATCAGGCTGTAGCCAGCGGCAAGCTGACACGCGATAAGGCCGATAAAATTTTAAACAATCTAGAGCAAATGGACCTGAGCAAATTTTTCCAGCACAAGCAGCCCCGTTAGCGTTCCTCTCACACCTCCTCTAGCCATAGATAAACTTTAAAGCCACCACGGTATTTCCGGCGGTGGCTTTTTTTGCATGTTCAAAGTTAAAATATCAAAGAATTTTACTCAGGAACGCCCTGGTGCGCGGGTTCTGGCAATTATTAAAGATCTGGTCCGGTGTTCCTTCTTCAACAATCAAACCCCCATCCATAAAGAACACCCGGTCGCCTACTTCTCGGGCAAAACCCATTTCATGGGTTACAACCACCATGGTCATGCCCTCCCGGGCCAGATCTTTCATTACTGCCAGTACCTCGCCGACCATTTCCGGGTCCAGGGCCGAGGTGGGTTCATCAAAGAGCATTACCTTGGGCTGCATGGCCAGGGCGCGGGCAATGGCTACCCGCTGCTGCTGGCCTCCCGAGAGCTGTTCGGGGTAAGAATCGGCTTTATCGCTTAAACCCACCCTGGCCAACAGTTCCCGGGCCAGTTTTTCAGCCTGGGCAGCTGGCAGGCGGCGCACCTTAATAGGTGCCAGGGTTATATTCTCCAGCACCGTCTTATGGGGAAAAAGATTAAAGCGCTGGAAGACCATACCTACTTCCTGCCGCACGGCATTAATATCGGTCCGGGGATCCGTCAGAGAGATGCCGTCAATAATGATCTCCCCCCGGGTGGGTATTTCCAGTAAGTTGAGACAGCGGAGAAAGGTGCTTTTCCCGGAGCCGCTGGGACCGATGACGACTACAACCTCTCTGGGGGCAATTGTACAGTTAATCCCACGCAAAACTTCCAGGGAGCCGAAACTCTTGTGGAGGTCTCTAACCTCGATCATGGTCACCGGTCCTCAGCCTCCTTTCCAGATAATCCACCAGGCGGGAGATGGTAAAGGTCATAACTAAATAAATAAGGGCCACCGCAAAGTAGACCTCAAGAGGTCTGAAGGTAGCGGCGCTAATCAGCTGCCCATGGCGGGTCAATTCCACGTAACCGATAACGGAGAGAAGAGAGGTATCCTTGAGCATAGCGATAAATTCATTACCTAAAGGTGGAATAACTCTCTTGAAGGCCTGGGGCAGGACGATATACCGCATGGTCTGCCTTTCCGTCATGCCCAGGGAACGGGCCGCCTCCACCTGGCCTCTTTCAATGGATTGAATACCGGCCCGGAAAATCTCGGCCACATAGGCGCCGCTATTCAGGCTGGTAGATACCGTAGCAGCCACAAAGACAGGGATGTGGGTGGTTTGTAAGAGCTGGGGCAAGCCAAAGTGGGTCATTAAAAACTGTTGCCCTTCATTCAGTAACTGGGGAAAGCCATAATACACAATAAAGATCTGGACCAGTAAAGGCGTACCCCGGAAAAAATCAACATAACACGTAGCCAGAAAACTGGTCAGCCGCCGGCGGGAGAGGCGACCCAACCCGGCAATAAGCCCGAAAACGCACCCTAATGAAACGGCAACCAGGGTTATCTTTAAAGTTTGCACGGCCCCCAGCAATAAATAGGGCAGGGATTGGATAACTAAGCCCAAAAAAATTTCACCTCACTAGACCCGGAACAGCAGTATGCGTAACACCGGACGGTGTTACGCATACTGTTTGATTCCCAGGAACTTATTGTATCTGCTGCGGCGGTTCGCCGGGCAGGAAAGCAGGCGGCTCTTGGCCGAACCACTTCTTATAAATCTCAGCATACTGGCCACTGGCCTTAAGGGCCTTTAAGCCGTCATTGATCTTCTGCAAGACTTCCGGTTTACCTTTGGGAACGGCAATACCGTAGTACTCAGCCGACCTTACATCGCCAACAATCTTGATATCTTTATTGCCCTGCTGGATATAATAGGCGGTAACAGGCAGGTCATTTACCACAGCGTCGACACCGCCATTTTTCAGTTCCAGGAAGACATCCGGTACTTTATCCAGTTCAGTGACTTTGGCCCCGGGGATCTTTTTCGCTTCTTTGGCACCGGTGGTACCGATCTGGACGGCAATCTTTTTGCCCTTTAAATCATCAAAGCCCTTGATGGTATTGTTATCCGCCTTTACCGCCACCACCAGTCCCGACTGGTAGTAGGGAAGGGAAAAATCTACTGCTTTTTTGCGTTCATCATCAATGCTGATCCCGGAGATGGCCAGGTCGACGTTGTTGGTCTGCAGGGCCGTAATTATACCATCAAAGCCCATTTCTTTAATTTCCACATCAAAGCCGGCTACCTGGCCGATGGCCTTGATCAGGTCGACATCGAAACCGGTAAAATCACCCGTCTTCATATCCCGGAATTCAAAGGGCGCAAAGGTAGCTTCCAGAGCTACAGAATATTTGGGCCTGCTGGAGGTGCTGGTACCGGAAGCGGCTGGCTTGGTTTGTGTATCAGGACCTTTTTCCTGGGAAGCGCCGCTGCCGCAGCCGGCCAGGCCAGCGACTAAAAACACCAGCACCAGTAAGCTAAATATCTTTTGCCACGCCTTCATGAACTTTTTCCTCCTTATACAAATTATCACTTGCCACCGGGCAACAATCTAATATTTATTCGCTTTAATTAATAAAAATCCTGCCGCGGTAGGTTAATTCTTGACAGGTTATCGCTGGAAATGGATAATAAAATCGGTGAGTTGCATTGCCAAAACAGCTCCTGGCTGATACCGCCCTTTTACTGGTAACCTTTATCTGGGGAACTACTTTTGTAGCCGTGCAGCGGGCTTTAACCGGTATCGGGCCTTTATATTTTGTCGCCCTGCGCTTCCTGCTGGCCTTTATTTTTTTAGCCCTTGTAGCCTGGCGGCACTGGTTTGCCATTGACCGGTTTACCTTGGTTAACGGCAGCCTGGTGGGCCTTTTTTTAAGTGGGGGTTATATCTTTCAAACCCTGGGCCTAAAGTTTACATCAGCAGCCGGCGCCGGTTTTATCACCGGTTTATCGGTAGTCCTCGTACCCCTGTTAAGCGCTATTTTCTACCGTAACTTACCAGGTGCCTTCACCATAACCGGTGCCTTTACCGCAACCATTGGCCTGGCTCTCCTGACTTTAAATGCGGGTTTAGCCTTTAATCCCGGTGATTTTCTGGTCCTCCTGGGCGCCCTTTGTTTTGCCGGCCAGATTTTACTGGTAGACCGTTATGCCAGCCGCCATAACTCCTTGCTCTTTACCGGCGTGCAGCTGGGCACCGTTGCCGTAGTTGCTTTTTTGCTGGCCCTCCCCGGTGAAAGGTTACCGGCCAGGTTTACTCCCGCCGTCTGGCAGGCGTTCCTGCTTACAGCCCTGCCGGCCACCTCCCTGGCCTACCTCATTCAAAACAAAGTCCAGCAGTTTACCACCGCCGCCCATACAGCCATTATCTTCACCATGGAACCCGTTTTTGCCGCCCTGGCAGCCTATCGCTGGGGCCAGGAGACCCTTACCTGGCGCCAGGGGGCCGGTTGCCTGTTCATCCTGGCCGGCATGCTCCTAGCGGTGATTGAGGATAATAACAATGTCCAGTTTCGAAAAATGTGATAATCATTAGACCCGGAGGAAGGCATGAAAATGCTACGCCTGGGAGCCCACCTTTCCATAGCGAAGGGATTGCCGAAAACCGTAACTATGGCCGCAGAGATAAAGGCCAATACCTTCCAGTATTTCACCCGCAACCCCCGCGGCGGCGCGGCCAGGGAAATCCCACCTTCAGAAATAGCCACCTGGCAGGAGGCCAGACAAAGGGCCGGCCTCTATCCCATTGCCGGCCACCTGCCCTATACCGTCAACCTGGGAGCTGTGCCAGGCAGGCAGCAGGAATTTGCCCGTATGGTACTTCATGATGACACCTTGAGGGTGGCTGCTATCGGGGGCGAATACCTGATCACTCACCCCGGCCATTACGAAGGCGACCGCGAGGCCGCTTTGGAGAGGATTATCCAGGTGATCAAAGAGTCCTATTTAAGTATCCCCGGTCCGGTCCCAATGCTTTTACTGGAAACTATGGCCGGTCAGGGAAAAGAATTAGGTTCCCTCGAGGATTTGCGTTACATCCTGGCGGGCCTGAACTGGCCGGATAGGGTGGGTGTTTGCCTGGACTCGGCCCATCTATTCGCCGCCGGGTGGGACCTGCGAACCCCATCAGGCTGCCGGCAACTGGTAAAAGAGTTAGAAGCAGAGATCGGCCTGGAGCGAATCAGGGTCATGCATTTAAACGATTCCCTGGTACCCCTGGGCAGTCACCGGGATCGCCATGCCGGTATCGGCAGGGGAGAACTGGGGGAGCAGGGGATAGCTGCTATTGTCAATGATCCTTTTCTTCGTAAGTTAACCATGCTTTTAGAAACACCGGTAAGCAACTATAAAGAATACGGGTCTGAAATTGCCCTGGTGCAAAAACTATGTCTTGACGGCTCATGGGAATCTGTGCTATAATAAATACCGGGTTGAGGCCCTATCGTCTAGTGGCCTAGGACGCCGCCCTCTCACGGCGGTAACCGGGGTTCGAATCCCCGTAGGGCTACCATTCCTTAAATTCGAGGCTTCAGCCGGATTAGCCCCCTAAAAGAGAGCGGTAACGCTAGAAGGGGGCTATTTTCGTGGGCAAAATTGTCGAGGTCAGTTCTAATTTTCCATGGCGGGACAAGCAAAAGGCGCGAGTCATTGGCATATCCAATCTAAGTCATAGCCTTGCCCCCTCGAAAAGGGCCAGCACTTCGCCGACCTTGCCACGGTTGTTCCCATCACAGCTGATGGACCGCTGGACCTGGATCCTGGTTATACTGGCCGATTGATAGGCTTTGTTGGTAAACTCAGTCTCATGGTTGGAGATGAGGACCGGTATGCCCGCCTGCGAAAGCTCTATAGCAAGCCGGGCCAGCTCCGCCTGCTGGTCCATGGAAAAGCCACCGGCGCTGTAGGTAGTGAAGTTGGCGGTCTCGGAAAGCGGCACGTAGGGAGGGTCGCAGTAGAAGACGTCCCCGGGTCGGGCCGCGGCCATAACCTCGGTGAAATCAGCCACAGTAAACTCAGCATCCCGCGACTTCTGGTAGAAGTACCTCATCTCGGCTTCCGGGAAGTAGGGCCTTCTATACTGGCCGAAGGGCACGTTATAGCTACCTTGCGCGTTGTAGCGGACCAGCCCGTTGTAGCCGTGACGGTTAAGGTAGACCAGCAGGGCCGACTTCAGCACGACGTCTTTCGTGTTATTGAAGGTTTCCCGCAGTTCGTAGTACCTTTCCGGCGTGTTATTCTTCGGAACGAAGAAGGAGCGGCAGTACCGGATAAATTCTTCTCCCTGGGACTGGAGCGTGCGGTAGAGGTTGATGAGGTCAGCATTGCTGTCACTCAGCCAGTAGGCCGGGTAGTCGGTGTTAAGGAAGACCGCGCCGGACCCGGCGAAGGGCTCCACCAGGCGTTTGCCTTTAGGCAACCTGGCCCTGATCGCGTTGACGATCCGGTACTTGCCGCCCGGCCACTTAAGAAAAGGGCGCACTAACGAAGACACCTCCTTGAGCTTACTTATATAATAGCACAGGTGGCATCGGTTGTGGTTTTATCGGTATATTGCAAAATTTTATTTTACTTCGGTAATATAGGCGGGGCAAACCCAGAGCTGCCGTAGAGAGCTTCAAAAGCTGCGGGGGTAAAAAAACCTCATGCAGGCAGGCTCTGCCGCTATTGTCGACCGTCCCGCCCAGGTATATAAAAGTAGCAAGAAACTGGAAGTAGGTTGAAAAAATCGGTAAGAAAAGGAGGGGGCTTAGCCCCCGGCTAGCCGACTGGTTCTTGTTGCTGGCGTCGTCGCAACCATATACTTAACAAGTAACCATCCAGCAAGCCCATGGGGTAAGCCAGTAAGGTGAGCCACCAGGGCCAGCCGCGCCGCTGAGGGCGCGACCCCATGGTAAAACGGGCTCGGAACACCTGAAATCCCCCCTTTAAGCTTATTATCATACCTGAGGGCAGTGTCTATTCTCTATTTCATTAACATAATACCGGGAATTGCCTGGGTAGAGGCAAGGTAAGGTATATAAACTAGCGATAGGAATTGCTTCATAGTTCCAAGGCCCGTCTTTTACTCAATAATTAGCAAGGGGGTGGAAAGAGATGCCCAGGCGTTTTAAACTCAGCCGTAACGGCCCCAATCAGGACCGCCGTTCAAAAGTAAGGGCCAGGGAGCTTCATCACATCCGCGGCAACCAGGTTATAATTGATCCCGAACGGGGCCCGGAAAATAAATAATAGGAAATAAATAATAAAAGGAGTATAATATAAGCTGGTCCTGGACTTTACCCGGGATAGACGGGCCAGCTTTTTAATACATAAAAGAAAGGAAGTACTCATAATGACGCATGAAGTTTGCGGTGGTAAAGGCAGGGAAGCTGCTACGGCTTGCCCGGTCTGTGGTACAAAGGGGCAAAAAGTTCCGGAGATTACGGTAGCTAGTTTACTTAATACGCCAGCAGCGGCATCTTTAAAGGCTATCCAGTACAATTTATGCCTGTCATCATCATGTAACGTTGTCTACTACGGCGACAACGGCACCGTTTTTACCAAGGAAAATGTCCGCGTACCGGTCTGGTTTAAAGAAGAATCGCCCCGGATAATCTGCTACTGTAATAACGTTACGGATAATGAGATATTGGCTCACATAGTAACCCGGCAATGCTGCCACAGTTTAAAGGACATCCGGGAACATACGGGTGCCAACGCCGGTCATGACTGCCTTACCCAAAACCCCGCCGGAACCTGATGTGGCCCGGCGGTGCAATCGGTGATTGCCCGGGGATTAGCTATGCGTGCTGACAAATAAACCGGTCCAGGCACCGGTTTATTTGTTATTCTCATTGCTCATCCTGCAAGCCCCCTCATTAGTTTACATAATAATTATTATAGGAAGTTATAGTTTCTTAAACCATACCGCCTCCCTCATTTACCCTGCTCATCTTTGAGCTGTCAACTACCGGCTGCCCCTCAGCTTTGTAAAGGGCTCCATCCAAATAGCAGCAAATATTTATTTTTATATATCGAACGGTTGTTTACAGGATAAAAATATGTTAGGATAAGTTAGAGCTTGATCCAGGAGGGATTGAGGGTGTCATCCGATTTAACGCCCCGGCAGGAAATGGTCCTTAACTATATCCGCCATTTTATCGAAGTGCACGGTTACCCACCTACAGTGCGGGACATTTGCCGGGCTACCGGGCTACGTTCCAGTTCTACCGTTCACGGTCATTTAAACCGGCTGGAGAAAAAGGGTTACATCCGCCGCGATCCCACCCGTTCCCGGGCCATTGAAATCCTTACCCCCCACCCGGGACTACCCCATACATCCAGAAATATAGTTTCCATCCCCTTGCTGGGCAAAATTACCGCCGGGCAGCCCATTCTGGCCGTAGAAAATATCGAAGAAGTCTTTCCTCTCTCCTCCGAACTTGCTGGTAGTGAAGACGCTTTTATGCTCCAGGTCCAGGGCGACAGCATGATCGAAGCGGGTATCCTGGAGGGCGATTACCTCATCGTCAGGCCCCAGGACAGAGCCGAAAACGGGGATATTGTCGTTGCTCTCCTCGGCGACGAAGCTACCGTTAAATATTTCTACCGCTATGAAGACCATATAGAACTGGTTCCCGCCAACAGCCGCCTGCAGCCCATCAAAACCCGGGAAGTAAGCATTCTGGGTAAAGTCATCGGCCTTTACCGCCGTTTCTCTTGAAGCAAACCCCGGTTTATCAATTCCTGGGCTGCCATGAGGAGGGCGATGCGGGTATAGGGATAGGCCTGTCCCCCCTGGAGAAAAACGGCATAGGGCGGCCTTAAGGGACCGTCGGCGCTGAGTTCAATGGAAGACCCCTGGATAAAGGTGCCCCCGGCCATAATGACCTCGTCCTTATAACCGGGCAAAAGGGCCGGTTCCGGCAGCGTACCTGCCTCTACCGGGGAACCCCTTTGCAGTCCCTGGCAAAAGGCCAGTAATGCTTCCTTTTTCTCCAGGATAATACACTGGACGATATCCCGCCGCCGTTCCCCGGGCAGGGGATCAACGTTAAAGCCCAGGTCCCGGAAAAAGGCAGCCGCGACGATGGCTCCCGTTAGGGCTTCCCTGACCACCAGGGGCGCCAGGTATAAGCCCTGGTAGTAAAGGCGTTTCTCAGTAAAGGCCCCCAGCTCACCACCGAGGCCGGGGGCGGTAAGGCGCGCCGCCACCACCTCTACCAGGTCTTCCCGGCCCACTATGTACCCGCCCCCCGGCGCCAGGCCGCCGCCGGGGTTTTTAATTAAAGAACCTACCACCAGATCGGCGCCCACCTCGCCCGGCTCCTTATCCTCTACTAACTCCCCGTAACAGTTATCTACCAGGCAGACGCTTTCCCGGTTGGCCTCTTTAATGGTGCCGACAATCCGGGCAATCTCCTCAATACCCAGGGAAGGACGTAAGCTATAGCCCCGGGAACGCTGGATAAGGCACAGGCGGGGCCTGAGGCTGGTTACCGCTTCGCCGATTTTAACCAAGTCAGGCCGGCCCCTGGTGTCCAGGGCCACTTCGGCGTATTTTATCCCCCATTCTCTTAAGCTTCCTGCAACCCGTGGGCCAAGGCCGATGACCGTAGCCAGGGTATCGTAGGGGCGCCCACAGGCGGAGAGCAAGGTGTCTCCTGGTCGCAGGAGGGCGCTTAAAGCCAGGGTCAGGGCGTGGGTGCCGGAAACAATCTGCGGGCGAACCAGCGCGGCATTGCCGCCAAAAATGCTGGCAAAAAGCCGCTCCAGGGTGGAACGCCCCAGGTCGCCGTAGCCATATCCCGTAGAATCCTGGAAATGGTACTCGTTTACCTCGTGTTTTTGAAAGGCCCGGAGGACCTTGAAGTGGTTCCGGTCACTGACGGCATTTACGGCCGCGATTGCTTCCCGGCTATTATTTTCGGCTTCCTCTAGCTTCTCTACCAGCCAGGGGGCAACGGGAAAAAAACTGGATATATCTTTGTACCAGTCCAATTCTTTTTCTTAACCCCCGTACCTCAAACTACCGGGAGTTATTATAACAGATCGGTGGTCCCCCGGCAAAGTCGCTTTCACCTTCCTTTATCCCGACCGGCGGCGCCGGCCGCAGCAGGTCTTCCTTTTCAATACTCATTAATTCCTGCCGGGTGAGGGTTTTCTTGTTTACCAGCCGCAGGGCCTGGCGGCGCATGGCCCTTTCGATAATATTGCGCACCATGCGGGCATTGCCGTTATAGGGGTGGCCGAAAAGGACTTCCCGGCGTAAAATTCTTTCCAGTTCCCCGGCAGCCGCCGGCGTAAGCATATATTGTTTTTCCGCCAGCATTAACTGGGCAATGGCCATCAATTCCGGCACGGTATAATCGGGAAATTCCAGCTGGATAGGGAAACGCGAGCGCAGCCCCGGATTTGTCTCCAGGAAATAGTCCATTTCATCTTTATAACCAGCCAGGATAAGAACCATATTGTCGCGGTAATCCTCCATCCCCTTGACCAGAACGTCAATGGCTTCGCGACCGAAATCCTTCTCCCCGCCCCGGGCCAGGGAATAAGCCTCATCAATAAATAGTATGCCGCCAATGGCCTTCTTAAGCTGTTCCCGGGCTTTGTGGGCCGTGTGGCCGATATACTCCCCCACCAGATCCGCCCGTTCTACTTCAATCAGGTGCCCCTGGGTCAATACGCCGAGTTCTTTGAATAACTTCCCCATGAACCTGGCGACGGTGCTTTTCCCTGTACCCGGGTTGCCTTTAAAAATCATGTGCAGGGTATTGGTGCTGCTCACCAGGCCTTCCCGCTGGCGCCGGCGTTGAATCTCAATAAAGGCTCTAAGTTCCTTGATCAAACCTTTAACGTTCTCCAGGCCGATCATCTTTTCCAGCTCGGCCATAACAGCATCCACCCGCCGCCGGCTGTTTAATTCATTTCCCCCGCTCCCCCGGTCGCGCTGGAGGGGGCGAATCAGGGACCTGCTGCTTCCTTTGGGGTTACCTGTGCCAAATTTAACCTGCAATTTTTTCACCCGCCCTCCCCTGCTCTCTCTTTATTTTATTTATACGCACCACCGGGTCGGGCAAGAAAAAAGGCCGGGAGAACCGGCCCTGCCACTTCTTTCCTGTCAGCTTTTGCGCTTAAAGGTAAAACAGTTGGTATCCTGGCTTTCGTCGGCATTAACGCCGACCACATCAATCTTTTCGGCCTTACAGTGGTTTCCCTCCGCCCAGTAAGTACAGGTATTGACGATACAGGTAACAGAGGGATAAAGTTCTCCCCCGGGCAGGAAGGTATTGCTCAAGAAGCCACTCCAGTTGAAATTATCCAGGGAGCCCAGCAGGTTGGCCAACCCCCGGCGGGCGTAAAAGGTCTTGCACTGGGTCTGTTCGGGATTCTGGGCCATCTTACCCTCTTCTTCATGCATAATATCTATATTTCCCGCCGAACATAAGTCGCCGTTCATCCAGTGGTTGCAGGTATTTACTTTGCACTTTACCTTGGGTCCGGGCATATGAGATTCCTCCCTGGTCCTATTTTTTAACCTGGAACCGCAGATTATACCCCTCTCCTGGCTAAACCAAAGAAAAACTCCCCGGTTCGGGCCGGGGAGTTCCGGGGTGGTAAGTATATACCTATTTGGCTTCAGCCTTGCTCTCGGCCATGAGGTTAACCGGCCGGAAAGGCGTGATTGTGGAAATGGCATGCTTGTAGATCATCTGCTGCTTGCCGTCGGAATCCAGGACCACGGTAAAATTGTCAAAGCCCCGTACTATCCCTTTCAGTTGAAAGCCGTTAACCAGGTAAATAGTGACGGGGGTATTGTCCCTGCGCAGCACATTTAAAAACAAATCCTGCAGGTTCCCTGTTTTATTCATCTTTTACCCTCCAGGTTGGTATTTTTTGTTTAGTATAACCCTATTCTACATCAATATCAAGGTATCCTGCAATATAATTAGCAATCTCTGCCGCTATTTCCTCCTGTCTTCCGGGTTCTACTTCCCACCAGCGCAGGCGTGTATCCCGCTTGAACCATGTCAGCTGCCTTTTGGCCAGGCGCCGGGTATTGCGTTTCAAAAGGGCGACGGCATCCTCCAGTTCCATTTCACCGCGGACGTAGGCGCCAATTTCCTTATAGCCCACGGCCTGGAGAGCCGGCAGGCGGTGATCATACCTGGCCAGTAAACCCCGTACTTCCTCTACCAGCCCTTGGGCAATCATGGCATCGACCCGGGCTTCTATGCGGCGGTAAAGCTGCGGCCGGGGCATGGTGAGAGCCACCGCCGCCAGGCGGTAAGGCGTTTCTTGCCGTCGCCGCCATTCTAAAGCCGCTGAAATGGGCTTTCCCGTCATGATATAAACCTCCAAAGCCCTGACCAGCCGGCGCCGGTCATGAAGGTGAATCCGCCGTGCTGCTTCCGGGTCAACTCTTTTTAACTCTTCATAAAGGTATTCATTACCGCGGCTTCGCGCCTGTTCTTCCAGATATTGTCTGATTTTTTTATCCCCGGGCATGGGAGTAAAAAGGTAGGGGTCGACTACGGCCTGGTAATAAAGGCCCGTCCCCCCGACCAGCAGGGGCACGCGTCCCCGTTGAAGGATGGACGCTATGGTTTCCCGGGCAAGTTTTTGAAAATCGGCCACGCTAAAGGGCTCGTCCGGATCCACAATGTCGATCAAATGATGGGGTATGGGCACACCGCCGGGACCCACCCGTTCTGCCGGCGGCAGTTTGGCGGTGCCTATATCCATACCCCGGTAAACCTGGGCGGAATCGACGGAGATTATTTCCGCCTGCAGCCTGGTAGCTACGTGCAGGGCGATGGCCGACTTACCGGTAGCCGTGGGCCCGACGATGGCCGCCAGGGGCTTCTTGGCAGTCAATCGCTACGTTCTCCTCCTTGCCAGCCTAACCTTTATCCCTAATCACCGCCCCCTCCTTATGGCATCCTCAAGGCCGCTGCGCCCTGAGGCCGGTGAAAATAACGGGCAAGGGTGGACCGGTCCAGGCGGACTACAGCCGGCCGGCCGTGGGGGCAGGTATAAGGCCGGCTAATTTTCTGCAGTTCGTCTAAAAGCTTCTGCATCTCGACCCCACTCAGAGTGTCTCCTGCTTTAATTGCTCCGTGGCAGGACAAGATTTTTAAAAGCCTTTCTTCTGCCGGCAAATTTTCGTCAGCCAGAAAATCTTCCAGGACTTCCCTTTCTTTACCCGGCGGCACACCTGACGGCACCGAGCGCAGCAAAAAGGAATTGGCGCCGAAGGTTTCAACTATAAACCCCAGCTCCCGTAAGGTGACAATTTGCTCGACAAGTTTTACCGTCATGGCCGGGGCGAGGTGCAGGGTCAGGGGGGGCTCCAGCATCTGCGCCGGCCAACTGCCAGAGTTAACTCGTTGTTGCAGGCTTTCAAAGCGACAGCGCTCATGGGCCGCATGCTGGTCAATGATATAAAGGCCATCCATGCCTTCAGCCAGGATGTAGGTATTAAGTAGCTGGCCTATGGCCCTTAAAGGCGGCAGGACCTGGCTGTTCGCATCCACCGGTTCTGTTTGTAAGTCGCTCCGGGTATCAATTTCCTTATCAGGTTTTACCGCCCGAACTTCTCCAACCTTTTCTGCCCTATTTTCCTCATCCGCAGGCCTTTCCTTTAATATATATTCTCCCCAAAAACGGGCCTGTACTTCCTTTCGCTGGAAAGCAAAATCTTGCTGGAGGGCCCCCGGCGCGGCCGTCTTCCTTCCCTCCAGCCGTCCAGTGGTTACCTGCGCGGCGGCAGTAGTTGCCGGCGCGACGGCCCGGGGAGTATGCAGGGCCCTGTTTACCAGGGCGGCTATCTGCCGGGCCAGCTCGTATTCCTGCTGAAAGCGGACCTCCAGTTTGGCCGGGTGAACATTGACATCCACCAGGCGGGGATCGATGGTCAGCTGCAGGATAAAAAGGGGATGGCGGCCGCTGGGAATAACGGCCTGGTAACACTCCTCCACAGCGCGGGTGAGGAGGCGGTTAAAAATATAGCGGCCGTTGACTGTTAACACCTGCTGGCTGCGGCCGGCCCGGTGCAGCCAGGGGGGCGATATGAAACCCTTCAGCGTCCAGCCCTCGCCTTCGCCGGCCAGGGGTAGTAATTCCCGGCCTGTTTCCAGGCCGTAAATGGCCGCCACCACCGCCTGTAAATCGCTGTTGCCCGGGGTAGACAGCAGGCGCTTGCCCTCCAGGTGGAGATTGAAGGCTACTTCCGGGTGGGCCAGGGCCAGCCTTTCTACAGCAGCAACGACGGCGCGGGCCTCGCTTGCCGGTTTCTTTAAGTACTGCCGCCGTGCCGGAGTATTATAAAATAAATCGGTCACCGTAACCGTGGTACCGGGAGGGCAGCCGATGGCGGTAATCTCCGGCTCCCCGCCGCCGGCTATCCTTACCCTGACGCCGGCAGTCTCTCCCGGAGGTCTGGTATCCATTTCTACCCGGGCTACAGCCGCAATACTGGGTAAAGCTTCCCCCCGGAAGCCCAGGGTGGTAATCCCCCACAGGTCATTGGCCCGGCGAATCTTGCTGGTAGCATGGCGGGCAAAGGCCAAGGGGGCATCTTCAGGGTTAATCCCCCATCCGTCATCCCGGACACGGATCAGGGTGAGGCCGCCCCCTTTAACTTCGATGGCAATATGCCGGGCAGCGGCATCTAAAGAATTTTCCACCAGCTCTTTTACCACCGAGGCCGGCCTTTCGACTACTTCCCCGGCGGCGATCTGATTGGCCGTCTCGGCATCCAGAATGGCTATCCTGGGACAAAGCTCACCTGTCAAAGGATCATCCCCTGCCAATTTTTACTATTTCCGTCCCCTGCTGGTGAAGCTGCCGCTGCCAGCGGAAAATCTGTTCCATGGCTTCCAGGGGCGTGGCGGCCATCAGGGCGAAACTCGCCAGCTCCTGTAAAACCTGTTTTTCAATACTGGTCAGGGATACTTTCTTTGCTGGTATAACGGCAGCCCGGCTTTCACCGCCCGGCTGGTGTTCTAAAAGCTCCTGGGCACGCTTGAGCACCGCAGCCGGTAAACCGGCCAGGCGGGCCACATGGATACCATAGCTTTTATCGGTACTGCCGGGAACAATGGTGCGCAGGAAAGTTATATCTTCCCCTTCCTCCCGTACGGCTACGCAATAATTCTTTACTCCGGCCAGCTGGCCGGCCAGGGTTACCAGTTCGTGATAGTGGGTGGCAAAGAGGGTGCGGGCGCCGACAACATCATGTAAATACTCCGTCACCGCCCTGGCAATACTTAACCCGTCGGCGGTGCTTGTCCCCCTTCCTACTTCATCCAGGATGACCAGGCTCCTCCGGGTAGCATGACGCAGGATGTTGGCCACTTCCTGCATCTCGACCATAAAGGTGCTCTGGCCGGCAAAGAGGTCATCGGCGGCGCCTACCCTCGTAAAGATCCTGTCTACCACCCCGATCCTTGCCCTGCGGGCCGGCACAAAGCTGCCGATCTGGGCCAGGAGGACGATTAAAGCCACCTGGCGGATATAGGTGGATTTGCCCGCCATATTGGGCCCGGTAATAATATGCACCCTTTGTTCCTGGTCCAGGTAGGTGTCGTTGGGTACGAAACTGCCGTGGGTTTCTACCAGCTCCACGACCGGGTGCCGCCCCTGCTCGATCTGGATAACCATGCCGGTATCTACCTGGGGACAGGTATAATTGTGATCGACGGCCACCGTAGCCAGGGAAAGGAGAGCATCCAGTACCCCCAGGGCGCGGGCCGTACGCTGGATGCGGGGCAGGACTTGCAGCACTTCATCCCGGAGGGCCTGAAAAAGCTCATACTCCAGCTGGACCAGTCTCTCTTCCGCTCCCAGGACCTGGCGCTCCAGTTCCTGGAGGCGACGGGTAACAAAGCGCTCAGCGTTGGCCAGGGTCTGCTTGCGCTCATAATCGGGCGGTACCTGGGGTAGATTCGGCCGGGTAACCTCTATGTAATAACCAAAAACCCGGTTATAGCCTACCTTCAGCGACTTGATCCCCGTCCGTTCCCTTTCTTCAGCTTCGAGGGCGGCTATCCATTCGCGACCGTGCTCTGCCGCCTGGCGCAAGCGATCAACCTCAGCGTTGTAACCGGGCCGGATTATCCCTCCCTCATGGATGCTAAGGGGCGGGTCATCAACAATGGCCCGGCCAAGGAGGTCCACCAGTTCCGTCAAGGGGTCCATCTGTTCCCTGATGGCAAGCAGAAGGCCGGCCCGGACACCTGCCAGCAGCTCCATAACTTCCGGCACCACCGCCAGGGATCCCCTCAAGGACTGGAGGTCCCGCCCGCCGGCCGTACCATAAGCTACCCGGCCGGCCAGGCGCTCCAGATCCCGCACCGCCTGCAGGGCTTCCCTTAACTCCTGACGCAAAATAAAACCGTCCACCAGCTCCGCTACGGCTTCCTGGCGGGCCTTAATAGCCTTGACATCCAGCAGGGGTTGGTCCAGCCAGCGCCTGAGGGTGCGGGCGCCCATGGCGGTGACCGTTTTATCCAGAACCCACAGTAAAGAACCCTCTCGCTTTTCCTCCCGGCCGCAGGCTACCAGTTCCAGGTTGCGCCGGGTGGCCTGGTCGAGGACCATCCGGCTGGTGGCAGCTGCCGGGGTCGGGGCGTCCAGGTGGGCCAGGGAGCTATGCTGGGTAGCTTTCAGAAAGGAAAGAACCATGGCTGCGGCCAGGGCGGCTGCCGGCGGTAATTCCATCTGACTCAATTTCTCCTTACCAAAGTGCTCGCCGAGGGCCTGCCGGGCATCTGCCGGGCCGGCCGCCGGGGCCCAGCTGGTAATTACACCTCTGGTATAGAGCTGCAGGCGCCGGCAAAAGGAGGAATCGGCAGCCAGTTCAGGGGGCAGTAAATACTCCGCCGGCATCAGGCGTACCAGTTCGTCAAGGAGTTCTTCCAGGCCCGGGCAGAGGGTAAATTGAAATTCCCCGGTGGAAGCATCGGCCCAGGCCAGACCGAAGCTGCCGCCTTCACCCACAACGGCCGCCAGGTAATTGTTGCCCTTGGCCGGCAGGGCTTTTTCATCAATTATCGTCCCCGGCGTAACTACGCGGATAACCTCCCGCCGGACCAGGCCTTTGGCCTGGCGGGGATCTTCCATTTGTTCACAGATGGCTACTTTATAGCCTTTAGCTATGAGGCGGGCTAAATAGCTATCGGCAGCGTGATAGGGAACCCCGCACATAGGGGCCGCTTCCTTGCCGCCCCGGGAGGTCAACACCAGGTCCAGTTCCCGGGATACCACTTCGGCATCCTCGTAAAACATCTCATAGAAATCACCCAGGCGGAAAAAGAGAATGCTATCAGGATACTGGGATTTAATCTGGCGGTATTGTTCCATCATGGGAGTCAGGGCCTGTCCTTTAGGCACGGCTGATTTCCCCTTTTAATAACCATGTCTGGGCCCGGGTTAGCCGGACATTGACCAGCTTGCCGGTTAAGTTGCGATCGCCGGGGAAGATAACCAGCTTGTTGGTCCGGGTGCGCCCGCTTAATTGGGAAGCATCAGTTTTACTCGGCCCTTCCACCAGCACCTCTACTTCCTGCCCCACCAGGGCTTCGTTTTTCTTAAGGCTAATCTGGTTCTGGAGCTCCATTAAACGCTTCAAGCGCTCTTTCTTTACTTCCCGGGGCAGCTGCCCGGGCAGGGTTGCCGCCACCGTGCCTTTACGCGGCGAATACATGAAGGTAAAGGCATTGTCAAACTGCACCCTGGCCACCAGGTCCAGGGTCTCCCTGAAATCATCTTCCGTTTCGCCGGGAAAACCGACAATAAGGTCGGTAGTCAGGCTGATTCCCGGAATATGCCGGCGGAGAGAAGCGACCAGCTCCAGGTAATGCTCCCGCGTATAGCCCCGGTGCATGAGTTCCAGGATGCGGTTGCTGCCGGCCTGAACAGGCAGGTGTACGTGCTCGCACACCTTATCCAGGCGGCTGATGGTTTCCACCAGATGGGGAGTAAAATCCCGGGGGTGGGAAGTGACATAGCGAATGCGTTTTAAACCTTCAACGGCGTTGACCATGGTTAACAGGCCGGCAAAAGTAATTTCCTCCTCCAAATCACGCCCGTAGGAATTGACGTTCTGGCCCAGCAGGGTTACCTCAATAACCCCCTGGTCAACCAGGTCTTTGATTTCTTTTAAGATATCTTCCGGCCGGCGGCTCCTCTCCCGACCGCGGACATAGGGCACAATGCAGTAGGTACAAAAATTATTGCAGCCATAGGTAATGGTTACAAAGGCCTGGGCGCCGCGGGCCCGGCGCCGGGGGAGCTCTTCTACCACCGGGCCTTCTTCCTGGACAGCTATGCGAGGCTGGTGCATTTCTTTAACTTCCTCAATCAACCGGGGCAAGTCAGTCAGATTATGGGTTCCCAGGAGCAAGTCGACATAAGGTGCCTGCTGGCGAATCTTCTCGGCGACCCCGGGCTGCTGCACCATACAACCAGCCACGGCAATTACCAGGTCCGGGTTGGCGCTTTTCAGCCTTTCTATCTGGCCCAGTTTACCGTAAACTTTATTCTCAGCCTTTTCCCGCACGCAGCAGGTATCAAGGATAATGACGCCGGCATCTGCCTCATCAGCCACCGGCTCATAACCCGCTGCCTGGAGGAGGTCGGCCATCATTTCGCTGTCCCTTTGATTCATCTGGCAACCGTAGGTGATAATCTTAAAGGTTTTCCCTTGACCCGCCAAACCTGAACCCTCCGGAAATATAGAGTGTAGCTCTTTCTATTATACATTTTCGTAGTCCGGGCTACAAATAATCCCGGCCTTATACCCGGCCGGGATGGAAAACCTGTTAATGCAGGTGCTTTTTATCATCCTCGGGTTTATTATCCTGGAGCATTTGCTGTAATTCCTCAACCTGGTCGGCACTGACCAGGTCCTCGATATTTAAGGTATAGGCGGCTACTTTTTCCGTGATATAGAGGGGTGCGTTGGTCCTGAGGGCCAGGGCAATGGCATCACTTGGCCGGGCATCAACTACTATCTCTTTATCCCCCTGGCGGAGGTAAAGTTCAGCATAATAGGTACCGTCGCGGATATCCTGGACCAGGACCTTTTTGACCTCCACTCCCAGGTTCTCACATAGGGAGCGTAACAGGTCGTGGGTCAGGGGGCGCGGTGTCAGGATACCCTGCATGGCCAGGGCAATAGCCTGGGCTTCAAAGGGCCCCACCCAGATGGGCAGAACCTGAGTTTCCTCCTGGTCACTCAGCAACACTACCGGACTCAAGGTCTGATCAAGGACTATCTGTTTTACCTTCACCGGTATGAGCATTATCCCCACCCCCACTAAGCAAATCTAATAAACCCCATCCATTCTATTCCCACAGATTTAATCCGGTTACCGGGTCATAGACTCGCTCCGGCGGTGCCGGGAGTTCAATTTCTTCGATGAAAACCTCCCCGGCGTAGACAATGGTCCCCGGCAGTAGATGCCCGCCGTAAACTTTTCCCTCGCGGTCGAGGAAAGTCAAGTGGGCATGGACAAAGGGTTTGCCATCTTTCAAGGAAACATTACCCAAGCCGCTTAAAATTTCCATAAGCTGATCCCATTCCAGGGTTATAAAACGCTTTTCCTCTACTAAAAAGTATCCTACTCTGGCCTTTAGTACACTACCCAAAAAGTTAATGGACCCGAAACGCACATCCTCTTCCTCAACAATGCCCTGCAGGGCTTCCAGGAGATCGCAGCCGTAAGCCAGGCGGTAGGCCAGCTGCCGGCCGGGCTTGCCTTCCAGCTTCTTAACATATAAGTTCGCCATTTTTTCCAATCCTCCTGCTAAAAAGGTGTCGATGTCTTTTTAAGTTAAAGTCCCCATTGCCAACTATACTTTTCAGATTTTAACCAGGTTATATTCTCGTGTTCCCAGGCCCATCTCCTCAGCATATTTTAAGAGGGGGGTCCCGTCATACCCACTGAGGGCCAGGAATTTATCTTTGCCTCCCTCGTGGCCGTCCAGGCGCGTTCCCGGCAGGGCGGGCTGGGCATTGGCCAGGTCAAAACTGGCCTGGTCCAGGGCCACCGGGTCCCAGGAAGCCAGGATGCCGACATCGGGGATAATGGCGGCATCATTCCAGGAATTACAATCGCATTCAGGAGCAACGTGAGTCACGAAGTTAAAGAAAACGCATTTGTTCTCTTTATCTTTGAGGGCTCCCCGGGCAAATTCCACAATCTTTTCCTGCAGCACCACCGGATCGCTCTTGAAGCTGGCTTTAATGGCCCTTACCGGGCAAGTGACGGTACACTCGCCGCAGCCGATGCACAGCTCGGCATTGATGCTGGCCTTCCCATTTACGGTAATGGCTCCTGCCGGGCACCAGCGCCGGCATTTTCCACAACCCATACATTTTTCTTCCCGGACCTCGGGGAGAACATCACTGTGCATCATCTGCTTGCCGCTCGGGCTGCCGCACCCCATGCCCAGGTTTTTAATGGTCCCGCCGAAACTCGTCAATTCATGGCCTTTAAAGTGGCTCATGACCACCAGGCTGTCGGCATGGTAAATGGCACTGCTGATTTTAACCTGCTGGAAGTGCTTGCCGTTAACCGGCACCTCAAAATAATCCTTGCCTTTCAAGCCGTCGGCAATGATCAAGGGAGCACCGGCCACAGCATAGGCAAAACCGTTTTCAATGGCCGTCTGTAAATGGTCGACGGCGTTGGAACGGGAACCGACATAGAGAGTATTAGAATCCGTAAGGAAGGGCTTACCCCGGCCGGTTTTAACCAGTTCTACCACCTGGCGGGCGAAGACCGGGTTAATATAGGCCAGATTCCCCCTTTCGCCAAAGTGGATCTTGATGGCAACCAGATCTTCCGGGGCGATGGCCTTTTGAAAGCCGGCTTTACGCCATAAAGTTGCCACTTTATCCACCAGATTCTTCCCTTTTTCTGTCCGCATATCGGCCCAGAATACTTCTGCCGCCATTTGCTTCCACTCCTCTCCAAGTTATGCCCAGGCCTTAAATCCGGTAGTTGGGAGCCTCCTTGGTAATCATGACGTCGTGGGGATGACTTTCCCTCAAGCCCGCCGGAGTAATACGGATAAAGCGACCTTTAGCCTGCAGCTCGGCGATACTTCGGGCACCGCAGTAACCCATACCGGCCCTCAGGCCCCCGACCAGCTGGAAAATGGTTTCCGCCACGGGGCCTTTATAGGGAACCCGGCCTTCAATGCCTTCCGGCACCAGCTTCTCCGCTTCCTCCTGGAAATAGCGGTCTTTGCTGCCCTCCTTCATGGCCGCCAGGGAACCCATACCGCGGTAGCTCTTAAAGCTGCGGCCCTGGAAGATTTCAATTTCCCCGGGGCTTTCCTCCGTCCCGGCCAGCAGGCTACCGATCATAACCGTACTGGCCCCGGCGGCAAGGGCCTTGGTAACATCGCCGGAATATTTAATCCCCCCGTCGGCAATCACCGGTACGCCAAAGGGAGCTGCCGCCCGGGCACATTCGATAATGGCCGTGATCTGGGGCACGCCGATACCGGCAATGACCCGGGTGGTACAAATGGAACCGGGACCAACGCCCACTTTGACGGCGTCGGCGCCCGCCTCGCACAGGGCCCGGGTCCCCTCGGCTGTAGCCACATTACCGGCTATTAGTTCTACTGCCGGAAAGGCGGCCTTAATGCGGCGGACGGTTTCCAGCACACTCCGGGCTTGACCGTGGGCCGTGTCAACGACGATGGCGTCTACCCCGGACCCTACCAGGGCTTCTACCCTGGCCATAGTATCGGCCCCTGTTCCCACAGCCGCCGCTACCCTCAGGCGCCCCCTCTCATCCTTGGAGGCCAAGGGATATTTGCGCGTCTTCTCGATATCCTTGATAGTAATTAATCCTTTCAGGTTGTAATTGTCATCGACCAGGGGCAGCTTTTCGATCTTGTAGCGGCGTAAGATAGCCATGGCCTCGCTTAGAGTAGTACCCACCGGAGCGGTTACCAGGTTTTCTTTGGTCATGACTTCCCTGATGGGCCGGTCATAATTCTCCTCGAAGCGGATATCCCGGTTGGTGATGATACCCACCAGCTTGCCGTTAACCGTAATGGGTACCCCGGAAATGTGATAATGCTCCATTAAGGCCACGGCATCCCGTACCTTGTGGTCAGGCGTCAGGGAAATGGGGTCGGTAATGACCCCGTGTTCGGAGCGTTTAACCCGGTCAACTTCTTTTGCCTGGCGCTCAATGGACATGTTCTTATGGATAACCCCGATACCGCCTTCCCGGGCCATACTGATGGCCATCCTGGCTTCGGTTACAGTGTCCATGGCGGCACTTACCAGGGGAGTATTGAGGCGAATATGGCGGGTGAAATTGGAGCTGATGTCCACTTCCCGCGGCAGGACTTCCGATTCACCCGGTACCAGCAGGACATCATCAAAAGTCAACCCTTCACCAATAATCTTATCCGTTGACAAGTTCAAGCCCCCTTACAGGACCAAATTATTGTTTAATTATACCATAAACAAGGTAGCCAGTACCAGCCGCCTGTCCTGTCCAAGCTGATCAGGGTTGTTCCTAATTATACCTGATATCAGCTCCCAGAGGAAATAAAAAAATAGCCGGGAAACCCGGCTAATCCTGCCCCATGATGGAATGAAGCCCGTAACGTTCAAAATGGTCCCGCAGGCGAAAAATAACCTGACAATCCACCCCAAATTCGGCTGCCAGTTCGGTATCGGAGCGGTTGGCAGCCAGTCCGGCCAGGAAGCGGTCAAAATCCACCCCGACCTCAGCTGCCATTTCTTTTAAGCCGGGCCGGGTGCTCCAGGGCACTCGCGCGGGCTTGAAGGTAGGATCCACGGCAAACACCTCCTGGAGGTAGTTTGCCTTAAAGGGTATCCTTTTACCCTGGATTGATTATAAAATACCGCTGCCGTCGGGCCCGCCCATGGTTTCCAGGTGGTGAGTATCATTTAATAGCACCAGGATATGCTTATCGTCATAACAATCGACAATACTCACCCCGGTGTTGTCCAGGCGAAAGCGCCAGACAGCAGTTAAATCCAGCCCCAGGATGGCGCAGATAAGGGCCCTGAGACTGCCGCCGTGGGCGACGAGCAGGATATTGCGCCCCTTTTCCTGCCGGACGATCCCGTTAAAGGCTCGCCATGCGCGCTCCATGACCTGCCGGAAACTTTCACCGCCGGGGACAATCTTATTAGCAGGATCCCGCCGCCATGCTTCCCACTCGCAGGGGAAGCCCGCCACTATCTCCTGGTAGGTCAGGCCTTCCCAGGCGCCAAAGTTTATTTCCCTTAAGCCCGTAACTGTATTAACTTCCAGGCCGTGGGGGGCGGCGATGGTGGCCGCCGTTTCCCGGGCCCGGCTGAGATCGCTGCTGTAAACACCGTCCAGGGAAACATGGCGAAAACGTTCGCGCAGCAATTCCGCCTGCTGCCGGCCTCTCGGGCTCAAAGCTACATCCGAATGCCCCTGGTAGCGCCCCGCGTTGTTCCACTCCGTTTCACCATGGCGGACCAGGTAAACCCTTGTACCTTCCAATTAACTCTCCTCCACTGCTCTCTTTAAAGCGCGCAAGAGCTTCTGGTTGGCTCCCCGGTCAAGTACGGCCACACGAAAATAGGCGGGCCCCAGGCCGGGAAAAGAAGAACAGTCGCGAATTAAGATGCGTTCTCGCACCAGCTGCGCTGCCAGCTCTGGAACCGTCAGGCCGCTGGCGGAAATATCCGTCAGGATAAAATTAACTTCGGGATGATAGGGCCGGAATCCTGCCAGCCCCGCCAGCCCATGATAAAGATATTCTTTTTCCCGCCTTATTAATTCCCGGGTCGCCTTCAAATACTCGCCGTCGGCTAGGGCCGCAACCCCGGCCATCTGGGCCAGGATATTAACGCTCCAGGGGTCCCGCCGCGCTTCCAGCCTGGCCGCCAGCTCCGGATGGGTCACCCCGCAGCCCAGGCGCAGCCCCGGCAGGGCAAAAATTTTTGTCAGGGAGCGCAGGGTAAATAAACCTTCCCTGGCAGCCGCCCGGCTGCCCAGGGAAAGTTCCGGCCAGTTGGGGAGGAAATCGAGGAAGGATTCATCGACAACAAGAAAAACGCCGCGCCGCCGGCAGAGTTCCACAATTTCTTTCAAAACCGCTTTCTCCAGGAGCTGGCCAGTGGGGTTGTTGGGATTGCATAAAAAGGCGAGATCTATTCTTTCCAGCTTTTCCCGCCAGCGGTCTATATCCAGGGCAAAGGAAGAGGCAGGGTTGAGCTCCAGCGTCACCACTTCGGCGCCGGCAGTTACAGCGGCGCGGCGATATTCGCTGAAGGTCGGCTCGGGGATAAGGACGCGGCGCGGCTTTAAAGTCTGGCAGATGAGATAGATCAATTCCGTAGCTCCATTGGCGGCAATAACGGCGGCCGGTTCTACCTGCAGATAATCAGCCAGGGCCTTTTTTAACTGCCGGCAGCGGGGATCAGGGTAGCGCCGGATGGCCGGCAGGTTCTGCTGCAAGGTTTCGAGGACCCTTGCGGGCGGCCCCAGGGGGTTGATATTAGCACTGAAGTCCAGTATTTCTTCCGGCTGCCAGCCGTATTTTTCTACCGCCCCCTGCCAGTCGCCGCCGTGAACCGGCCTGCCCAGCTTCCTGCCGCCATTACCTCTTTGCCCGTAAGCCATAATTCATCCCTGGCCTCCACTCCACCACCGGTCATGGTAGCCCGGATAAAATGTACATAGGGAAATACTGCCCGGATTTTTCTTTCCAGTTCATCGCTATCTACTTCTCCAGGTCGATAGAGGATACCTGCCACCGTACCGCTGTGGGCTACATTTACCCCCAGGGCTCCCAGGCCGGTAGCCAGCTCCACCAGGGTTTCCAGTTCCGGTTTATGGAGAATTTCCTGGTTGGCCAGGGCGCTTAAAGTAGCACCCCGGGCGATTAATTCCACCCGGCCGGAGGCCAGCCCTTCCCGCACCAGGGCCACCGCCCGGCGGACAGCCCCTTCCTTGGCCCGGTTTAAAGCCATAAGATCGCGGCGCTGGTTAAAGAGGATGGTATCAACCGTGCCGCCCAGATCGACGATTAAAATGGCCAGGGGCGGCGGTTCCCCTAAACTCTCCCAGAATTCACCCCGGAGGTGATCAAAAAGGACAATACCCGGTAGGAAGGTACCGTCACTCGGTTCAATGGCCAAGGCGATCCTTTTAATCTCTTCCAGGGATAGTTCGGCTCCCAGGGCCCTGGCTGTAGCCGCGGCTGCCGCCGCCACATCGGCTGTACTGCTGGCCAACCCCTTGCCCGGCGGCAGGGGGTTGTTTATGGTCAACCGGGCGCCCCACTGCTTTTCTCCCAGCCGGGCCATGGTCAGGCGTGCCGCCGCCAGAGCCTTACTCTTGCCGGGAGGACCCTGAAAGCGGCCCCCGGGGACCAGAGTTACAGTCGCTTCGGCACTAATATTAATCGGGCAGGTAATGAGGAAGTATTTACCGTCGACCATCCCCTGCACTAATTCGCCGCAGGCACCACGGGCCAGGGCTACGCCCTGCATGGCTTCCACCCCCTTACCACGGCCTGAAAAAATACGCCGCCAGGATAAAGACCTCGGTTATTTCGGCCAGGGCACCGTAGGTATCGCCGGTCAGCCCCCCCAGGAGCCGCCGGATCCAGTTGCACCAGCCCAGGGACACCAGGCCCACCAGCAGCAGGTAAACCAGGCCCGCAGGTCCCATTATCAACCAGCCCAGCAGGGCAGTTATCAGGGTGGCTGTAACCAGGCTGCGGCGGCCCCGGCCGGCCTGGAAAAGGGTGCCCAGCCCTTCCTTGCGGGCATAAGGGAAACAGGTCAGGGCCGGTACCATGGCCCAGCGGCTCAAGACAGGCATCAACACCAGCGACGGCGGTAGCGGCAGCCCGGCCAGCCAGAGGTGCCCGGGCGGCAGGGCCGCCAAAAGGCTGTATTTTAATACCAGCAGGGTGACTACTGCCGTTACGCCGTGGGCACCCACATGGCTGTCTTTCATGATGGCCAGGATGCGTTCCCGCTCCCGGCCGGAAAAAAGGCCGTCCATGCTGTCGATAAAGCCGTCCAGGTGCAGGCCGCCGCTTAAGAAAACCGCCAGGGCCAGAACCAGGCCGGCCCGGGCGGAAGCAGGGACCAGGTAGCTCAATGCCTGCCAGGCACCGGCAAGGATTAACCCTAAAAGCAGCCCTACCAGGGGAAAATAGGCGACGCTCCTTTGCCAGGCTTCCGGAGGATTATCCCCGCTGCTTAAACGGATACGTGTCAAAAACTGGAGGGCGGCAAGGAAGGCATTGAGCTGGCCTTTCAACTGTCAAGCGCCCCTGAAACGCCGGCCTGGCTGAAGGTAGCCATCTCGTGGTAGATCTTAATGGCTGCCTCGACCAGGGTCATTCCCAGGGCGGCCCCGGTACCCTCGCCCAGGCGCATCTGCATGGTGAGCATGGGCTTAAGGCCCAGCAGTTCCAGGGCGGCTGCATGCCCGGGTTCTTCGGAAAGATGGGAGGCCAGGATGTATGCTTTGGCCCCCGGTGCCAGGCGGGCGGCCACCAAGGCTGCCGCTCCGGAAATAAAGCCGTCGATAAGCACCGGTACCCGGCCGGCTGCCCCGGCCAGGATAACCCCGGCCATGCCGGCAATCTCCAATCCCCCTACCTTGGCCAGGACATCCAGGGGATCTTCGGGATTGGGGCGATTTACTTCCAGCCCCCGGCGAATGGCATTAATTTTTAGCTGCAGGCGTTGATCATCAACCCCCGTCCCCCGGCCGGTAATTTTGTCTAGCGGCAGGCCGCTGAAGGCGGCCAGGATGGCCGTGCTGGGGGTGGTGTTGCCGATGCCCATCTCACCAATGCCCAGCAGATCGCTGCCGGCGGCAATTTTCTCATTGGCAACCTCGATACCGACTTCCAGGGCGGCAATGGCCTGCTCCCTGGTCATGGCCGGGCCCCGGGCCAGGTTGGCCGTACCGGGGGCTACTTTTCTTTTCAGTAAACCCGGGAGGTCCGGCAGTTCGGCAGCCACCCCGACATCCACCAGAACCAGTTCCGCCCCGGCATGGCGGGCCAGAACGTTGATTGCCGCTCCGCCATTAACAAAGTTCATTACCATCTGGGGTGTAACTTCCTGGGGAAAAGCACTGACTCCCTCAGCTACCACCCCATGGTCCCCGGCCATGAGGATATGGGTCTTGCGGGATAACCGCCGCGGCACTTCTCCTTTAATCCCGGCCAGCTGCCGGGCAATTGCCTCCAGGGTCCCCAGGCTTCCCGGCGGCTTGGTGAGGTCGTCGAGGTGGGCCTGGGCCCTGGCCATGGCCTCCTCATCCAGGGGTTTGATGGCGGCCAGAGTCTGGTTTAATAATTGCACGAAGCATTCCTCCTCCGGTAGGTTTTAAAAAATCTCCTGCATGCCGCCAGGAAATTGGCTGCGGCCTGCTGGTTGCCCAGGAAATGTAAATGCAGGTAAGAAGCCAGCAGCCCACGAGTGGCGTAACCTTCGTAGTACAGGTTCCCCCGGGCGTACCAGGTATAAGCAGGCGGGAAGTCTGCGGCCATACCGGTCAGCAGCGAATAGTGGAACTCGTGTCCCCGGACCGGATCGCCTTTCTTGCCCAGGAGGTTATCCTGGTATAAAACGGCTTCCCGGTAGCCCAGGCCGGCCAGTTTGGCCTGCATCCGGCAGTCCGCCGGCACTATCCCGGCCAGCTTCCAGGTGCGGCCCTCCAGGTCGGTTATCCCCCGGGTCAAGTACATGAGGCCGCCGCACTCAGCATAAACCGGCATACCTTCAGCTACCCGCCGGCGCAGGTCGGTAAGCATAGGCTGGTTGCCTGCCAGGTGGTCCAGGAAGATTTCCGGGAAACCGCCGCCGATAATCACCCCGGCGGCTTCCCCCGGCAGCGCGGTATCGTGTAAGGGACTGAAGGGTATCAGCTCGGCTCCCAGGGCTGTTAAATAATCCAGAGCATCCTGGTAGTAAAAGGTGAAGGCCTCATCCCTGGCGACGGCCACCGGCACCGGCCCGCCGGCCTGCAGGGCTGCCGCGGCAAAGCTCCGGCTCGCCCCGACCGGTGCGGGCCCGGCCTTTGCGGCCAGGGAAACAACCTCTTCCAGGTTGATGCCGGCCGCCACGGCAGCAGCCAGCTCCTGCAGAACCCCTTTTAATCCCTTTTGCTCTCCAGCCGGGATCAGCCCCAGGTGCCGGGAAGGCAGGGCCGGTAAAGCTCCCCTTTTGAGCCAGCCCACCACCCTTATACCGGTATATTCTTCAATGGCCCGGCAGAGCAGCTGCAGGTGGCTTTCGCTGCTGACCCGGTTGAGGATCACCCCGACCAGGTGCACCCCGGGATCAAAGTCCCGGTAACCCAGGATTTCGGCGGCTGCACTCTGGCCCAGGGAGGTAGCGTCCACGACCAGGAGGACCGGGGCGGCCAGCAGGCGGGCGACGGCCGCCGTACTGCCGCTGCCGTTGCTCCTGTGGCCGTCATAGAGGCCCATGACACCTTCGATAATGGCTATCTCAGCCCCGGCGGCAGCCCGGGAAAAAGCCTCCAGGACGTTTGCCGGAGACATTAAAAAGGTGTCCAGGTTGCGGGAGGGCCTGCCGGTGGCCAGGGTATGGTAGCCGGGATCGATGTAGTCAGGCCCGACTTTAAAGCCCTGGACTTTCAAGCCCCTGGCCGCCAGGGCGGCCATTAAACCGGTGGCGATGCTCGTTTTGCCCACCCCGCTGCGGGTGCCGGCAATAACAATCCGCTTGTGGCTCATACAGGTGCTCCTTTTTAGTACCAGTTCCCCTTAAGGCCCAGGATTAACCCGCCGACCAGGGATACTAATAGCGTGGTCGCCGCCATGAGGCAGACAGCCTGCGAGATATGCTCCTTCCTTAACGCCTGTCGGGCCTCGCCGATCAGGGGGCGCCGGGATGGTCGCCCCTGGTAGTAGTTGAGGCCGCCCAACTGCACCCCCAGGGCACCGGCTACCGCTGCCTCCGGAAAACCGCTGTTGGGGCTGGGGTGCCGGCGGGCATCGCGCCGCATAATCGTCCAGGCCCGCCGGCCATAACCCAGCAGGGCGGCCGCCACACATAAGGCTATCCCCGTTAGCCTGGCGGGAAGATAATTGGCCACATCGTCCAGCCGGGCCGCCGCCCGGCCGAAAAAAAGGTAGCGGTCGTTTTTATAACCCAGCATGGAATCCAGGGTGTTGACGGCGCGGTAGGCCATGGCCAGGGGCACACCGCCCAGGAAAAAATAGAACAGGGGAGCGATAACGCCGTCGCTGGTATTCTCGGCTACGGTTTCCACCGTCGCCCGGACCACTTCGCCTGCCGAGAGGCCGGCCGTATCCCGGCCGACAATGTAGCCCACCTGCCGGCGGGCCTGCAGCAGGTCGCCTGCCGCCAGGGAGCGGGCAACTCCCGCGGCCGCTGTCGCCAGGCCACGGGGAGCTATGGTTGTAGCCAGCAGCCACGCGGCCAGCAATACCTCCACCCAGTAATTAATCCGTCCGGCTGCTGCCAGCAAGCCCCAGGTGATGGCCCAGCTGGCGCCGACGATGCCGACGACTACCACCCCGCCCGTAACTAACAGGTAACCCTGGGAAGCATTTGGCCGCCACAAAAGTTTTTCCAGGGCGCTGATACCCGCACCCATGACCTGGGTCGGGTGCAGGAGCCAGGGCGGATCCCCCACCGCCAGGTCCAGGAGGAGGGCCAGGACCAGCAAAAGGACGCTAGGCTCCAAGGCCGTCACCTGCCAGGGGCCGGTCCAGACCCATGATCGCCGCCAATCGTTTCAGATCTAAGTGCCTGGCCACCACGGCAGCCAGGGCGTCAAAACGGCGCTCCTGGTCGGCGGTAAAGTCCAGACCGCTTTCCCTGGCCGGCAGGCCGCGCCTGGCCCTTAAAGCGGCCAGTACCCGGTGGCGGAAGGGATCGTTGTCCCAGATACCGTGGATATAGGTACCCCAGACCAGCCCGTCAGGACTTTGCGCCCCGTCGTCAATGTCGACCGGGTTGTTCCCGCGCCGGGTAATTTTAAAAGCCGGCCGGCCTCCTACCAGGTAACTGGCCCCCATATGAATCTCGTATCCTTTTACTTCCAGGCCGTGCAGCGGCCCCAGGAAAGGTCCCGTACCTGTTACCCGTCCCTGTACCAGGTTGGTGGCCTTGGTAGGTTGAAATACCGTCCGCACCGGTAAGAGGCCAAGCCCGGCGATACCGTCGTGGTCAGTCTCCACATGGCCAGGGTCGGCGATCTCCCGGCCCAGCATCTGGTAGCCGCCGCAGATGCCCACCACCGGGGTCCCCTGCGCCGCCAGTTCTTTGATGGCCTCCTCCAGGCCCCGCTGCCGCAGCCATAAAAGGTCGCCGATGGTGTTTTTGCTGCCCGGCAGGATGATGAGATCCGGCTTCCCGAGGGCACTTTTATCCTCTACATAGCGCAGGTTAACGCCGTCTTCCCGTTCCAGGGCGTCAAAGTCGGTAAAGTTGGCAATACACGGGAGCTTGATTACGGCTATTTCCACCTCGCCGGGAGCGGTGGGACGGCCGGAGGCTCCTTCCAGGACCACGGAATCTTCTTCCGGCAGGCCGTGGGCCAGGAAGGGTATAACTCCCAGGACGGGCTTGCCGGTCTTCCTTTCCAGAAAATCCAGGGCCGGCTGCAGCAAATCCATATCGCCCCGGAATTTGTTAATAATCAACCCGGCCACCAGCTCCCTCTCGTCGGGGTCCAGGAGTTCCAGGGTCCCGACAATGGCCGCCAGGGCGCCGCCGCGGTCGATATCGGCCACCAGGAGCACCGGCGCCCCGGCCATTTTGGCCACCCGCATATTGGCGATTTCATGGGCTTTCAGATTAACCTCCGCCGGGCTGCCGGCGCCTTCAATGACGATAACCTCAAATTCCCTGGCCAGGGTGGCATAAGCCGCCTCGACGTGGCGCCACAGTTCCTGGTTAAAGTTCCCGTGGTACTCCCGGGCCCCCAGGTTGCCCACCGGCCTTCCCAGGAGGATTACCTGGGAGCGGGCGTGGGCCGTGGGTTTAAGCAGGACCGGGTTCATTTCCACCCGCGGCTGCACCCCGGCCGCATATGCCTGCACCAGCTGGGCGCGCCCCATTTCGCCGCCGTCCGGGGTAGCGCCGGAGTTGAGGGCCATGTTCTGGGACTTAAAGGGAGCAACCCGGTAGCCGGCGCGGTAAAAAATCCGGCACAGGGCCGCCGCCAGGACACTCTTGCCGACATTGGAACTCGTCCCCTGGAGCATAACTGCCCGGGCCATTAATGGTCACCTTCCCCGTCCCAGGTCAGGTGCAGCAGGGCATTGACGGCGGCAACCGCCACCGTGCTGCCGCCCCTGGTACCCCGGACGGTGACAAAGGGTATGCCGGCCGTTTCCAGGGCCGCTTTAGCTTCCGCCGCTCCCACGAAACCCACCGGCGTGCCGATTACGGCCGCCGGCGCCGCCCGGCCGGCGGCCATCAATTCCAGCAGGCGGAAAAGGGCCGTGGGGGCATTGCCGATGGCCACAACGGCTCCCGCCATCCGGGGTGCCAGGTATTCCATGGCCGCCATGGCCCTGGTCACCCCCCTGGCTGCTGCTGCCTCGATGACCTCCTTTTCCCGGATGGCACAGATTACCCGGCCTCCGCCCCGGGCAAGTAAAGGGCTGCTGATCCCCTGGCGCACCATTTCGATATCGGTGATGATATCCGCCCCCCCGCGCAGGGCCGCCGTCGCTGTCTCAACCAGCCGAGGGTGAATGACTACCAGCCGGGCATAATCCAGGTCACCGGTGGCATGGATGATCCTGGTTACAATAGCCCTTTCCCCGCACCCCAGGCCGAGGTCCCCCACCCGGGCCGCTATGATCTCCCGGCTGTGGGCCTCAATGGCCCGGGGATCATGCAGATACGACACCGGGGGCCACCTCCTGGATGCGCTCGACAATAACCTCGGCGATTCTGCGGTCGGCGCCCAGGTTGGTGCCATAGATCAAGGTAGTGTCCGGGAAACGCTTCCGGGCCGCCTCCAGCAGCTCGGGAATGTCCCGCTGGACATGGAGGCCGTTGCAGAAGAACATTGGTATCACAATAATTTTCTGCAGGCCTTCTTCCACCAGCATGGTAATCCCTTCCATGAGATCCGGGTGGGTGCGCATCATATAGCAGGGCTGTACCCGCATCCCCCCCAGCATTTCCTTTACCTGGGCCGCCAGGAGTTTTAGGTGCTCGTTGGCCTCCGGTATGCGGCTGCCGTGGCCCAGTAAAATAATACCCGTGCCCATTGTTACCCTCTCCTTATCTCTCCAGCGCTTCTCCCAGCATAGGGATGATCTCTGCCAGCGGCAAGCTGTCAGGCTCCGGCGGGCGGCGGATGACGACGACCGTTAGCCCCAGGTCCAGGGCAGCCTGGATTTTTTCCACCACCCCGCCGGTGGTGCCGCTGTCCTTGGTTACAACTACATCGGCTTTGAACTGCCGGTAAAGGGCCTGGTTTAACTCATAACTGCAGGGACCCTGGATGGCCACGATATCCCCCGGCCAGATGCCCAGCTGGCGGCACCGGGCCAGGGAAGTCTCCTCCGGCAGCACCCGGACAACGAGCCTCTTGCCGGCCAGAGCCGGTGCCGTGGTAAAGCACTCCAGGTGACGCGTGCCGGTGGTTAGAAATATTACCTGTCCCCGGGAGGCCAGTGCCGCCGCTTCCTCAAAACTAGCGGCCGGCAACAGAGCCGGGTGGGAAGGCAATTTAACCTCCGGCCGGCGGTAACGGAAATAGGGCAGCCCCAGAGTGCGGCAGGCCTGCCGGGCTGCACCGGTAATGGCGGTGGCGAAGGGATGGGTGGCGTCAATCACCGCCCTGACGCCGTGGTCCTTTAAAAAGGCCAGCAGGTCTTCTTCCCCCAGGGGGCCTTCGTGGACCAAATCGGCTCCAGCCTCCCTGGCCAGCCTGGCCCCGTACCCTGAAACAGCGCTGGCTGCCACCCGGTAGCCTTCGGCCTTTAAAGTGCCGATAACTCCCCTGGCGTCGGCCGTCCCGGCCAGTACCAGAATCACAGCCGGTACCCCCGGGGTGTTACCAGGCGGCCATCCAGCACCCTGGTCTGGCTGTTGCCGATGATGACCGTGCTGACCATATCTACCGGTAGTTCCAGGAAAGTGGCCAGGTCGCGGATCCAGGCTTCTTCTCCCTCCCGGCCGGCGTTACGTACCACCCCTACCGGTGTGGACGGCCGGCGGTACTGGAGGATAATATCCCGGGCGCGGCGGAGGTGATCGGGACGGCCGTGGCTGCGGGGATTGTACAGGACCAGGACGAAATCAGCCGCTGCTGCGAGCTCTAGGCGCCGGGCGATAACCTCCCAGGGGGTCAAACGGTCGCTTAAGCTGATGACGGCAAAGTCATGCATCAGGGGCGCTCCCAGGACGGCTGCCGCGGCGGTGGCTGCCGTCACCCCGGGAATAACCCTCACCATTATTTCTTTCCCCCGGGGGTGTTCGGCCAGGACTTCCAGAATCAATCCGGCCATACCGTAGACACCGGGATCGCCGCTGGAAATAACGGCCACGCGGGCCCCGGCAGCAGCCCGGGCGACGGCTTCCCGGCACCGGGCTACTTCCCCCGTCATGCCGGTAACCACTACCTCCCGCCCGGCCGTCAGGGAGGCTATTAAATCAATATACGTGCGGTAACCGACGATTACTTCCGCCCGGGCCAGGGCCTGCCGGGCGCGGGGCGTCATTTCTTCCTCCCGGCCCGGGCCCAGGCCGACGACCATTATCTCCCCCGGGCCAGGGCTACTGTCACTCCCCGGTAACTCCTTTTGGGACATATCAATTCCCCCTCTCCTGCAGCCAGGATTGCCGCCGGCTCGCAAACGCCGGGGATGCCAACGTACCGCCTAACCCTTTCCGAACGATGCAAATGGGGTTGACGTTCCAGGCAGTCCGTCAGCTGGCGGGGCGTAAAGGTAAGAAGCTTTACACCAAGGCGGGCGGCTGCCATCTGCAAGCCCGGTTCCCCGCCCTTGAAATCAACGCTGGCCAGGGCTGCTAGACTCCGGCGGCTGAGGCCCGCTTCCCGCAGGGCCAGGCCCAGGGCGTAGAGGATGGTACCGGCAGATACGCCGCGGCGGCAGCCGATACCGGCGCTGATCACCATGGGTCGCCAGTAAACCCAACGCGGGCCCGGCAGGGGCAGGCGCCGCCAGGTAACCATAATTCCGGCCCTGTCTTCCCCTCCTGCTGGACAGGCCCCAAGGAGACGGGGCCTTAAGGCGGGCAGGGCCTCCTCCAGGGACTTAAGTAAAGGCTTTTCTACCAGCAAATCGACTGGCTCACCGTTGACCAGGGCCGCCATCACCCTGGTAAAGGCGGCTGCCGGCCAGACACTCATGTTCAACTCCCGGGCCACCAGGTCCAGGGGGGGCAGCCCCTGCACTTCGCTGGCGGTGGTAATAACCGCCTGGCCGCCCAGCAGCGCCGCCACCCTGCGGGCCAGTTCATTGGCCCCGCCCAGGTGGCCGGAAAGGAGGCTGATGGCGTATTTACCCCCCACGTCCACCACCACCACGGCCGGATCTGCTTTTTTGGAAACAAGGTGGGGGCTCAAAGCCCGCACGGCAATGCCGGCAGCCATAATAAGGATTAACCCGCGGTACTGGTGAAAAATCCGCCCCAGGAACGGGGATAAAGGCCCCGCATACGGCACTACTTTGAACGGGTCCCCTTCACCGGCCCCTGCCCTTGGAACCAGGCCGGCCGGGATGAAGATCGTAGTCCCCGCCGGTAAAGAACGGGCCAGCTGCAGGGCCGTCTGGAAACCGGGCCGGGTCAGGGTGACAATGGCTATTCCCTGTCCTTCAGTCATGGGGTGTCTTAGCCTCGCGGTAGCCGTGGCTGAAGGCCGGGTTGTACAGTAAGGAGCGCTGGTAGCTGCCGGCCAGGAAATCGCCGACCAGGAGCAGGGCCGTCCGGTCAATGCCCGCCTCCCTGCTTCTAGCGGCAATATCCCCCAGCGTACCATGGATAATCTTTTCTTCCGGCCAGGAGGCCTTGTAGACTACTGCCGCCGGGGTATTTTCCCCATATCCACGGGCCAGCTCGGCCGCTGCCGCCGCCAGGTCCTGGCTGCTGAGGAAAAGGCACAGGCTGGCGCGGTGGCGGCTTAAATCGGGCAGACTTTCCCCGGCGGGCACCGGGGTGCGGCCGGCCCGCCGGGTGAGGATCACCGTCTGGCTTATTCCCGGCAGGGTAAATTCCCTCCTGACGGCTGCTGCCGCCGCTGCAAAGGAGCTGACGCCGGGCACGATCTCATAAGGTATACCCAGACCCTCCAGGGCGTCCATCTGCTCCTGGATGGCCCCGTACAGGGAAGGATCGCCCGTATGCAGGCGGACCACCTTTTCGCCCCTGGCTACCGCCTCCTGCATGATGGCCAGGACTTCTTCCAGGGTGAGGGAAGCGCTGTTATACAGCTTGGCTCCCGGCGGCGCATACTTTAAAATTTCCGGGTTCACCAGGGAGCCGGCATAGATAATGACCCCGGCTTCCTCTAAAAGGCGGCGCCCCTTGACGGTAATCAGCTCCGGGTCTCCCGGCCCGGCCCCGACAAAATAAACCTTCATGCCTGCTCTGCTCCTCCAAAAATAACGTTCTGCTAAAAATGGTGCCTTCTAGTGGGGATATGTCCCTTCGCCGCTCAGGAGTTACGCGCCGACAGGACTACGGCTCGGTTCGGACCGTTGCTCGCCGCCTGCGGATTGCCAATGAAAAGGCTTCCTGCTCCGCTGGCCTGAATCCTTCTATGAGGTCACTCTGTATTCCTCGCCAGGGCACGCTCAGGCGTCCTCGGCGGCGGCAACGGTTACCTCACCTCGCCTGTCCTGTTACCGGCGCTCCACTATTCGCGGCTCCGGGACATATCCCCACCTATAATCGCCGCCGAAGCTTTTCTATCTCCTGTCTGCTAACAATCACCCTTCATGGGGTGCCTTTGACTATAATTAATGACAAATAATCCTGTTTCTTACCCTTTTCGGCTACCAGGTCCCGGCTGAAGCTCTCCCCGGCCTGGCCGCAGCGGCTGGCCAGGAACGACTGCCCGGCCACGCCCGCCTCTTCCAGCACGGTAACGATGGCGTCATAATGGCGGGCGACTTTCATTAAGACGAGATTGGGAAAAAGGGAGAGGTATTCCTTTAAGTTAGCCGGGTCCTTGAGGGCCGGGATGATGGCCAGAGGTTCGTCCCCTACCGCCAGGGGAACATTCAAACTGGCAGCAGCCGCAGCAAAGGAAGTGATCCCGGGAACGGTAACAATCTTTAAATCCGGGTTGAGTTTTTGCAAGCGTTGCATTAAGTAGCTATAGGTGCTGTAAAGGGAAGCATCCCCCAGAGTCAGGAAGGCGATATCCTGGCCTGCTGAAAGGTTTTTCAAAAGTTCTGCCGCCGCTGCATCCCAGGAACGTTCCAGGTAAGCCAGGTCATGGGTCATAGGCATGAAAAGATTTAGTATCTTCTGCTCAGGCCGGAGAAAAGGCCGGACCACCTGCAGGGCCAGGCTTTCCTCGCCACGCTGGGAAACCGGTACCGCCAGGACCGGTACCTGTTCTAAAATGGCTTTAGCCTTCAGGGTTAACAGGTCCGGGTCTCCCGGTCCAACCCCCAGGCCATAGAGGGTTCCACTCACCACTCCTGCCTCCTATTCGTCACGGCGCAATTGCTTCACCAGCTGCACTATATATACGGGATTCAGGGCCCGCCAGATGTGGTAGCGGCCGGCCGGTTCCAGGCGGGCCAAGTTGGCAGCCAGGGCCTCTACCTGGTAGCCCCGCTGATAGCCGAAGGCCAGGGCCGTACTCAAGGTCTCGACGGTGATGGCATTGAGGACGATAATTCCTCCCGGCCGCAAAGCTTCATGGCAGACCCGTAAAATCTCTTCCAGGTGCCCGCCGCTGCCTCCGATGAAAACCCGGTCCGGCGGCGGCAGACCCTCCAGGGCCGCCGGGGCCCTGCCGGCCACCACCTGGACATTATCCAGGCCAAAACGTTTTACATTCTCCCGGATCAAGGTGCAGGCCTCCGGGTTTACCTCTACGGCCAGGACCTGTCCCGGAGCCACCAGCCTGGCCGCTTCAACGGCCAGGCTCCCGGTTCCGGAGCCAATATCGTAAACGGTCATACCCGGTCCCAAACGGGCTTTGGCCAGGGTTAGGACCCGGACTTCCTCTTTCGTCAGGGGGACCTGGCTGCGGTTAAAGTAATGGTCAGGTATCCCGGGCGTACTATAGGGCCAGTGAATCCGGTTCATAACCGGCTATCACCACCCCGGGCCTGGTCAAATGCTGCCGGGCCAGTTCGGCTGCCGTCAGCCAGGCCGTCTGCTCCTGGTTGCTGCCCAGGTCGATCCCCACCCACAGCTTGATACCGGCCAGGCCGTGGTCGGACAGGTATTTACCTATAACTGCCGGGGTGTTGGCCCCGCCGGTGAGTATAGCCAGCCTCGCTTGCCCGGCCGCCAGCCGGGGCAGGTACGGTTCCAGAACCTCCAGGGAGCGTCCGTGGCAGCTTAAGAAAACGGCATCTTCCCAGCCCTGCCCCAGGCGGGCAAAAGCCAGCTGAACGGAACTGATGCCGGGGATAACGTTGATTTTTTCGCCGGGAAACTGGCGCTTGAGCCACGCGAGGAGGCTGTAAAAGCCGGGATCCCCGGATACCAGGATAGCCGTAGGGCGGCCGCGTATCTGCAACAGGCAGGAGCGTAACCCCTCCAGGTCGCCCGTGATAACCCTTTTCTCGCGTTCTAAATCTTGAAAAAGGTTCAAAGCCCGGGGGCCGCCGATAAGGACTTCGGCCGCCGCCGCTGCCCGCCGGGCCGCCGGCGTTATGTATTCCGGGCTGCCTGGTCCAACCCCGATGACGGTCAGCCACCGGCCATCAGCTCCCATGGCCCCACGCCTCCAGTATCTGCCGGGCCACCGCATCCCGGCCCATAATTTCTCCCTGCAGGTTGAGCAAAACCGTACCTACGGTGAGCTCACCACGGACAAAGTCCTCGGCCCGCCGGCTGGCCCGGGCCGCCAGGGTGTCCCAGAACTCTCGCCCCAGACCGTGGCTATGGATAATTTCCTGGGCAGCTTCCACTGTAGTTACCTCTAAAAGCTGCCGCACGGCTTCCGGGGATGCCCCCCGCGCCGCGGCCCAGGCGGCCAGGATTTCCTGGCGGGCGTCGGCCAGGCGGCTGTGGGTATAAAAGATGCCTCCCACCACCTTGATGAGCTTGCCGCCGTGCCCCCACAGGAGCACCCGCTTCACCCCCCGCCCGGCGCAGGCCTCCAACATGTAGCCGATAAAGTTGCTGGTCAGAACAATGGCCGCAGCCGGCAGGTGATAGCGTTCTTCGGCCTGGCGCTGCCCCAGGCGGCCGGGGGTCAGGATGAGGGTCTCCCAGCCGGCAGCCAGGGCGACGTCTATTTGCGGTATCAGGGAAGTACGGTAGGCCTCTTCGGACATGGGTTCGACAAAACCGGTAGTGCCCAGGATCGAAAGGCCGCCCTCAATCCCCAGGCGGGGGTTGAGGGTCCGCCGGGCCAGCTCTTCCCCCCCGGGGATGCTGATTTCCAGCTCCAGGCCCTGGCCGGGCGGGGTTACATCGGCAACTGCCGCGGCGATCATTTGCCGGGGAACGGGATTAATGGCCGGTTCCCCCGGCGGTATAGCCAGGCCGGGACGGGTTACTGTCCCGACGCCGGGTCCGCCGCGCAAAGTCAACCCCCGGCCGGATTGCCGGGCGCGGACGTGGATGGCAGCCCCGTGGGTAACGTCAGGGTCATCGCCGGCGTCTTTGACCACCACGGCCTCGGCCCAGCCCGGACCCTGGTGCACGGTAACCGGCAGGGTTACCTTTTCCCCCCGCGGCAGGGTAAGGGTAACCTCCCGCACCAGTTGTTTCTGCCATAAAGCTATGGCCGCCGCCCTCGCCGCAGCAGCCGCACAGGTACCTGTGGTATAACCCCGCCGTAACTCCCTCTGCAACGATTTCTCCTCCAGTTTTTATTGTATTTTCGGAGAAGTTCCTCCCAACAACCTTTCTTCATTAGCCTTATTATCCTTTAAAACCAGGGGCAGGCCGGCCACCACCAGGTAGACCTGGTCGGCCCGGCGAGCAATCTCCTGGTTGGCCAGGCCCAGCAGGTCCCGGAAAACCCGGCCCAGGGGATAGGGAGGAATGAGCCCCATTCCCGCTTCTTCAGTAACAATAATTACCCGCGCCGGTACCTGCCGGGCTACGGCCGCCAGTTCCCTCACTTTGACCATGATGGCTTCTACAGCCGCCGTACTTTTTTCCCAGCTGTCTCCTGCTCCAGCCGCCTCCTGGCTCAAAAGGTTGCTGAGCCACATGCCCAGGCTGTCCAGGAGGATGGTACCGGCACGCCGCCCTTCCCGGGCCACGGCTTCCGTGACGGCCAGGGGAGCTTCCACCGTCAGCCATGCAGCCGGTCGTCGGCGCCGGTGCATGTCCACCCGGGCCGCCATTTCGGCATCGTCCACGGTCGCCGTGGCCAGGTAGACTACTTTTTCGCCTCCGGCAGCAGCCAGTTCTTCAGCCAGGCGGCTTTTGCCACTCCTGGCCCCCCCGGTTACCATGATTAACGACCCGTACCCCATAGAATGGCCTCCTAAAATAAAAACTCCAGCCCCCACGAAGCAGCTGGAGTCACATCACCTAACTTTAGGCCCCTTAACGCGAGGGTGAAATGAACAGGCAGGTTTCCTGGCTCCGGCTCCTTGCCTGGCTTCGCCTTCCCGGTATAATACCAGTGGCCTTGAAGCAGGCTCCCCGGTTACAGTGGCGCGACCGCTCAGGATTTACACCTGATTCCCTTTTAACCTTTCAGGCACCTGTTCCCTATTAAGTTAATTATAGTATAAATCGCTCCCTCCTATCAGTCAAGCCCTGGGTAACGATATGCCCTGCAACTTATTTGTGATCATAGCCAGCTCTTTATTCTTTTCCCAGATAGCCCGGGCATAGCGCCGGTTGCGGAGCTGGAGCTTTTCCTTTTCCTGGCGCAGGCGATTTACCATCTCCCACTTTTCGGCTTCACTTTTTTCTATCAGGCGTAGCAAGACACGCCGGCTGACCCGTAATTGTTCTACCTTACTTTCCAGCTCCTGGATACGCCGGTAAAGGCCAGCTGCCTCATTGCCAGCCAACGGCCCCACCCCCTCATTATTAGTTTGCTAAAGTATATGCCTGGAAATCAAACCTTAGTCGCTTGAGCTTTAATCTTTTCCGCTCGCCTCTGTAATTGCTCCAGTTCCGCTGTGCCCACCCGGCAGGTCCCCAGGTCGGCATGGCTGTTGTCAACCATGCCGTGGAAATCTGACCCGCCGGTTACCACCAGGTCATACCGGGAGGCAAATTCCAGGTAACGCCTGGTGGCAGCGGCATCGTGGAGAGGATAATAGGCTTCGATACCCTGTAAGCCGCCATCAACAAGGGCCGGAAGAAGGGCATCAGCCGGGCTTAAGCCCGGGTGGGCCAGGACCGGCACTCCGCCAGCCTTTAATATTACCTCCACCGCCCGGCCAGGTTCAACTTTTTCCCGCGGGACATAAGCAGGCCGGCCCCGTGCCAGCAGGGTTTTGAAGGCCGCCTCCACAGAGGGGGCATATCCCTTACGGACCAGAACGGCTGCGATATGGGGACGGCCCACGGCCTCGCCCCTGAGTTCCTGCTCGACCTCGCCCATGCTGATATCATAACCCAGCTCTTGTAATCTGGCGACCATCCGGGCCGTGCGCCGGTAACGCGCCTGGCGCATAGTTTCCAGGAAGGCCAGCAAATTTTCCTTTTGCCAATCAAGGTAATAACCCAGAATATGAATTTCTTTATCTTCCCACTCGGTGCTCAGCTCGACCCCAGGAATGACCGTCACGCCGTAACTGCTGCCGGCAGCCAGGGCTTCTGCCAGGCCGGCTACCGTATCATGATCGGTGACACCAAGGGTCGTTAAACCTTTGGCCTTTGCCAGCCTGATTAGTTCTGGGGGTGAAAGCAGACCGTCGGAACTCGTAGTATGGGTATGTAAATCAGCTAGCTGCATAGATATCTTGTCCAATGGTTAATTTACGCCGTGCCGTAGTGCTGCAACCTCTGGATAGCCATTGCCCGGCCGGTAGCGGGATCAATATCTACCAGCACGGCTTCCAGCTGAATAACGCCACCGGCGACTTCAAACCGCACCGGCAGCTGGGTAAGAAATTTTTTAACGACAAGTTCTGTTTTTACCCCCAGGACCGAATCCCTGGGGCCGGTCATGCCTACATCGGTGATATAGGCCGTCCCCTGGGGCAGGACGCGGGCATCGGCCGTCTGGATATGGGTATGGGTCCCGATGACCGCACTTACCAGTCCGTCAAGGTACCAGCCCAGGGCAACCTTTTCTGAAGTTGCTTCAGCATGGAAGTCTACTAAAATGATCTTAGTTATCTCCCCGATCTCTTCTGCCAGGCGGCGTCCTAGGCGAAAAGGACACTCCAGGGATGATAGAAACACCCGCCCCGATAAATTAATAATTCCTACCTGCAGGTCTTCCTTGACCTTTACCAGGGTATAGCCCCTGCCAGGAGTACCAGGAGGATAATTGGCCGGCCGGACAATGCGCTCATCCTCCTCCAGGAGGGCCAGCGCTTCTCGCTTATCCCAGACATGGTTGCCCATGGTTAAAATATCAATGCCGGCGGCAAAAAGTTCACCGGCAATAGCCGGCGTAATACCATTACCACCGGCAGCATTTTCGCCGTTTGCTACTACGAGGGCCGGCCGGTATTCCTGGAGCAGAGGTGGCAGGAGTTCCCGGATCGCTTTACGGCCCGGCCGTCCCACTACATCGCCAATCATTAGAACCCGCAAAAACAAGGCTCCCCTCGAATTACCTTAAAATTATTATTCGCGCCGGTTCTATTTATTAAACACCATGACCCGACCTTCTTCCCGGAAGGCAATTAGCTGGCGCTCCGGGACGGTACCCCTAACACTTTCCAGCATACGGTCAATTAACTCTTCCTGGAGCAAAAGCTCTTCTTCCATGATATTATCATTGTTCTCCGCAACCAGGCTGGACCCAAATTCCTCCCGCACCAGGGCAATAATGAGGTCAATTTCATCCCGGGAAAGGGTGGTTACATCCCGTTGTACCTCCAGGGCTGTCAGCTGGTCATAAGGTGTATATTTCAGGTTAATGACCCTTGCTTCCCGGTCTTCCAGGTAGTTATATACTTCCAGGGATTTACGGAATTTCTTTTCAAACTGCTGGATAGCCTCCCCGGCCAGGGGTTGGGACAGCATAAAAGTAAAGCGTAAAACCTGGTCTTGGGGTTCATAGTTAATGGTACCTACTTCCGGGTAACGTACCAGGATAGAAATAAGGAGACCGATAGTATCAGATACTTCGCCGCCGTGTTTGTACTTCAGGCCCAAGGTTAACACCTGCCCCGTACTTTTATGTATATGTATAAGATGTTACCACCAATAAGACACTACTTCTGCAACCAAAAGCAAATTCCTGCCTGCCTTGTCCTCCGGAAACGATGAAAATTTAATGGCAGGGATGGAAAAACTATTTCCTTCCCTGCCATTTAAATTATTTAGCATAATCGACAGCGCGGGTTTCGCGAATAACTACCACTTTAATCTGGCCCGGGTATTCCATTTCCTTTTCGATCTTTTTCACGATTTCCCTAGCAAGGTGCATGGCCATGGCATCATCAATCTTGTCAGGTTTAACTAAAATCCTTACCTCCCGTCCGGCCTGGATAGCATAAGATTTTTCCACGCCGGCAAAGGAATCAGCGATCTCCTCCAGTTTTTCCAGGCGTTTAATATAGGCCTCCAGGGTTTCCCGCCGGGCTCCCGGCCGGGCTGCCGAAATGGCATCGGCCGCCTGGACCAGGCCGGCTTCGATGCTACGCGGTTCCACGTCACCATGATGGGCTTCAATGGCATGGATTACCTCCGGGGATTCCCGGTATTTTTTAGCCAGCTCAACCCCCAGGGCGACATGGGGGCCCTCGACTTCAAAATCAACGGCTTTACCAATATCATGGAGCAAACCGGCCCGCTTAGCCAGCTGGACATCAACCCCCAGCTCGGCAGCCATAGCCCCGGCCAGGAAAGCTACTTCCAGGGAGTGTTTTAGGACGTTCTGGCCGTAGCTGGTGCGGTATTTAAGTTTACCCAGGAGGCGCACCAGCTCTGGATGCAGGTTATGAATACCAGCTTCGAAGGTAGCCCGCTCGCCTTCTTCCCGGATCTTTTGCTCGAGCTCCCGCCGGGCCTTTTCAACCATTTCTTCGATCCGGGCCGGGTGGATACGCCCATCGATAATTAACTTTTCCAGGGCAATCCGGGCCACTTCCCGGCGAATAGGATCGAAACTGGAGAGAATAACGGCTTCCGGTGTGTCATCAATGATGAGATCGACACCCGTCAGGGTTTCCAGGGCGCGAATGTTGCGGCCCTCGCGACCGATAATGCGCCCCTTCATTTCATCATTGGGCAGGTTCACCACCGAAACCGTCGCCTCGGCCACATAATCAGCAGCACAGTGCTGGATAGCGTGAGTAATAATCTCCCGCGCCCTTTTTTCTGCTTCTTCTTTGGCCTCCGTTTCAATTTGTTTAATCAGCATGGCTGCTTCATGCCTTACTTCTTTTTCCACATTCTGCAGTAGGATGGCCCTGGCTTCTTCAGTCGTTAAGCCGGAAATGCGTTCCAGCTCGCTGATCTGCCGGCGGCGCAGTTCTTCCAGCTCTTCCTTCAGCTTCTGGGCAGCTTCTTCCTGGCGATGGAGGCTGGCTTCTTTGCGCTCGAGGGCTTCAGTCTTGCGGTCCAGTGCCTCTTCCTTCTGCATCAGCCGCCGTTCGAAACGCTGGAGCTCATTGCGCCGTTCCCGGCTTTCCCGCTCTATTTCATTACGGATACGGTGGGCTTCTTCCTTGGCTTCCAGGACCGCTTCTCTCTTTTTAGCCTCAGCTTCTTTTTTGGCTTCTTCGATAATGGTAGCTGCAGCCTTCTCGGCCGAAGCAATTCTGGCCTCGGTCAGGTACTTGCGGATAGCATAACCGCCGGCTGCACCCACCAGGAAAGCTATCAGGGCATAAAAGATATACTGGATTTTTCTTCACCCCCCCTTCATAAAATAAAGCCGAGTAGAAACTCGGCTTGAAAATAGGCACACCAACCACATATCCCCTTTTTAGGTTCAAAACCAGGACTTCTTACGCCTGTTGGGGACCCAAAAATACAGCACATCTATCCATATTTCAGGTCAGAGAAGTTATATTCCATCCAGGCTAAACCTGGTAGTGAAGTCAATGAATAAAAGGGTAATGGTGGTGATCCTACACCTAGTTTCTCCCACTTTATTTTATAGGTTTATATCATCACTGTCAATATAAATATGTCCTGCCAGTTCTTTCAGTACCTGGCGAACTATGTACCCGTTAAAACCTCGCTGCCAGAGGAAACGGGCTAGGCGCTGAAAATAATGATCAGCGCTCTCTTCCGGGCGCCGGTGATATTTCCCCGCCAGTTCCCGGGCGGCGGCCAACTCTGCTTCCGGAGAAAGCAGGTCGCTGATTATCTCTTCTGCTAGGGAAGGGGCCACGCCGTGCTCCTGCAGCTCGCGCCGGAGGCGCCTCCGGCCTACCGGATGGGTAGCCAGCCGATAAGCAGCCCAATCGCGGGCAAAACGGGCGTCATCAAGCAATCCGGCATCCTTTAACCGGTTTATGGTTGCCGCCACTACTTCCCCGGAAAAACCCCTGGCCTGCAATTTCCAGCGTATCTCCTGTTCACTCTGCTGGCGCCGGGCTAATATTTTCAGGGCACACCCCCAGGCAGCTCCCGTCGGGGTATTATCCGTTTTGCGCACCTTCGTCTTCTAAAGGCGTGGCCGTCTTGATTAACCCGACTTTAACGCGAATCTGGTTTTCAATGCTGGCCGCCAATTCGGGGTGATCACGCAGGAACTCTTTGGCTGCTTCCCGGCCCTGGCCAAGGCGGTCCTCCCCCAGGGAATACCAGGCCCCACTCTTCTTTACTATATCTAATTCCGTACCCATGTCAAGAAGGCAGCCCTCGCGGTCAATACCCCGGCCGTAAATAATATCAAATTCGGCCTGGCGGAAAGGCGGCGCTACTTTATTTTTAACAACCTTTACCCGGGTACGGCTGCCAATAATCTCGGTTCCCTGCTTGACCTGCTCTACTTTGCGCACATCCAGGCGCACTGAAGCATAAAATTTTAGCGCCCGTCCCCCGGGTGTCGTCTCTGGACTGCCAAAGAGGACCCCTACCTTTTCCCGCAGCTGGTTAATAAAAATGGCAACCGTGCGCGATTTGGCAATAACACCGGCCAGCTTGCGTAAAGCCTGGGACATGAGCCTGGCCTGCAGGCCCACATGGGCGTCGCCCATTTCACCGTCCAGTTCAGCTTTGGGTACCAGGGCAGCTACGGAATCGATGACAATAACATCGATGGCGCCGCTGCGAACCAGGGCCTCAGCGATTTCCAGGGCCTGCTCCCCGGTGTCGGGCTGGGATACTAAAAGGTTATCAATGTCGACGCCGAGGTTCCTGGCATACACCGGGTCGAGGGCGTGCTCGGCGTCGATAAAGGCTGCCGTGCCGCCGCCCCGCTGGGCCTCGGCTATGACGTGCAGGGCCACCGTCGTCTTACCGGAGGATTCCGGGCCAAAAATCTCCACCACCCGGCCCCGGGGCAACCCGCCTACCCCCAGGGCCAGATCCAGGGGCAGGGCGCCGGTGGAAATGGCTTCTACGTTGAGCCTGGCGCCGGATTCCCCCAGCTTCATTATGGAACCTTTGCCAAAATGCCTCTCGATCTGGAGCAGGGCATTTTCCAGGGCCCGCTGTTTGTCCGATAAAACCACTATTTAAGTTCGCCTCCTACGAAAGTAAAGTTCTACCACAAATGCTTTTGCTGGTTGATCTGTACTTCATGTTCTTTGGGGTGGAGGGTACAGGCTTCAGGCTCCGGTGGTTCTCGGCTAGCAAACTTAGCGCTCAGCCTTGCTCGGCGGCGGGGGTGGCGTGGCTTTATCTCTTTGATCAATCATAACGGGGCGTGGTACTTCTCGTTCCTAAAGCTGCGTTACGATCCCCATCCCGTTAACCGCCGCCTCGCTGCGTCTTCGCTGAGTTTGCTTACGCCTCGAACCAAGTCGCCTTCCACCTGTACCCTCCACCCCCTTTGCCAAAAGTGCATTTTCATTGTTCGTCGGAGGGGGCGTCAGTCCCCGAGGGGCCCCTCCGAACCCGGCAGCGGGCCGCCGTCAGGGGCCGGCAAAGGAACTGTTAGCACCGGCCTATAAACAGCCCCGCGGGGGGTCAGACTGCTCTCCATGAGGCTTACCGCCGCCACCCTTTCCCGCCCCCAGGACACACCGGCCAGACTCTTGAGCCTGTCCTGCAGCGGTCCGGAGGCCGTCCCCGGCCGCAGACGGCCCAGGGTTAAATGGGGGGTAAAGGAAGCGGCCGGGAAACCAAGAGCCAGGTATTCCCTGGTTACCTGTTGTTGCAGGGCATACAATGGCTCTTCGGAGTCCACCCCCACCCAGACAACCCGGGGGTTGCGCCAATTAGGAAAAACCCCGGTGCCTTTTACCTCCAGGTGCCAGGGGTTAACCCCCACAGCGGCACGCCGCAAGGCTGCTCCTATTTCCTCGACTCTAGCCGGGGCCACTTCACCTAAAAACTTGAGGGTTAAATGGATATTCTCCGGGGGCACCCATTTAACCGTTACCGGTAACTGGCGTAATTCTTCCAGTAATCCTGCCAGGACATCTTTCAGGTCGGGAGAGAAATTTATGGCCACAAACAGCCGCATGCCGATCACCTGTTTTTAGGATCTATTCGCTTCCCAATCCTGATAATCCTGCTGCCACGTGACAAAATTTTCAAGAGGCCATGGCCTGTTCCTGTAACAGAGCCCGCAATTCCCGGCCGGTTACCGTTTCCTTTTCTACCAGTTGTCCGGCTAAAGCCTTTAAAGCCTCCTGGTAAGGCCGCAGTAGGGAAGCCACCTTTGCTTCTTCCCGGCTGATGATACTAGAAGAAGTGTTGTGCATCTGTTCCTTTGTCAAATTTTCTTCGGCCACTACCCCAAGGTCCGACAGCCCGGAAGTAATAATCACCCGCGCCAGGCGGATGGCTTCTTTAAAGTCATTGAGGGACCCGGTACTGCGGCTGCCAAGGATCAAGTTCTCAGCCACGGCGCCGGCCAGGCAGATATCCATCTGGGTTTCAAGGTATTCCCTGGTGTACAGGTACATATCGTTATCCGGCTTTTGCCGGGTATAGCCCAGGGCCTGGCCCCGGGAGGTGATGGTCACGTGGGAAATAGACCGGGGCCTTAACAGCTCACCGACAATGGCGTGGCCGGCCTCATGGATGGCCAGCCGGTACAGCTCGTCCGCCGCCGGCTTGCGGCCCAGCTTTTCCCCCAGCATTACCTTATCCACCGCTTCCATTAAATGTTTCTGGGTGATAAGGGGAGATTTTTCTCGCAGGGCCAGGATGGCGGCCTCATTGGCCACGCTTTCCAGATGCGCCCCGGAAAACCCGAAGGTTTCCCGGGCAACGGCTTCCAGGTCCACCTCCGGCGCCAGGGGCTTATTGGCCGTATGCAGTTTTAAAATGGCCAGCCGCCCCTCTCGGTCAGGCAGGTCAACCTTGACCTGCCGGTCGAAACGCCCCGGGCGTAAAAGGGCCGGGTCCAGCAAGTCGGGGCGATTGGTAGCGCCGATAACTAGAATCTGGACATCATGACTGCCTTTTAAACCATCCATCTCTACCAGGAGCTGGTTTAAGGTCTGGTCATATTCTAAGTGGGAAGTGTGGCTGCCGCGTTTGCCGCCCAGGACTTCCAGCTCGTCGATAAAGATAATGGCCCGCTTTTTCTGCTGGCGCCGGGCCAGTTCCCGGGCCCGGTTGAAAATGGCCCGTACCCGCTGGGCGCCGACGCCGGCATACATCTCGATAAATTCGCTACCGCTGGCCTCGAGAAAAACAGCATCTGTATAGGTTGCGGCAGCCTTGGCCAGAAGCGTCTTTCCCGTTCCCGGCGGGCCGCTCAAAAGGATCCCCTTCAAGGGGCGAATGCCCATGGCCGCAACTTCAGAACTGCGGAGTAAAAACTCCAGGGCTTCCTTTAACTCGCGGACAGCCGCAGTCTGGCCGCCGATATCAGCAAAGGAAACCTTAACCGGTGGCGTATACCCCTTCCCCCCGAGGGTTGAAGGAAGCAGTCCCTTTTTTTCAATTACCCAGTAGGCCAGGAAACCCATACCCGCCAGGAGCAAAAAAGGAGTAATGTCCACCCCTTTGATAACTAAAAAGATTATTAACCCCAGGCCTGTCCCAGCAATTATCTCTTTAATTTCTTTAAACACTTTACCCCTCCCCCCGGGTTACATAATTGAGCCTGGGTACCACCTGGTAAAGGTAATCCTGTCCCTGGCTGAATTGAAGATAAATATAGTTATCGTCCACATTGACGGCATAATGGTCGATGCCTGCCTGGCGCGCCAGCCGGTCAACGGTGGCCGCCATCTGGGTAAAGTTGCCGCGCACTGCCGCTTCATAGACAGCAAACTGGCTTTCCCGCCACAGGCTCTCCAGGGCCGGGGAACGGCGGTCCTGGATGACCAGCTTTACCTGTTCTTCGCCATAAAGCCTGTGCACCGCTTCCTGTACCTGCCGGTAGGCCTGGGGCAGATCGGCTCCTGGTCCAAGGATAACCCTTATTTCCAGCCTTTCAGCCGTGCGGGTTACCGTTGCCTCCTGGACCGCAGGAATGGCCTTCAAGGTATTAGCCAGGGGTTTTTCCCGGCTGTAATGCCGGTAGGCCCACTGGCCCCCGGTCAACAAACCCACGGTTAAAAGGGCTGCCAGAAAAATAAAATGAAGGCGCCACCCTTTGAAGGGCAAAGATAACACTCCTCTCGCAGGGATAACACCTTCAATTATAACAAATTTCAACTAATCAGGCCTTATGAATTACCTGGCAGGACTGCCACATCTACCTTTAGCCTCTACCTCCCCCATTAAATCGTAATTACCATGAACCCGGGTGAGTTTAACTGTGGCCATAGTTCCCGCCGGCAGGGTGCCGCCTTGCATATAAATCAAGCCGTCGACCTCCGGAGCCTGGCGGAAACTGCGGCCTACCCCCGGCCCTTCTGTCAAAACCTGCACCTGCCGTCCCACCCAGCGTTCATTGCAGGCCCTGGTAATGGGCTGCTGGTAAAGCATTAATTTCCGGTAGCGTTCTTCCTTTACTTCTTCTGGCACCTGATCCGGCAAACCGGCGGCGGTAGTACCGGCTTCCGGGGAATATTTAAAGGCACCCACCCAGTCGAACTTTATAGAGCCTAGAAAGTCCAGGAGAATCTGGAAATCCTCTTCCCTTTCTCCCGGAAAGCCGACAATGAAAGTGGAGCGCAGGGCTATTTCCGGCATGGCCCGGCGCAGGCGTTCGATAGTCTTGATGCTGGCGGTAAGGCTCCCGGGACGGTTCATCCGCCGCAGGACGGGTTCACTGGCATGCTGGAGGGGCAGATCCAGGTAAGGCAGCACTTTGGCCTCTGTGGCCATTACTTCCACCAGTTCCGGTGTAATTCTGGTGGGATAGGCATAGAGGATGCGCAGCCACTCAATTTCCGGAATCCGGGCCAGTTCCCGCAAAAGCCGTGGCAAGCGATACTCGCCGTAACAGTCCAGACCATAAGCGGTAGTGTCCTGGGCCACCAGGATCAATTCCTTTACGCCTGCTGCGGCCAGGGTCCTGGCTTCGGCAACCAGCTTTTCCAGGGGGCGGCTGCGGTAAGGCCCCTTGATGGCGGGGATGGTACAATAACTGCACCGATTATCACAGCCCTCGGCAATCTTTAAATAAGCATAGGGCCTTCCCTTCTCTGTAAGGCGGGGTAGTTCCCCCTCCTCTTTATCAGGAAGCGGAACGTCCAAAAGCCGTTCCCCCTTTAACACCCGCTCAATAATCCGCGGCAGACGGCTGATGGCTCCCGGACCAATGAAAGCGGCGACTTCAGGCAATTCCTGCCATAGCTCCTGGGCGTGCTGCTGGGCGAGACACCCGGCAACAATAATATAGGGCCGTGGCTCTCCCTGGGCCAGCCCCAAAATAGTTTCCAGGGCCTCCTGCTTGGCCGCTGTAATAAAACTGCAGGTATTGACGATAACTACTTCAGCCTCGCGGGGATCGCCAACAAGGGCAAAACGGTTTTTATCAAGGACGCCCAACATATACTCGCTGTCAACTTGATTCTTGGCGCAACCAAGGGTTACAACAGCAGTTTTGATCATCGTTTCCTCATTATTTTAGCCTGGCTGGAATCTTTAGTAGCCTCAAAGGTAACTACATCGCCCACCCTACCTAAGGATGGCTGGACCTGGCCGTTGATGGTTACCTCAACAGCGCCGGCGCTGCCAAGGGTAACAATAATTTTCTCTTTCCCCTGGAAGATCCTGCTTTCGCCGGCCTTTAAAACCCCGGCAAAATCGTTTTTGCCATCAACAGTAACCCCTACCCAGCAGTCCCCGGAAGCCCTGACCTTGACTTCCACCCCCTGGACCTGCGGCGTTGTCCCTACCGGCGGTGGCTCGGTGACGGGCTGCTGTGGTGCTGGGGCCACCGGCGCCGGTTCTGTTACCTGTGGCTGTGGTGGTGAGGCGGATTGGTCTAAGGAAGGACGGTAATGATTATATAACCAATTAATACCCCAGAGGACAAGAAGTACTGCCGGGACCAGCAGCCAGTGCCTTCTTTTCTCCCGCGCATACCCCTTGGCTGCCAGGCGCTGCTCTTCCACCGGGTTATTATCTTCTTCGGTAGGGTATTCCTGTTTAAACTGCTGCATAACAGCATGGACATCCAGTCCTAGATAGCGGGCATAACTGCGCACGAAACCCAAGGCATACACCCGGCCGGGAATCTGATTATACTCACCCTTTTCAAGGGCTTCCAGGTAGCGCAGGCGAATTTTGGTAGCTTCTTCCACTTCGCGTAGAGAGATCCCCTTTGCCTGGCGGGCAGCGCGGAGCACTTCCCCTACCTTTTCCATGGCCTCACCTCCCGGTGTTTAAATCATCTTCGACACCGTATCAAGAGATTCCTGCCCTTATCATTCTTCTTTTGCGCCAAATAATTCCTGGTATTCCTCCCAGTTAGTAAGAATGGCGCGGGCTTTGGTGCCTTCATGGCCGCCCACGAAACCCCTGGCTTCCATCATATCCATTAACCTTGCCGCCCTGGTATAACCTATCCGCAGGCGCCGCTGGAGCATGGAGATGGAAGCCTGTCCAGTTTCCAGGATCACCTTGACTGCTGCAGGGAAAAGCTCGTCTTCCGCCCCGCTGTTGTCTTCGCTGCTCTCCTCTCCTTTCAGGAAATTAGGGTTATATTCCGGCCGGCCTTGCTGTTTGACATAAGTCACCAGGTCTTCCACTTCCCGGTCAGAAACATAAACCCCCTGGACGCGGATGGGCTTGCTGGCCCCAATGGGCAAAAAGAGCATATCACCGCGGCCTAAAAGCTTTTCCGCCCCGGCCATATCCAATATGGTCCGGGAATCAATTTGGGAGGAAACGGCAAAGGCAATCCGGGAAGAGATGTTGGCCTTAATCAGGCCAGTAATGACATCTACTGAAGGTCTCTGGGTGGCCACAACCAGATGAATGCCGGCCGCCCGGGCCATCTGGGCCAGGCGGCAGATGGCGTCCTCCACATCGGCCGGGGCCACCATCATCAGGTCGGCCAGCTCATCAATAAGGACTACTACCAGGGGTAAGGCCCCCAGGCCGCCGTTTTCCTTGTGCATCAAGCGGTTGTAGCGGGTAATATCCTTGACCCCGGCGCCGGCAAAAAGCTCATAGCGTTTCTCCATTTCACCGACCATCCACTGCAGGGCCGCGGCGGCTTTCTTCGGCTGGCTGACCACCGGCGCCAGCAGGTGGGGAATGCCATTGTACTGGGTCAGCTCCACCATTTTAGGGTCAATCATCAAAAGTTTTAGCTCCTGAGGGGTGGCTTTAAACAGCAGGCTGCAAATCAGGGCGTTCAGGCAGACGCTCTTGCCAGAACCGGTAGTCCCGGCAATCAGGAGGTGAGGCATTTTCGCCAGGTCGGCAATTACCGGGTTGCCGGCAATATCTTTACCCAGGGCCACCGTCAGCTTGCTGCTGGATTCCATAAAGGCAGGATCTTCCAGCACCTCCCGCAGGTGAACCACAGCGATTTCCTTATTGGGCACCTCAATCCCCACTGCCGCCTTGCCCGGAATGGGGGCTTCAATCCGCACCTGGGCGGCTGCCAGGCTCAGGGCAATATCGTCGGCCAGGCTGACGATCCTGCTCACCTTCACCCCCGGCGCCGGCTGGACTTCATAGCGGGTCACCGTCGGGCCACAGCTGACCTGCGTCACCTTGACCTTGACACCAAAGCTGTCCAGGGTATCTTCCAGGATCTTGATCCGGTCGGTAATGTCCTTTTCCAGGCGGGGATTTTTTACCCTTACCGGGCGGGTTAAAAGACTCAAAGGCGGTAAAACATAGGGGCCGGGTTGCTCGGAGGTGGTATCTTCCCCCTCTTTCCCGGCAGGATCCTCCGCCTGAATATTAACTTTGGGCCGGCGCCGGGCTTTCTTCTCGTCCTCGCCGACAGGCGGTACCGGGCTTTCCGGGTAGACCCTGGCCTGGGCCGGCTCTTCCGCACTGACCGCTGGCTGAATGAGCGGTGGCGAAGGTTCTGGTGGGGGGTTAATGACCACGGGCACTACTTCCCGTTCTCGCGACAAAGCCTTCCCCCTGGCCTTTGGGCTTTTCTTTTCCTTTACCTCCGGCTCCTCTTCTTCAACCTCGGTAAAGAGAAAGGCCAGGAGCCAGCTTTTAATGGACTGGAAGGTAACACAGAGCATTTGGCCCAGACGCCTGGTAAAGCGGGTTAAAGAAACGCCAGTGGTCAGGAGAAAAGCGATAAGAACTAAGGCCGCCAGCACAATCCACGTGCCCACCCGGCCGAAAATGGATCGCAGGAGCAGGGAACCCAGAGCACCAAGAAGACCACCACCCTGGCCGGCGACACCAGAGGCCAGGGCTTCTTTATAAGTACTGCCATTTAAGAAAGGCTGGTGCAGGGCGCTTAAAAAAGTAAGAAAAAGTAAAATGCCTCCTATCAAACGCGGCCGTGAATCCTTCACTTTACCCCCGGTAATGAGGCGGATGCCCCAGGCAGCCAGGAATATAGGAAATACATATTTGCCCTCGCCGGTCAGGGCTTTTAAAAAACCCACCAGCAATTGACCCACGGCGCCAATACTGGCAGCAGAACTTATGTAACCCAGGTCCAGGACATACAACCCCGCCAGGCAGAGGAGGGCCAGGGCCACCAGGGCCACACCGATAATTTCATTTTTTATCTTTTCATTCAGTGTCCTGGCAGGAGCCATTTTCCATCACCCCGGTTGCTACTATTCTACACTATGGTTTGAAATTCCTTGCTTCTTAAATAAAAAGATGGGGATGTATGTTTGCGGGCTTTATTTCCTATAATAACCCTGCGCAGGTCTTTACTGAGTCAGGTTTAAATTAAACAAGGGGGAGTTTGAATTATGCCCAACCCTGAGATCAGTCCCAACCCTGTGCCCAATCAACCGGCCACATCCCCGCCCCAGCCGCCGGGGGAACCGGTGCGCGTCACCGCCCGCCCCCCTGCCAGCCCGGAGGTAGAAAACATTAAAGAGCTGGGGCAAACTAATGTCGCTGACTATAAAAGTGAAATTCAGTGCGTGCAGATCGTAGGCCAGATCGAAGGCCACCTGGTCCTGCCGCCGCAGAACAAAACCACCAAATATGAGCACATTATTCCCCAGCTGGTGGCCATCGAGCAGGACCCCGGCATCAAAGGTCTCCTGGTGGTTTTAAATACCGTAGGCGGCGATGTTGAAGCCGGTCTGGCCATTGCCGAAATACTGATCAGTATGTCCAAACCGGTGGTCTCCCTGGTCCTGGGCGGGGGGCATTCCATCGGCGTGCCCATTGCCGTAGCGGCCAATCATTCCTTCATTGCCGAAACGGCCACCATGACCATCCACCCCATTCGCCTTACCGGCCTGGTCATCGGCGTCCCCCAAACCTACGAATACCTGGACAAAATGCAGGACCGGGTCATACGCTTTATTGTGGAGCATGCTAATATTTCAGAGCAGGAACTGCGCCGCTTGATGTTCCAGACAGGCGAGCTGGCGCGGGATATCGGTACCATCCTGGTGGGGAAGGATGCCGTGAAGGTGGGCTTGATAAATGAAGTCGGCGGGCTTTCCCAGGCCGTCCAACATTTAAAGAGACTCATTGCCGAAGGCGTCCCCGGCCCGGGGAAACTCCACTGAGAGGGTGATAATTATGTACATCTACAGCCCTATGCCGTGGGAGCTTATCTGGGAAGGGGCAGAAAATTTCTGCCCCCGCCGCCAGGACATCAAGGTTGGTCACTTAACCATTGAAATCGAACCCTTAAGCTTCAACCAGGCCCGGGTGGTCCGTCTGATCAGCACCGACCCAGTGGACTACCTGGCCGGCCCCTTCCAGCCGGGCACAATCCTGGAATTTACTCCCCGGCGTGTCTTTAACCCTGGTAGCCTTGATTTAAAACCCACTTTAATTTAAGAGGGTTTTATAAAAGAACCGGGGCCCTCCAGCACCCGGTGCAAAAATTACACCTCCATGATAATCGGCAGGATCATGGGGCGGCGTCTGGTCTTCTCATAGAGGAACTTGCTTAAGGAATCGCGGATATGGCCTTTGATGGTCGCCCAGTCAGTCACCCTGCGTTCTTCGCATTTGTCCAGGGTCTGGCGGACCTTTTCTTTGGCTTCCTCCAGCAGTTTCTCGGCCTCCCGGACATAGACAAAGCCCCGGGAGACAATATCCGGCCCAGCAACGACGGCCCCGCTTTCTTTGCTTAAAGTCACAACGACTATCAAAAGTCCATCTTGGGCCAGCTGCTTCCGGTCCCGCAAGACAATATTACCTACGTCGCCCACACCCAGGCCGTCCACCAGGAGCCTCCCGGCCGGCACCCTGCCGGTAACGGCGCCCCGCTTGCGCGTGAACTCCAGCACCTGGCCGTTTTCCGCCACAAAGATATTCTCCGGCGGGATCCCCAGTTCTTCCGCCAGGCGGGCATGCTTGATGAGCATGCGGTATTCGCCGTGGACGGGGACGAAGAATTTGGGTTTGACCAGGCTTAAGACCAGCTTCAGCTCTTCCTGGCTGGCGTGGCCGGAAACGTGGACCCCATCTATAGCTTCGTGGTAAACGTCAGCCCCCTGCCTGAAGAGTTGATCTACCGTCCGCGCTACCAGTTTTTCATTGCCGGGTATCGGCAACGCCGATATAATCACCGTATCTCCGGGAACTATCTCGATCTGGCGGTGATCATTCCTGGCTATGCGGGTCAGGGCCGACATGGGTTCCCCCTGGCTCCCGGTAGAGATAATCACTGTCCTGTTTTTGGGCAGGTGGGCCAGCTCGCTTAAATCCACCAGGGTTTTTTCCGGGATATCCAGGTAGCCCAGCTCCATGGCAATGTTTACGACGTTGACCATGCTCCGGCCTACCACGGCTACTTTACGATTATACTTGTAGGCGGTAGAGATTATCTGCTGCAGCCGGTGTATATTGGACGCGAAGCTGGCGACAATAATACGCTCCCTGGCCTGGCGGAACACTTCATCAAAGGTTTCACCGACTACCCGCTCGGACATGGTATAACCGGGGCGCTCGACATTGGTGCTGTCGGACAATAACACCAGGACGCCCTCTTCCCCCAGCCGGGCAAACCTGTAGAAGTCGAATACCTCGCCATCGATGGGCGTGTAGTCAATCTTAAAGTCGCTGGTATGCACGATGGTCCCCACCGGCGTGTGGATGGCCAGGGCGACGGTATCGGCAATGGAATGGCTGACATGGATAAACTCCACCCTGAAGGGGCCGATCCGGAGCGTCTCCCGGGGCTTAACCTGCTGTAATCTGACCCCGTTCAGGTTCCCCTGCTCCTTTAGCTTGGCCTGGAGCAGGGCCAGGGTCAGCCTGGTGCCGTACACGGGTACATTCAGGTCCTTCAGCACATAAGGTAAAGCGCCGATATGGTCTTCATGGCCATGGGTAACGATGATCCCCTTCACCATTTGCCGGTGTTCCAACAGGTAGCTGTAATCGGGTATGACCGCGTCAACGCCCAGCATTTCTTCCTCGGGAAAGGTCAGGCCGCAGTCGACGACCAGTATGCTGTTCCCGTACCTGATCGCCATCATGTTCTTGCCTATTTCCCCGAGGCCGCCCAGGGGAATCAAGGAAACCTTTTGCTCATTTTCGGCCATCAATCCACCTCCATTTGTCAAAGAAAAAATTATAGCGCCACCACAATTAAAGACCGGGCCTGCTGCCGGCCCGGTTTTAACCCACGTTCTAAACCAGCTATAATATATTATACCTCAAGGGGCCTTATCCCGCAACATCAACCCGCCGGTAAAATACCCGCTGCCTTCATGGCTGCAGCGATTTTTTCCTTTTCCGCCGGGCTAGCCCCGACTAAGGGCAAACGTACCGGTCCGGCCGGCAGGCCCAGCATTTGCAGCGCTTCCTTCACCGGTACCGGGTTGCTGGTAATAAAGAGGGCTTTAAATAAGGGGAAGAGCTCCCGGTGCAGGGCTGCCGCCCCGGCCACATTCCCGCTAACAAAGGCCCTGACCATGGCTTGCATCTTATCGCCCACCACATGGGCGGCGACGCTGATAATGCCATACCCGCCTACGGCCATTAACGGTAAAGTCAGGGAGTCGTCACCGCTGTACAGGAGAAAACCGGCTGGTGCCTCCCTGATAATGGCTGTCGCCTGGTCAAGGTCGCCGCTGGCTTCCTTTACGGCGACGATATTATTAATTTCCGCCAGGCGCAGGGTCGTTGCCGCATCCATATTGCGCCCCGTCCGGGAAGGTATATTATACAATATTATCGGGAGGGAAACGGCCTCGGCAATGGCTCTAAAATGCTGGTATAAGCCCTCCTGGGAAGGACGGTTGTAATAGGGTACCACCAGCATCAGGCCGTCGACCCCCAGGGCTTCTGCCTCCCGGGAAAGTTCGATGCTGGCGGCAGTGGAGTTCGTACCTGTGCCGGCAATGACTGCCGCCCTGTCTCCCACTGCTTCTTTAACAGCCCGGAAAAGGGCTATTTTTTCTTCGTGGCTTAGAGCCGGCGACTCCCCGGTGGTGCCGGCCACCACCAGGCCGTCGCTGCCATGTTCTACCAGGTAAGCGGCCAGTTTCTTAGCACCGTTCAGGTCTAGTTTGCCGTCGGCTGTAAAGGGAGTCACCATGGCTGTGAGGATTCTACCCCACGGCATAAGCTTTCACCTCACCTGTTTCTTCATCGTTCAGCTTGAATTCCCGGTGCAGGACCTGCACGGCCCGCTCCATGTCTGCCTTGTCTACCAGGCACCATATAGATGTATAAGAATCGGCCGATTGTAAAATCTTTATTCCCTCGCGGTTCAGGGCGGTGACAATGGTCGCCATTACCCCGGGTACGCCGCGCATGCCGGCCCCCACGGCAGCCACCTTGGCACAGTCAGGGCGGGCGGCAACGCTAAGGCCCAGCCCCTCAATCAGCTCCACGGCCCGGCCGGCGGCGCCGGCGGCAACCGTAAAGACCAGTTCCCCGGGAAAGACGTTAATGAAGTCAACACTAATGTTATTCTGGGCCAGGGTCTGGAAAACAGCTTCGGCCCTTTCTCCTTCAGGTAAAGTAACCCTGAGCTGGGTCAGGCCCGCCATATGGGTGATACCGGTAATCACCCGGTCGCGGCTGATGTGCACGCCGCTGGGTCCGGGCTGCCAGGCCACCACCAGGGTGCCCGGCCCGTCGCCGAAGGTTGACTTTATCTTTAAGGGTATATTTCCTTCCCGGGCGATTTCCACGGCGCGGGGATGGATTACTTTCGCCCCCTCATAGGCCATCTGGCAGACTTCCGTATAGGTGATGGTACTCAAGGTCCTGGCGTCGCTGACGATGCGGGGATCGGCCGTCTTGACACCGTCGACGTCGGTGAATATCTCCACCGCTTCCGCCTTCAGGGCCACGCCTAAGGCTGCCGCTGTAGTATCGCTGCCGCCCCGCCCCAGGGTGGTGATTTCCCCCGCTTCGGTAACCCCCTGGAAACCGGCTACCACCACTACCCGCTCCTGCTCCAGGTAAGACTGGACCCGCCGGGGCTCCACCCTGAGGATGCGGGCATCATTAAAGCGGGCATCGGTAATGATGCCGGCCTGGCCGCCGGTGAGAAAAACGGCCGGTATACCCTGTCCCTGTAAAGTGGCGCTTAAAACGACACCGGCAATAATCTCCCCACAGGACAGGAGCAGGTCGCGCTCCCGGGGCGAAACCTGATTGTCCCCCAAGAGGTCCAGTAAAGTATCGGTGGCATAGGGCGCCCCCCGGCGGCCCATGGCCGAAACGACGACGGCCACCCGGTAGCCGGCCCGGCAGGCCCTTTCGATATGCTGGACCACCATTAACCGCTGTTCCGGGGTGGCTACCGACGAACCGCCAAACTTCTGGACCAGGACCTTCATGGCCGTCACCTCGCTCTATAGAAGGCCCTCCTGCACCAACAGTTCCGCAATCTGGACGGCGTTGGTAGCCGCACCTTTACGCAAATTATCGGCTACAACCCACATATTCAGGCCGTTGGCGATGGTAAAATCTTCTCGGATACGGCCGACAAAGACTTCATCCCGGCCGTCGGCCTGGATGGCCAGGGGATAGGCCTTTGCTTCCAGGTCATCCACCACTACGACCCCCGGGGCCCGGCGCAGGAGTTCCCTGGCCGCCGCTGCCGTCAGTTTTTCCCGCGTCTCCACGTTAATTGCCTCCGAGTGGCCGTTAAAGACCGGCACCCGGACCGTAGTGGCTGTGACCTGGATCTGATCATCCCCCATAATCTTTTTAGTTTCATTAACCATTTTCATCTCTTCTTTGCTGTACCCGTTCTCCAGGAAGACATCGATATGGGGCAGGCAGTTGAAGGCTATCTGCCAGGGAAAAACTTTACCTGTTACCTCTTCCCCGGCCAATACCTGCCGGCTCTGCTGCCGCAGCTCATCAATGGCTTCCTGGCCGGCTCCGGATACGGCCTGGTAGGTGGAAACAACAATTCGCTTGATGCCGGCAGCATCATAAATGGGTTTTAAAGCTACCACCATCTGGATGGTGGAGCAGTTGGGATTGGCAATTAAACCTTTATGCCAGCGGACATCCTGGGGATTGACCTCCGGTACCACCAGGGGCACCTCGGGGTCCATACGGAAATTATTGCTGTTGTCAATCACCACCGCCCCGGCTTCAACCGCCGCGCGGCCGTAAATCCTGCTGGCTTCGCCGCCGGCAAAGAGAGCCACGTCGATCCCGGCAAAGGAGGCCGGTGTAGTCTCTTCGACAACATACTCTTCGCCCCTGAAGGTCACGGTCTTGCCCGCCGAACGGCTGGTAGCCAGGACCTTCAGTTGACCGACGGGAAAATTCCTCTCCTCCAACACCTTGAGCATGGTCTGGCCTACGGCTCCGGTACCAACTACAGCGACATTGTAAGTCTTCATCAGCTAATTACTTTCCTCCTGTCACCTGCCCCTTTGGCGGAGGACCCAGTAAAAGGGGCTGGATCTGGCGCCCCTCCAGGGCTGCCAGAATGGTATCAACAATTAAATCCATACTGGCTACCAGAGAATTGGGTTTATCGTGCGGGTCGTCCTGGCCAAAGGGGACCAGGTAAATATTTTTCATGTTCATTACCCGGCCTAAATTTACGGCGTTAGCCCCCAGGCCGTCGTTGGTGGAAATGGCGAGCACCACCGGCCGCAGGTTCCGCAGCTGGGCCTTCACGGCCATCAGGACCGGTGTATCGGTAATCCCGTTGGCCAGTTTGGCCAGGGTATTGCCGGTGCAGGGGGCGACTACGATGACGTCAAAGAGTTTTTTAGGACCGATTGGTTCCGCCGTAACAATAGTATCGATGGCTTTTTGCCCGGTAATCCTTTCTACCTCCGCCCGCCAGAAGGCACTGGTGCCAAAGCGAGTATCGCTGTCCCTGACAGCCGGGGACAGAATAGGGACAACCTGGGCACCTTCAGCAACTATCCTGTCCAGCTCTTGGATAACCGCCGCCAGGGTACAGTGGGAGCCTGTGACGGCAAACCCTACCCTTTTGCCTTTGAGCCGCATTTTCAGCACCTCCACGTAGGGTTTACAGTCGTCCCAGGCACTTTAATATGAGGGCGGGATAAATACGGGCCAGGATCCGCCCGGCCGTCCGGGGGGCTACTTTACCTGGCAGTCCCGGAGCGAGCATGGCCCGGCGCCGGAGGGCCGCAGCGGCAGTGAAATCTGTGCCGCCCGGGTCCGACGCCAGGTCAATTATCAGGACATCGGGCCTGGTCCGGGCCAGGAGCTCTCCTGTCAGGACCGGCGCAGGTACAGTATTAAAAATGACGTCAGCCCGCTCGACTATGGCCGCCAGTTCCGTAAAGGTAAAGGCCGGCCAGCCTTCGGCATAAGCCCGGGCTCGGTCGGACGCGCCCCGGTCGATTACCGTTACCCTGGCTCCAATCCCGGCCAGCATCCGCGCCAGGGTAAAACCGATCCGGCCCAGTCCCAGGATAAAGGCTTCACTACCGTGGAGGGTAATGGGGAGTTCCTGCATGGCCAGCATGATGGCCCCTTCGGCCGTAGGGATGGAATTTAAGATGGCCATTTCATCCATCTCGGCCGTCTCCACCAGCTGCCAGCCGCGCTCCGCCGCTATTTCTTTCAGGTAGGTCCGCGCCACCCCTACCAGGACCGGCGTTCCTGCCGGGATGGCCCCGGCCAGTTCCCGGGTGAAATATAGGGGTTGCCGCGCTCGCGGAGCATGGATTATACCTCCAGCCTTAATCCCCGGTACCGGCAAGATAATTACCCCTGCCCCCTGCACGGCGTCCAGGGGATCGTCACAACGGGTACAGCCTTCCTGCTCCGGCAGGTCTCCCAGGCCGGCTGTCCTGACCTCGGCCCCCTGGCGCAGCAGCTCCTCCAGGAGAAGGACTTCCCGGGCATCGCCACCAAGCATTGCCACCCTGATCCCTGACAGTATCCCGCCCATGCCGGAACGACCTCCTGCCAAGTTAGTACACCTGTACTACTTGCAATATATGTGAGGGCGCTCCGGGAGGTGCCAGGTCTATAATTCCAGCAAGTTTTCCAGCCCGTAAACCACCCCCTTGAGGTGGAGGACCCGCCTTACAGCCAGTAAAAGCCCCGGCAGAAAGGCTTCCCGGCTGATAGTGTCATGACGGATGGTCAGGAGCTGTCCCTCGCCGCCAAAAATTACCTCCTGGTGGGCCACCGCTCCCGGCAGGCGAATGCTGTGGATGGACAGGCCCCGGTGGGTGGCCCCCCTGGCCCCGGCAGCCTTTTCTTCCCCCACCGGCGGGGCCGGCACCGTCCCTATCTCCCCGGCCATTAGTTCCGCCGTTTTTAAGGCCGTCCCCGAAGGAGCATCGATTTTTTGTTCATGGTGCATTTCGATAATTTCCGCCCGGGGGAAGTAACGGGCGGCCTGCCGGGCAAAGTGCATCATTAAGACGGCCCCTAAAGAAAAATTGGGTGCCACCACCGCGCCCACTTGCCTCCATTCGCAAAGCTGGTGCAGCTCATCCAGCTGCTCCAGGCTGATGCCGGTGGTGCCAATCACCGGGCTTACTCCCTGCTCTACGGCCAGCCGGGCGTTGGCCAGGGCGGCGGCCGCCACGGTAAAGTCGACCATGACCTGAGGACGAGTGGTTTTTATCACTGCCGCCAGGTCGTCGTTAATGGGCACACCGTGCGGCTGCAGGCCGTTTAAGGTGCCGATATCCGTACCCACCGCCACCCGGTCTACGGCCCCTACCACTTCAATGTCTTCTGCCTGCAGCAGGCCCTTCGTCATTTCCCGGCCCATGCGGCCGGCGGCACCGGTAACTACAACCCTGATCGTTGCTATCCACCCCGCTTAAAAAATTAAGGGAAAACCATGAGCATCCCGCTCCGGTTTTCCCCCGGATTACCAGAATACTCATCTCGCCAGGCCTCTTCGTGCGAGTAGCGCTCCACCGTAAATAGGCAACGATCCTTCGTGGCACCAGCCTCTACGGTGACAGTCCGGCCCTTCTTCAGCGACCGGCCCAGGGAGATGGCCCGGGCCAACCATCTCCCTTCGGCAGCGTACCCTTTCCTGCCGGCTCACCGGTGCCCGCCTCACCGGCAGTACTCTTGCCCGCTGCACCTCTACCCCACTGCACACGAGATGAGTTTATAGCTTTGTTTATCTTATGATACCATCAGGAAAAATTCCTGTCAATCTTTCTCGCGCCGGCGGCTGTAGGTGGGATCCAGGCTGACGACTACTACTTCGGTGCCGACCTTGTGGACGGCTTCCCAGGGGATCACCAGCTCCTGGCGGCCGCCAAAGAAAGGTAACCATCCCCCCCGGGCTGGCAGGACAATGGCTGCAATGGTCCCCCCGGCCAGGTCCAGGACCAGGTCGGCATCGCCAATCTGCCCCAGGCGGGAGCCGTCGTAAAGGTTAATTATCTCTTTGCCCATGAGTTCCGACAGGCGCATAACCTCTACCGCCCCTTCAGCCGCGGCCAGAGACCCAGCACCAGGGGTTGGATAAGAGCTATTACCAGGGCGACAACGGCCAGGGGATCGACCAGCAGGCCCCCGATGGCTATCGTTTCCGGCAGGCTGATCTTTAAGAAGCTGACCAGGAGCACGAGGGAGAGGTAGATACCCCCGGCAAGGGCCACCAGTTCGGCCAGGGCCCGGGAAACGGGGCTGGCTGCCGCTTCCACACTGCTGTTGCGATAAAAGCCGACCTTGGCCCTGAGGGCCAGGATAAAAAGCAGCAGCAGGAGGCCGGAAAAAAAGATCGTCAGCATGGATTTCATCTCCCTTCGCTAAAACATATGAAGGGAGATGTTTGCTTTATGCTTCCGTGTCCTCCCGGGCGGCATATTCCTGGCGGTCCGTCAGTCCCTGCTGCCGGCGAAAGTTTTCCTTATTTTTAGCGAGATACGCCTGGTAAAATTCCTCTGCCGTAATGCCGGCTTTTAGGCACATGCTGACGAGAAAGTGGAGGAGGTCGACGAGTTCGCCTTTGATGGCTTCGCGGTCTAAAGGATGGGGGTTTTTCCACCACTTAAAGTTTACTTCCTCCAGGAGTTCCCCCAGCTCGGCGACCATGGCCAGGACTTCTTTCTGGATCCATTCCGCCGCGCTGTAATCCGGCAGCCTGCGCCGCCGGGCCAGGTCCTGGTCGAAGCGCTCCTGCAGCGCAAAGATATGTTCTAAACGATCCATCCGGTGATCCTCCTATATCCCGGCCCGGCGGGCGCACTCGGCCAGGTCCAGGGGTTCGACTTCCGGCCCCAGGGTGGTCAGGGATAAGTATTCCGGCTGGAAGATACGCCTGGCGATGGCCTGGACGTCATCTTCAGTTACCTCATTTAACCGCTCGATTACTTCTTCCGCCGTAATTACCCGGCCAAAGGTGAGTTCCGTCTTGCCCAGCCGGCTCATGCGATGGTTGACATTCTCTTGAGCAAGGAGCAAATTGCCGCGGATCTGGTCCTTGGTTCGCTTCAATTCTTGTGCCGTTATCCCTTTGTTTTTTAAGGAAGCGATTTCTTCCAAAATCAAGGCTATTACCTGGAGGTAATTGTCCGGGCTGGTACCGGCATAAACGGTAAACAGGCCGCTGTCGCTGAAACCAGCATGGTACGAGTATACGGAATAGGCTAGGGCCTGTTCTTCGCGGATAATTTGGAACAGGCGGGAGCTCAGACCCCCACCCAGGATATTGTTCAGAGCCTGGAGGGCATAAATGGCTGCATCATCCTGGGGCAGCCCCGGAACCCCCAGGCAGATCTGCACTTGTTCCGTGTCTTTAATGTTAATGCTAACCCTGGGCCGGCTTTTTGGGGGTAGGTATTCCCCCTGCTTGCCGGGGCAGGTTTTAAGGCCGAAGGTCGCCTGCAGTTTGGCGACCAGTTCAGCGGTGTTAAATTTCCCGGCTGCCGCCAGGACAATGTTGGCACTGTTATACTGTTCCTTGTAGTAGCGGTAAATGATATCGCGGTTTAAATTGGTTACTGTTTCATAAGTACCAAGAATGGCCCTGCCCAGGGGATGCCCGGGCCAGATGGTCTGGGCAAAGAGATCATGGACCAGTTCGTCGGGGGAATCCTCGTACATCTTGATTTCTTCCAGGATGACCTTTTTCTCTTTTTCGATGTCCTCGACGGCCAGGAGGGAGTTAAAAAGCATGTCGCTCAAAACGTCTATGGCCAGGTCCAGGTGTTCGGCCAGCACCCGGGTGTAAAAGCAGGTATATTCCTTGGTTGTAAAGGCGTTGATTATCCCCCCGACTGCTTCCAGTTCCTCGGCTATCTGCCGGGCCGTCCGCCTGGTTGTCCCTTTAAACAACAGGTGCTCCAGAAAATGGGAAACACCCTGGTTGGTTTCGTCTTCATTGCGGGAACCGGTACGCACCCATACCCCCAGGGCTATGGAATTGGCAAAGGGAACCTCTTCGCTTACCACCCGGATGCCGTTATCCAGGATATTTTTTTGGTACATCCCCTTCCCCCTAACTTTTTCTGCTTTATTTCTTGAACCTTGACCACCAGGGCAGGGCGGCAACATCCCGGGTGGCTACCAGGGTAGAGCTGGCAACCTCCCGGCCCTGGTACAGGATTTTTACCTGGCCCAGTTCCTGACCTTTGCTGATGGGAGCTTTGACAAAAGCTGGCAGGAGCACGCGCTTTTCCAGGAAAGCTGCCTGGGCCACGGGCACGGTAAAACCGGCCGTCATCAGCGGCGCTACAGGGACGGCAGTCACTTCCCCGTTTTTGACATACACCTGGCCGGCAGGTTCCCCGGCCCTGGCTGTTTCGTTATAAAAGCCGTTAAAGCCATAATCCAGGAGGGCGCGGGCGTCAGCATAGCGGTCGGAACTGCCCAGGACGACGGCAATGAGCTGGCGTCCCTCCCTGGTAGCCGAGGCGACCAGGCACTGACCGGCGGCGTCGGTGGTGCCTGTCTTTACTCCATCGGCACCGGGATAGGAGCCAAGCAGGCGGTTGGTATTATAGAGATAGCGCACACCTTCCGGCGCCGGGATCTGGTCTTCTTGCGTCGCTACTAACTGGCGAAAGACAGGGTTGCCCAGGGCGTAACGGGCCATGAGGGCCAGGTCGTAGGCGGTGGTATAATGGCCCGGATCCGTCAGGCCGTGGGGATTGTTAAAATGGGTGTGATAGGCCCCCACTTGCAGGGCTTTACGATTCATGAGCCAAGCAAAATCCTCTTCCGTGCCGGCCAGGCTTTCGGCAATAGCTACGGTGGCGTCATTGCCGGAATTCAGCAGGGCGCCTTTAACCAGGTCGCCCAGGGTCACTATTTCTCCCGTGGTCAAATAGATACTGGCCCCGGGCGTGGTGGCGGCATACTCGCTTACCTTAACGGGGGTATCCAGCCGGCCCAGCTCCAGGGCCAGGATGGCGGTCATGATTTTCGTCGTACTGGCCGGTGGCCGCTCTTTCCTGGCGCCGTGCTCATACAGAACCTGGCCGGTACTGGCTTCCATTAAAATAGCTGCCGGTGCCGTAAGGTAAGGTTCACTGGCAGCCTTTGCCATTCCGGACCAGAACAAGTAACCTATGATTAGAAGCAGCCCGCAAACAAACCTTCGCAACAGGCCTTCACTCCCCCGGAAAATTTTCATTAAACAGAGGTTATTATATCCAGGGAAGGACGGCCTTATAAAAAACGGGCACCTTCTTTAAAGGAGCTCGGAAACTGTTACCAGGGCATAACCTCGTTCTTTTAGTTGTTTTAGAAGCTCCGGCATGGCCTTGCTTGTCGGTGCGGTTGGGTGCAGCAGGACAATGGCACCGTTCTGGCATTTAGGGATTATTGTCGTCAGGATATCCTCGGGTTTGGTATTGGGCAGATAATCCCCGGTATTGATGGTCCACATGATGAATTTATACCCCAGGTCCCCAGCCGCTGCCACCACCTGGGGTTTACTCTCACCATAGGGAGGAGAATAGAGGGCAGGTTTCTTGCCGGTAATGGCCATCAGGGTCGCTTCCCCTGCCTGGATGTCGCGGCGGTTCTCCTCCCGGCTTAAATTATCGGGATGGGGATGGCTCTGGCCGTGGTTACCTATTTCATGGCCGCCGGCCAGCATCTCCCGCACCAGGTCCGGGTGACGTTCGGCCCACTGGCCCGTGGGAAAAAAGGTGGCCCGCGCGCCGGCTTGCTGCAGGGCCTGCAAAATAGCAGGCAGGTATTCTTCGCCCCAGTCTATGGTAAAGGTCAGGGCCACGGCCTTGCGACCCGGGTCACCTTGGTAAATGGGCTGGGTTTTCATGGCCGGCACTGCCCTTCCCGCCAGCCAGCGCCAGGCAGTAAAACCAAGGACCAGTAATAACCCCGCGGCTGCTAAAACCCCTAACCGCCGCAGCCACTGCCGCCGGTAGTAGAGCACATACATTGACCGCACCACCTTTTATTGAGTACTGATCAATGTATATGCCCTTCACGCCGTAATCAGACTCGGCGGCTAGCGCGGCCGCCGGCTGTTTAAAATGCGGTTACCGCCTTCCCGGCCGTGCCGGCGAAAATGGCGCCCGCCCCCTTCAGGTACTGCTTGCGGCAGGGCTTCTTTACGGGACAGTTTAAGCCGCCCCTGGGAATCAAAGCCAATGGCCTTGACAAGAATATAATCGCCCTCCTGGACCACATCTTCCACTTTTTCCACCCGCTCGTTGGCCAGCTGCGAAATGTGCACCAGGCCCTCTTTGCCGGGCATCCCTAGGACCCCGGGGATAACTTCGACAAAGGCGCCAAATTCGGTTATCCTGGTCACCTTGCCGTTATATACTTTACCCGTTTCCACTTCCTGGGTCAAGGCCTGGATAATCTCTACCGCCCGCTTCCCATTGGCGGCATCGGTGGAAGCGATAAAGATGCGGCCATCGTCTTCGACATCAATCTCCACACCGGTTTCTTCAATGATCTTTTTGATAATCTTGCCACCCGGCCCGATGATATCGCGGATTTTATCGGGATCAATGGTCATGGTCAGCATCCGGGGGGCATAAGGGGAAAGCTCCGGCCGCGGTTGCGGGATGGTGGCCAGGATCTTCTCCAGGATGAACAAGCGTCCCCGTCGCGCCTGTTCCAGGGCCCGTTCTAAAATGGCCCGGTCTATGCCCGGGATTTTTATATCCATCTGCAAGGCCGTTATGCCGTTTTTGGTGCCGGCAACTTTAAAATCCATATCTCCCAGGGCATCCTCAATCCCCTGGATGTCCGTGAGTATAGCCACCTGGTCCCCTTCCTTGACCAGGCCCATGGCCACCCCGGCCACCGGCGCCTTAATAGGTACACCGGCGTCCATGAGGGCCAGGGTGCTGCCGCAGACGCTGCCCATGGAAGTGGAGCCATTGGAACCAAGGACCTCGGAAACCAGGCGAATGGCATAGGGGAATTCTTCCTCCGGGGGGATCATCGGTTCCAGGGCCCGTTCCGCCAGGGCACCATGGCCAATTTCCCGGCGGCCGGGAGCACGGATAGGCCGCGCCTCCCCGACACTATAGGGAGGAAAGTTATAATGGTGCATATAGCGTTTGGACTCGTCGACCCCCAGGTCGTCCAGGATCTGCTCATCACTGATGGGGCCCAGGGTAGTTACCGTTAATACCTGGGTTTCGCCCCGGGTAAAGAGGCCCGAGCCGTGGGTGCGGCTCAATACCCCTACTTCACAGGTAATGGGCCGGATCTCATCCAGGGCGCGGCCGTCTATCCTGACGCCTTCGGTAAGGATCATTCTCCGGACAATTTCCTTCTCTATTTTGGCAATTAAATCATTGACCAACCGGGGTACCTCCGGGTGCTCCGCCAGCATCTCTTCTTTGCCGGCCAGCACCAGGTTCTTGATCTCTTCCCGGCAGGCTTCCAGCCGCTTTTCCCTTTCCTGCTTGGCGAGCTTTTCATCGCGGCTGGTGTAGATGGCTTCCCGCAGGCGCGGTGCGGCAATCTCCCGGACCTGGCTTTCCAGTTCGGGAGTCAGGCAGGGTTCGACTACTTCCTGCTTTTCTTTGGCCAGGCCCAGCTCTAAAGCTTCAGCGCGGAAATCATTGATAAAAGCGACAATACGTTTAATCTCTTCATGGGCCTGCATGATACATTCCAGCATCAGATCCTCGGGAACCTCTTTGGCCCCTGCTTCAACCATCATAATAGCCGTATCCGTACCGGCTACTACCAGGTTTAAAGAACTTTTTTCGTCTTCAGCCAGGGTTGGGTTGATAACCGGCTTGTTGTCGATTAAACCTACCCCTACCGCCCCTATGGGCCCCCCAAAGGGAATGGCTGAGATGGTCAGGGCGGCCGAAGCGCCGATGATACCGGCCACATTGGGCGGGCAATCTTGATCTACCGATAGGACTGTAGCGACGATGTGGACGTCGTTGCGGTAATACTTGGGAAATAAGGGCCGGATGGGCCGGTCAATCAACCGGGCCGAGAGGATGGCCTTTTCGCTGGGGCGGCCTTCCCGTTTAATAAAACCGCCCGGGATTTTGCCAGCAGCATAAAGCCTTTCTTCGTAATCAACCGTCAGGGGGAAAAAATCGATTCCTTCCCGCGGTTCCGCTGCGGCTGTGGCCGTGACCAGCACCATGGTACCGCCGTAAGTTACCAGGACGGCACCACCTGCCTGGCGTGCCAGCCGACCGGTCTCCAGGATTAAATCCCGGCCGGCAATGGTGAGGGTTTTCCTTAATACCCCTTGCATTAGTTTCAAGTAGCCCCCTTAAATCATACCATTAATAAACTTTAATTCATTCGACATTTGTTATAGTATTTCCTTCCAATGTCGCCCTAAATACTGTCAAAAACTCATTAAAAAAAGGAGCGGCCCGACCGCTCCCAAGAAATTTACCGCCTTAAACCCAGGGCATCAACAATTTGCCGGTAACGCTCAATGTCGTTGTCCCGCAGGTAGTTAAGTAAACCTCGGCGCTGACCGACCATTTTCAGCAAACCCCGGCGCGAGTGATGGTCCTTGTGGTGCACCTTCAGGTGTTCCGTCAGGTGGTTGATGCGTTCCGTCAGGATGGCAATCTGGACTTCCGGTGAGCCGGTGTCATTTTCATGCTGCCGGTAGCGGGCGATGATTTCCCTTTTTTTGGCTGGATCCAGGGCCATCAGCGTCACCTCCTTCTCCTTAAAATCCCCAGCGGGCCAAGAAAAGCGTCGGAGCTTCGCTAATCCTCGCCTCGGGTTCATTAACTATATTATAGGCCTACCGGGCACTAAACGCAACTATTCCTTTTGCCTGCCTGTTACTTACCAATAATGGTAATCACCAGACGCCCGGCCAGCACATCTTTCACCACCAGGTCAAAGGGGCGCCCGGAAGCTGCAATAAAACCCCGAAAACGGGTGGCCGTGGGTATATGGCCGGGGATACTCCTGGCTGCTACCTGGATATCATGCTCATTAATTTGTTCCTGGCGAAAGTCCTGCAGGCGTTTCCTGGCGTGGGCAGTAATCAATACCTTCATTTTTCCCAGCCCCAATCTGGCCATGGTAAATTTCTGGATTCTCCGCAGTATATTTTACGCCATGGCCCTGCGTGTGGTTACGCCTGCCGGTCTCAGGGTTGAGAGGTAACTCGCGCGCCCTGGCGCAGTCTTCCTGCAGCTGGGCTACTAATTCCCTGATAGAAGCAAATTTGCGCTCCGGGCGTAAATATGCGCGCAGCTCGAGTTCTAATTCCTGGCCATAGAGGTTGCCCTCAAAGTCCAGTAAATGGGCTTCAATAGTTGCCGGCAGGGCCGGTCCAAAGGTAGGGCGGCGGCCGATATTGACCACCGCCCGGTGCACCTGGCCCTGGAAGCGGGCCAGGCAGGCGTAAACGCCCCATCCTGGCAGCTTGATTTCCGGCGGTACGGCCAGGTTGGCAGTTGGAAAACCGAGTTCACGACCGCGCCGGTCGCCGCCAACGACGGTACCGGCCAAGACCGGCCAGTAGCCCAGGAGTTTTCTGGCGAGCAAAATATCGCCCCGGTCAAGGGCGTTGCGAATGGCGGTACTGCTGACGGTTAACCCTTTGTAGGTTACCGGGGCCATTACTTCGACCTTAAAACCCAGCTCTTCTCCCAACCGGTGCAATAAAGCCGGCGTGCCCGCGCCCCGGTGGCCGAAGGTGAAATTAAAGCCCACGGCCACCAGGCGCGGTTGAAAATGGGGCCAGAGAATATCCTGCACAAAGGTTTCCGGGGGAAGCTGCGCCAGTTCTCTGGTAAAGGGCAGGATAAACAAAAAGTCAACTCCCAGGGCGGCTATCAATTTTTCCTTCATGGCCCTGGTCGTTAAAAGGCCTGGCGGGTTATCACCTAGTACCTGGACGGGATGGGGTGAAAAGGTAATAACTACTGCCAGTTTCCCCTCCGTCCTGGCTTTCTGAACAATATTGCCAATGAGCTGCTGGTGGCCCCGGTGGACGCCATCGAAATTCCCCAGGGCCAGATAGCAGCCCCTGGCTATTTCCCCTTCAGGTATTCCCTGCCGTACTTGCATCGCTTTACTCCTTTACTGCAAAACCTTGTCGGGTTTAAAACAATATCCTTCACCTTTTGGCACCACCCTGGCCACGGCCAGGAGAACCCCGCCGGGGGTTTCCAGGCGGACCAGGCTCCCCGGCCGGAGCGCCGGTACCAGGGCGCAGTCAGCCGGGTCGAGGATAGCGCCATTAGCCACTGCTTTGATGGCCTTATCCCTGACGGTAATTGCTGGCAGGTGGGTAATACCCGCTGCCGGTGGCAGGAGAAAGTCCCGGCTGCCACCGGCCACCTGCACCTTAATTTCTTCCAGGGTCCAGGCCTCCTCCAGTTTAAAACCGCCGGCGCGGGTGCGCAGCAAAAAGGCCAGGGTAGCCCCGTAACCCAGGTAATCACCCCAGTCGGCTCCCAGGGTACGGATATAGGTGCCTTTGGAACAGGTAATATCTGCCACAACCCGGAAGAACGGCCCGTCCGGCCATCCTTTAAGCACCTGGAAAGTCTCGATGTTGACCCGGCGGGTCGGTCTTTCCACCTCCCGCCCCTCCCGGGCCAGTTCATAGAGGCGCCGTCCCTGGTAATGAACTGCTGAAACCATGGGAGGTACCTGGTCGATTGTACCGGTAAAACGCCGGGCCGCCGCCTGAAGCTCTTCGAGCTTTAAGCCCGGGCACCCCGGTCTGGCCAGGACGCGGCCGCCGAGATCCTGAGTATCAGTTTTGAGCCCCAGGATAAATTCCGCCCGGTAAGCCTTGCCACCGGCCTGGATATATTCCAGTAAACGGGTGGCTTTGCCCACAGCTACCGGCAGCACCCCGGCAGCCATGGGATCCAAGGTGCCGCCATGGCCAATCCTCCGTTCCTTTAAAAGACGGCGCAAGTCCTGGACGACATCGTGGGAAGTAAGGCCGGGAGGCTTTAATACGTTGATAAAACCTGTTACCATTAAAGTTCCTCACCTGCTGACGCAACAACCATGGCTACAATGGTATCCAGGTCACCTTTAACGGTGCAGCCGGCGGCGCGGCGGTGGCCGCCGCCGCCAAAGCGGGCGGCTACCGCGTTAACGTCGACGATTTTTTTAGAGCGCAAACTAACCTTAACCAGGCCGCCAGGCAATTCCCGGAAGAGCAGGCCTACCTCAACGCCGGCAATGCTGCGCGGGTAATTTACCAGCCCTTCGGCATGTTCCGGCCGGGCACCAGCAGCCTCTAACGCGGCCCTGGAAACCGTCAGCCAAGCTACCCTACCGTCATAGGCCAGGGTCAAGGTGGGTAAAACTGCCGCCAGCAACCGGATACTGGCCAGGGGCTTCCTATCCCAGAGGTATTCCCTGATCAGGGATAAATCCGCCCCCAGCTCCATGAGCCTTGCCGCCAGGCGCATGGTCGTAGCCGTACAGTTTTCATACTGGAAAGAGCCGGTGTCGGTAGCCAGAGCTGTATAAAGACAGGTGGCTATCGCCGGGGTAATGGTTACCGGCATTCTTTCCAGGACGGCATAGACTAACTCGGCCGTTGCTGCCGCCCGGCTGTCCACCAGGTTCAGGTGCCCGAAACGGGTATTGCTGACATGGTGATCGATGTTAATTACCATCCGGGTTTTTTCCCGCCACTGGCTGAAGCCTTCCCCGGCCCGCTCCATGTCGGTACTATCGACCATTACCAGCAGCGGCGGTACCTCTGTTACCTTCTCTGGTGGAATGATGGTTTCCTGGCCGGGCAAAAAGTGGAACATCTCCGGTACCGGGTCGGCGTTAACGGCCACTGCCCTTGCACCCCGCTGCCGCAGGGCCAGGGCCAGGGCCAGGGTGGAACCCAGGCAGTCCCCGTCCGGGATAATATGAGAGACAACGGCAACATCCCGGGCCGCGGCCAGGACGGCAACTATACTTTCAACGGCCGTCATGTCCCTGCTCCTCTGCCTTGACGCGCGCCAGCAACCTGTTGATATGATCGCCGTGCTCGATGGAAGCATCAAATTTAAAGGTAATTTCCGGAGTATAACGCAGTTTCAGGCGCTGGCCTATTTCCCGCCGCACAAAGCTGGTTGCCCTGGCCAGGCCTTCCATGACCTCACTCTTTTGGGCTTCATCCCCGTAGATGCTGACGTATACTTTGGCATAGTGGAGGTCGTTGGAAAGCTCTACTCCTGTAACTGTAACCAGGCCGGCTTCCAGGCGGGGATCTTTCAATTCATCCCGCAAAATCTGGGCAATTTCTTTTTTCATCTGTTCGGCAACCCGCTCAACCCGCAGCGCCACGGCCATCGCCTCCCTACAGTTCCCGTTTAACCTCTTCTATAATATAAGCTTCGATAACGTCGCCAATCTTAATATCGTTAAATTTTTCCAGACCGATGCCGCATTCATAACCCTGGGCTACTTCCCGGACGTCATCCTTAAAGCGTTTCAGGGATTCAATGCGGCCTTCAAAGGCCACTACCCCGTCCCGGATTACCCGGGCCAGAGCTCGGTTCTGAACCTTACCTTCGGTGACAAAGCAGCCGGCCACCGTACCTACCCTAGGCACTTTAAAGGTCGCCCGTACTTCGGCCCGGCCCAGGACCACTTCTCGTTTCTCCGGCTCCAGAAGACCGGTCATGGCGGCCTTGACCTCGTCGATTACCTCATAGATCACCCGGTAGAGACGGATTTCTACCCCTGCTTCTTCCGCCGCCCTCCGGGCGTTGGCGTCCGGGCGAACGTTAAACCCGATGATGATAGCTTTGGAAGCTGCGGCCAGCATGACGTCGGTTTCCGTAATGGCACCGACTCCGCCATGAATGATATTAACTTTAACTTCGTTGGTAGACAACTGCTCCAGGGCCGCCCGCAGGGCTTCCACCGAACCCTGCACGTCGCCTTTGACCACCAGGTTAAGCTCCTTGATCTCGCCTGCTTCCATCTGCTTGAATAGGTCATCCAGTGATGTCTTGTTGGCTGCCTTAAATTCTTCCTGGCGGCGTTCTTCCTGGCGCAAGGTGGCAATTTGGCGGGCCAGCTTTTCATCCTCCACAACCTGGAAAATGTCACCGGCCTGGGGTAAATCGGAAAGGCCCAGGACTTCCACCGGCATAGAAGGCTCGGCGCTCTTTACCCGCTCGCCTTTATCGTCAAAGAGGGCCCTGACCCGGCCGTAAACCGCCCCGGCTACCAGGTTGTCACCTACTTTAAGGGTACCTTTCTGGACCAGCATGGTAGCCACCGGGCCACGACCTTTATCCAGCTTGGCTTCAATGACAATCCCCCGGGCCGGGCGATTGGGGTTTGCCTTTAGCTCCATCATATCGGCCGTGAGTAAGGTCATTTCCAGCAATTCATTGAGGCCCTCTTTTTTAAGGGCTGAGACGGGTACCATAATGGTATCGCCACCCCACTCCTCCGGTACCAGGCCGTACTCCGTCAACTGCTGTTTGACCCGGTCGGGGTTGGCCTCGGGACGATCTATTTTATTAATGGCCACGACAATGGGTACGCCGGCAGCTTTGGCATGGTTAATGGCCTCCACCGTCTGGGGCATGACGCCATCATCGGCAGCCACCACCAGGATGGCTATATCCGTCGCCTGGGCTCCCCTGGCGCGCATGGCCGTAAAGGCCTCATGACCGGGGGTATCCAGGAAAGTAATCTTCCGGTTTTTAACCTTTACCTGGTAGGCACCAATATGCTGAGTGATACCGCCAGCCTCGGTAGCCGTAACATTGGTGCGCCGAATGGCATCCAGCAAAGAGGTCTTGCCGTGATCGACATGGCCCATAACGGTTACTACCGGCGGCCGTTCTTGCAAGCTTTCCGGGTCATCAGGCAGGTCTTCCAGGAGGGTAATGGGTTTCTCCTCTTTAACCTCAACAATGGCCCCCATTTCCTGGGCGACAATGGCGGCCGTATCTATATCCAGCTCCTGGTTGATGGTGGCCATTACGCCCTGGCCCATTAAAAACTTGATAACTTCAGCCGCCGTTTTACCGAGCCTTTTTGCCAGTTCCTGGACAGTAATGCTGCCCGTCAAAGTTATCCGGCGGACGACTTTGGGTGCTTCCTGCTGAGCGACCTTAGCTTTATTTTTATCTTTGTCCCGCCGCAGCAGGCGTTCCTCCCGCTGCTGTTCAAGCTCTACCAGCTTACGGCTGCGGCCAGTTTCAGCCTGTTTGGCAGCCGGCTTACCCACCGGCCGTTCCCGCCGTTTTTCCGGCGCCTCCTTGGCAACTGCCTCCGGCGGTTTCGGTATACGCAGCTGTTTATTTCGCGCCGGCCTGCCGGCGCCTTTACCTGCCGGGCGCGGGGCAGCCACCTGGGCTGGTACCTGTACCTGCTGGTCAACCCTGGCCGTCCGCTCCTCCCGTTCCTGGCCCCGGCGGCCTTCCTGCTCCTGGCCTTTGTTTTCTCGCCGGCGGGCCTGCTTATGATCCTGCCGTTTTTTAGCCTGTCCGGGTTGTTGTTTCCCTGATTGCTGGTTCCCGTTTTCCCCCTTGCCGGAACGTTCCTTACTTTCATATTCCCGGTGCTGTTCCGGTTGCGCTGCCGCTGGGGCAGGTTCCCCTGCAGCCGGCTTCTGTTCTTTTTCCGGACGGGTCTTAACCCCTGCCTCTGCCGCCGGTGTGGAAGGTGCTTTCCCGATAACCTGCTGGGGCTGGGCAACAACTTCCACCGGCGACGTCGCTCCTGCCTGTTGCTGCTTGAGCTTAGCCGCCCTGGCTGCTCGCCACATCTGCCGGTAATGGTTGCGGATTTTTATTACTTCCCCGTTTTCCAGGACACTCATATGGGAACGGGTATAGATGCCCAGTTGAGCCATGGTGTCCATTAGATCCTTATTAGAAACCCGTAATTCCTTGGCTAATTCGTAGACGCGTGTTTTGGCCATTAAACCACCCCCATAATCTCATGCACCAACCTCCCGTACATGTTGCCGGATTAACCTGGCCAGATTTGCATCAGTAACGCCGACGACGGCACATGGAGGTTTACCTAGCGCTACTCCTATGGTAACTTTATCGCCATAAACAATTGCTTCAATGCCGGATTCCCGGCAGGTTGCCAGTAGTTTACCCCTCATCCGGGGGCTGCTGTCAACTGCCAGCAATAAGAGAAAAACCTTTCGCCTCTTGATAGCCGCCATAACTGCCTGGTATCCCCAGGCTACCTTGCCAGCCCGGTAAGCCAGGCCGAGGAGGTTATAAACTTTATTCATGACCATTACCCCGGGTGAGGCTGGCTTCGAGGTCAGCCATGACCTCCGGGGTTAGGCTTACACCCAGGGCCCGCTCCAGGGCCCGGCTTTTAAGGGCTTTGCGCAGGCATTCCACTCTGGGGCAGATATAGGCCCCTCTCCCGGCACGTTTCCCGGTAGGGTCAAGGACCACCTCTTGCGTCGGTGTACGGACAACTCGTAATAAATTACGTTTATCATCACGAGTCCGGCAACCGACACACATGCGCACGGGTATTTTCCTGGGCTTGGGCAAGCTTACTCCTCCTCTATCCCGCCTTCAAGTTCCAGGTCGTTATCCCAGGTATCCCAGTCACCAGCTTCGGATTCACTTTTAATATCGATTTTCCAACCAGTTATCCTTGCTGCCAAGCGGGCATTCTGGCCTTCCTTGCCAATGGCCAGGGATAGCTGGTTATCGGGAACGATTACCTGACTGGCCTTATTTTCTTCATCCACGGTAACGTCCAGGACCCTGGCCGGACTCAAGGAGTTGGCCACAAAGACAGCCGGGTCGTCGCTCCATTTAATAATATCGATTTTTTCGCCCCGGAGTTCCTGGACTACCGCCTGCACCCGAGAGCCTTTGGGTCCCACGCAGGCGCCGACGGGGTCCACCTTTTCATCCCGGGAATGGACGGCAATTTTGGAGCGGGCACCGGCCTCCCGGGCCACCCCCTTAATTTCCACAATCCCGTCATGAATTTCTGGCACTTCCAGTTCAAAAAGCCTTTTAATCAGTCCGGGATGGGTCCGGGACACCAGAATTTGCGGCCCTTTGTTGGTCTTGCGTACTTCGAGGATGTAAGCCTTGAAGCGTTCTCCCTGGCGGTAAACCTCACCGGGGCTTTGCTCGCTTGGCAGGAGGATGGCCTCCGCCCGGCCCAGGTCCAGGATAACATTTTTACCTTCCTGGCGCTGGACAACCCCGGTAACAATATCGTTTTCCCGGCCAATAAACTCATCGTAAATTAAACTCCGCTCGGCTTCACGGATACGCTGGACGACTACCTGTTTGGCCGTCTGGGCGGCTATACGCCCAAAATCCCGCGGCGTTACCTCCTTTTCTACCACATCGCCGATCTCATAATTGCTATTTATAACCCGGGCTTCCGCCAGGGAAATCTCCGTCCGGGGATCGCTTACTTCTTCGACCACCTGGCGCTGGGCCAGGACTTTAATCTCCCCTGTGTCACGCTGGATTTCCACCCGGACATTGTGAGCCGACCCAAAGTTTTTCTTATAAGCCGATATCAAGGCTGCCTCGATGGCTTCCAGCAGGATGTCGACCTTAATACCCTTTTCCTTTTCCAGGTCCTGTAATGCTTGGATAAATTCAATATTCATCCTTAGGCCTCCTCATCCTCCGCCAGGTCAAACACCAACCTGGCAGTCGCTACCTGGTCCAGGGGGACGGCCAGCTGGCGACCATCATCGAGCTGCACCTGCACCTGCCCCTCCCGGTAACCCAGGAGCCGCCCCTGAAAATGACGTTGACCGTCAATGGGGGCAAACATACGCAATCTCACTTTTCGCCCGGCAAAACGCTGAAAATCGGTTTCTTTCTTTAAGGGGCGCTCCAGGCCCGGCGACGATACTTCCAGGTAATAACTATTGGGGATGGGATCTTCCTGGTCCAGGATGTCACCGACGGCACGGCTGACCTTTTCGCAATCATCCAGGCCGATACCTTCCGGCCGGTCGATAAACAGCCGCAGGATATAGCGCCCTCCTTCCCGGCCGTACTGCAGGTCGACCAGTTCGTAGCCCATCCCGGTCAGTACCGGTTCCACCAGGCCCTGAATTAATTCCGTCAGTTTGCTCAAAAGGGTAGCCTCCCAGGTTTTCAACATAAAAGAGTGGGCACTGACCCACTCTTTTCCAGCAACACACCAGGTAATGTCTGAGTGAAAACAACCTGAAAATAGTATAGCACAGGTTGCTCCGGGCTGCAAGGGAAAAAATAAATTGGCCTATGCCCCCCCGGTTCAGATCGCTTAATGGGAAGTTGCATTTCTCTACCCTTTAGCGCGAAATGCAAGTTCAAGCATTTAAAAATACGCGCGGTATTCTAGCGGCCGAGGATGCCCCGGAATGGGTTAACAACCCCGGCGCTGATTGGGTGAAAAATTGCGGCAGCCCATGGCTTCCCCCTTAGTGTTAAGTTGTACTTAACCCGGATATCCCCCACCCTCTCCACACCATCGCCGTTTTTCCTCCGCTTATGTTCCCATTTTCATAATTAAGCCAGGTTTAATGAGGAATTGTACCCCTCTACATCTTCCGCAAATGATCCTCCAGCACCATGCCCAGGGTCAGATAGTCCCGGTACAGCTCGCGGTACCTGGCGGCATTTTCAGGGTCAGGGATGTACGTTTTGGCGAAACCGCAGCCCATCTTTTCCTGGGCCGCCTCCACCGTCGGGTACAGCCCGGCAGCAACGGCGCCGAACATGGCTGACCCCAGGGCGCAGGTCTGGTCCGAGGCGGCTACTTTAATGGGCATGGCCAGCACATCGGCCAGGACCTGCATGACAAAGTCGTTCTTCCTGGCGATGCCGCCCAGGGCGATAACTTCTTTGATTTCGATGCCTTCTTCCATAAACCGGTCGTTGATGGCCCTGGCTCCATAGGCCGTGGCCTCTACCAGGGCGCGGAAAATCTTAGGCGCGGTGGTTCCAAGGGTCAGGCCGGTAATGGCTCCCTTCAGTGTCTGGTCCGCGTAGGGGGTCCGCCGGCCGTTGAGCCAGTCCAGGGCCAGTAATCCCGTCTCACCGGCGGGGATCCTGGCTGCTTCTTCTGAAAGGCGCTGGAGGAGGCGGCCTTCTATCTCTTCTTGTAGCTTTGCCCCGATTTCCCTGTCCACCAGGGAGATTTCTGGCAGCAGAACCTCCAGGGGCCAGGAAAGGAGGTCTTTGAACCAGGCATAGACGTCGCCGTAGGCTGACTGGCCCGCTTCCAGGCCGATGAGGCCGGGTATGACCGAGCCGTCTACCTGGCCGCAGATGCCGCCGATTAATTTATCGCCGATTGTTTCCTTAGGAGCAACCATTATGTCGCAGGTGGAGGTGCCCATAATCTTCACCAGGGCTCCGGGGGTGATCCCGCCGCCCACGGCGCCCATGTGGGCGTCCACGGCCCCTACCGCTACCGCGATCCCCGGCGGTAGACCGAGCCGCTCCGCCCATGCGGGCGTGAGATTCCCGGCCCGGGTAGCGGCGGTGTACGTCTTGCTGTAGAGCCGGTCGCGCAGGCCCTGCAGGAGGGGATCGATACGTACCAAGAATTCTTCCGGCGGCAGCCCTCCCCATTCTTCGTGCCACATGGCTTTATGCCCGGCCGCGCAGCGGCTTCTCTTGAGTAGCCGGGGATCTTCGGTGCCTGTGAGCAAGGCTGGTATCCAGTCGCAATGTTCCACCCAGGAATAGGCTGCTGCCCTTACCGCCGGGTCGTGACGTAAAACGTGGAGGATCTTGGCCCAAAACCACTCGGAGGAATAGACCCCGCCTTCATATTTGGTGAAATCGCTGCCGCCCCAATGGCGGGCCGCATAGTTGATCTCCCCGGCCTCTTGCACGGCGGTATGGTCCTTCCAGAGGATGAACATGGCGTTGGGGTTCTCGCTAAATTCTTCGCGCAGGGCCAGGGGGCGTCCGCCAGCATCGACAGGACCCGGTGTTGAACCGGTGGTGTCGATACCGATGCCCACCACCCGCTGCGCCGCCCCCGGCGGGAGTCCAGCCAGGGCCCCCTTGACGGCGGCTTCCAACCCTTCGAGATAGTCCAGGGGGTGCTGGCGGAATTGATTCTTGCCCGGATCGCAGTACATACCTGCGGCCCAGCGCCGGTAATATGCCACCTCTCTGGCCAGCTCTTCTCCGGTGACGGCATCGACCACCACCGCCCGCACCGAATCGGTGCCAAAGTCGATGCCGATGACCAGATTATTATATTTCATTAATATCCCCCAATCTATATGCTAATAAAGCTAAAGTGGGAGTGTTATAGAAAACCGCCAAAAAACGCCAGCTGATCGGAGGCAGGCAAGCCGGCTAAGGCACCGTGTTTCTCCAGGGCTTCGATGACCGTTTTGCTCACCCGACTGCGGCGCTGGAGGTCCTCAAGAGAGGTAAAGGGCCGTTCCTGGCGGGCGCGGACGATAGCCTCGGCCGCCGCCTGACCTACCCCGGGCAGGGCCGCCAGGGGCGGTAACAGCTTACCCTTGCCCACCTGAAAACGGCTGGCAGCCGATCTTTGCAAATCAATGCGCTCCATGGTAATGCCCCGGCAGTACATTTCCCGGGCTACCTCCAGGATGGTGAGGATGTTCTTCTCCCGGGCGGTGGCCTCACTGCCCTTTTTCTCCAGGGTCGCGATTTCCTCCTGGATACGGGGCAGGCCGGCAACGACAATATCGGCGTCGAATTCATCGGCGCGGATGCTGAAAAAGGAAGCGTAGAAGGCCTCCGGGTAATAGACTTTAAAGTAGGCGATGCGGAAGGCCATGGTTACGTAGGCCACGGCATGGGCCTTGGGAAAGAGATAACTGATTTTTTTGCAGGACTGGATGAACCATTCGGGTACTCCTGCCGCCCGGATGGCCTCTTCATACTCTTTTTTTACACCCTTGCCTTTACGCACATCCTCCATGGTCCGGAAGGCGATATCGGCCACCACGCCGTGCTGCATGAGGTAGTTCATAATATCATCACGGGTGGAAATGGCCTCGCTGAGTTTGGCCGTGCCGCTTTTAATTAAATCCTGGGCGTTGTTTAACCACACATCGGTCCCGTGGGAGAAACCGCTGATGCGGACCAGCTCGGCGAAGGTCCGGGGCCTGGTTTCCTCCAGCATCTGGCGGACAAAACGGGTGCCGAATTCGGGAATCCCCAGGGTGCCGACCTGGGAACCGATGTCTTCCGGCCGCACCCCCAGGGCCTCGACACTGGAAAAGAGGGACATGGTCCGGGGCTCATCCAGGGGGATCTCACGGGCGTCGACACCGGTGAGGTCCTCCAGCATTTTGATCACCGTGGGGTCATCGTGGCCCAGGAGGTCCAGTTTCACCAGGCGGTGGCTGATGGCTTCATAGTCAAAATGGGTGGTGATGGTATTGCTGCCGGTGTCGTCGGCCGGGCGCTGCAATGGCGTAAAGAGATGGATATCCACCCGCCGGGGGACAACCATGAGCCCCCCCGGGTGCTGGCCCGTGGTCCTCTTGACGCCGGTAATCCCCCTGACCAGGCGGTTGATCTCCGCCTGGCGGGCCTTGAGGCCCCGCTCCTCCAGGTATTTATGGACAAAACCGAAGGCCGTGCGTTCGGCCAGGGTGGCTATGGTGCCGGCCCGGAATACATGGTCTTTGCCGAAGATTTCTTCGGCGTACTGGTGCGCCCGGGGCTGGTATTCCCCGGAAAAGTTGAGGTCGATGTCCGGTACCTTGTCGCCTTTGAAGCCCAGGAAGACTTCAAAGGGGATGTCATGGCCGTCCTTTAACAACCTGGTCCCACAGCGGGGACAATCTTTCGCCGGCAGGTCGGCGCCGCAGTTGACGCTGCCGTCGGTAATAAACTCGCTGTAGCGGCAGGCGGGGCAGCGGTAATGGGGCGGCAGGGGGTTTACTTCCGTAATCCCGGCCAGGGTGGCCACCAGGGAAGAACCCACCGAACCCCGCGAGCCTACCAGGTAGCCGTCTTCGTTGGATTTTAATACCAGCTTGTGGGCGATTAGGTACAGCACGGCAAAGCCGTGGCCGATAATGGATTTCATTTCCTTGTCCAGGCGGGCCCGGACAAGTTCCGGCAAGGGGTCGCCGTACCAGTCATGGGCCCGGGTGGTGACAATCCGGGTTAACTCTTCTTCGGCGCCGGGGATCTCCGGCGGGTAAAACTCGTCGGGGATAGGCTTTAACTCTTCTATCTGGTCGGCAATGAGCCGGGGATTGGTGACTACCACCTGGCGGGCCGTTGCGGCATCCAGATAACTGAATTCCGCCAGCATTTCTTCCGTCGTCCGGTAGTAGAGGGGGGCCTGGACCTCGTCGGCATAACCCTGCCCGGCCTGGAGGATCTGACGGTAGATGGCATCCTCCGGGTTTAAAAAGTGAACGTCACCGGTAGCCACCACCGGTTTGTGAAGTTTTTGGCCCAGGGCGATAATTTGCCGATTCATGTCCATCAGGGCCTGGCGGTCGGCAAGTTTACCTTCCCGGATTAAAAAATCGTTGTTGGCCAGGGGCTGGATCTCCAGGAAATCATAAAAGGAGGCAATCTCCTCCAGGCGTTCGGCGCTTGCCCCGGCCAGGTAATGCCTGATTAATTCCCCGGCCTCACAGGCCGTACCTAAAAGGAGCCCCTCACGGTACTGCTGGATTAAACGGCGCGGCAACCTGGGTTTGCGGTAAAAATATTCCAGATGGGCCCGGGAAACCAGGCGGTATAGATTTTCTAATCCCTGCTTGTTTTTCACCAGCAAGATGATGTGATAAGTCTGCTGGCGGTCGGGTGGCTGGTCGTCCTCATCAAAAAGGTAGCCCTCCAGGCCGTAGATGATTTTTACGCCGTATTTACTTCCGGCCTCGGCGGCTGCCGGGAAGGCCTGCAGGACGCCGTGGTCGGTGATGGCTATCGCTCCATGGCCCCACCGGGCCGCCTGTTTCACCGCCGCCGCTACCTCGGTTACACCGTCCATGGCGCTCATCTTGGTATGGAGGTGCAGCTCCACCCTTTTTTCCGGCGCCGTATCCCGCCGCTCGGGGCGTTCCCCCCGGGCGACGGCGTCGGCAATCAGCACCAGTTCCTGGCTGTAACGGTCGTACTGGACCGGGCCCTGCACCTGCACCCATTCTCCAGCTGCCAAACCGTTCTCCACCAGGGGACCGGCGTCGGCAAAGGCTTTGACGCTGATGGAGTCGGTATAATCGGTGAGATTAAAACTTACCAGCCAGCGCCCGGATTTCAGCTGCCGCGCCGTAAAATCCAGAACTTCCCCCTGGACGGCAACCTGCTTTTCCTCCTCCTGGATTTCCTTCAAGGGCAGGAAAGGAGCCGTAATCTTTTTCCCCAGGAGGAAACCGTTGTCCATATTTTGCCGGCTGTTCCCTTTTTTCTCCTGGCCGTCCTTTTTAGCCGGGCCGTCTTCCTTTCCCACGTCGGCCGCTTCTTCCCTGACCCGGACTAAACGCTCTTCCTGGAGCCGGCGGGAAACGGCCGCCAGTTCTTCCTGGTATTCCCGGTCGGCGACCAGTTCCACCTGCACCTGGTAGCCATACTGCTGCAAGACTTCCTGCAAAACCCTGTCGCCCCGGCAGGACCGTAAGGCCTCCACGGCCAGGGAGACCGGTAGTATCAACTGCAACACCCCAGCACCGGGTTCCAGCCGCGCCCCGGCCAGCCAGGCCGAGGTACCATTACCCAGGCGCCGGGCCACCTCATCCAGGATGGCGGCCTTCTTTTCCCGGCAAAAGGTTGCCAGGTCGGCAGGGGGTGAAGGTCCCAGGATATTAAATATAAATTCAAAGCCGGGAAACTGCCGCGCAAGGAGCTGCCGGCAGGCTTCAATATCCTCGGGTTCCAGGTTGCAGGGAGGGCAGAGGGAAAGGTAACATCTGCCGCTCTTGCGGTCAATTGTAACTTTATGCACGGCCCCCTGCCGGAGTAATTCCTGCCACAGGTTTTCCCTGCCAGCCATGGCCATCAATCCTTACCCCAATCGTTACCGGTACTTTTCCATTTCCCGGGCTAGCATTTCTTTTACCCGGGGCACCAGTCCTTCCCGGGGCAGGGCTAATTCCTGCCCTCCATGCCGCCATTTCACATCCACCGTACCCTGGCTCAGGGTTTTTTTACCTATAGTCAAGCGTAATGGATAGCCTATAAGGTCAGCTTCGACAAATTTCATGCCGGCCCGTTCGTCGCGATCATCAAGCACCACCTCAACACCGGCAGCCAACAGCTCCTGGTAGAGGCCTTCGGCCATTTCCCGCTGGCCGCTGTCCTTTAAAGAGGCGGGAATAATGACCACTTCATAGGGAGCAACGCTCAAAGGCCAGATAATGCCGTGCTCATCATGGTGCTGCTCGACGACGGCGGCCATGGTGCGGCTGACGCCGATGCCGTAACAGCCCATGACAATGGGATGCTCATGGCCCTGCTCGTCGGTATAGGTGGCGCCCAGGGGCTGGCTGTACTTGGTACCTAGCTGGAAAACCTGCCCGACTTCTATCCCGCGGGCCTGGCTTAAGGGGGCGCCGCACTGGGGACAGGGTTCTCCCGCCTCCACCTGGCGGAGGTCGGCAAAGGCTTCCGCTTTAAAGTCGCGGCCGGGGTTGACGCCTACCAAGTGGTAGCCTTCCCGGTTGGCACCGGCTACAGCGTTAACCAGGTATGGAATCTCCAGGTCGGCGTAAATTGGTACACCCCTTAAGCCCACCGGCCCAACATAACCTACCGGCGCGCCGCTTACAGCCATCACCTTCTCGGGGTCGGCCAGGACGAGATGCCGGCAGCCCAGGTAATTCTGAAGCTTTACTTCATTGAGTTCCCGGTCACCCCGGACCAGAGCGGCCACCAGCTGCCCATCGGCCTCATAAAAAATGGTTTTAATCAGCCTATCCGGGGTGATCCCCAGGAAGGTGCTAACTTCGGCTACCGTTTTCTGTCCGGGGGTAGCCACTTCTTTAAGGGACTGCGGTGTTTCCGCTACCGGTTTGGGCAGCGCCCTGGCCGCGGCAATTTCGACGTTGGCCGCATAGTCGCACTTCTGGCAGTATACCAGCAGCGCCTCCCCGGTAGATGCCAGGGCCATAAATTCATGGCTGTAGTTGCCGCCAATGGCGCCGGTGTCAGCCTGGACCGTCCGGAAATCCAGGCCGCAGCGGCGAAAGACATTGCTGTAGGCCTGGTACATTTTGGCATAACTCTGGTTCAGCCCTTCCTGATCCCGGTCAAAGGAGTAGAGGTCCTTCATGATAAATTCCCGGCCTCTGAGAAGGCCAAAACGGGGCCGCCGTTCGTCGCGGTATTTATTTTGAATCTGGTACAGGAGCAAGGGTAATTGTTTATAGGAGCTGACTTCGCTCCGTACCAGGGCGGTGATAATCTCCTCGTGGGTGGGACCCAAGCAAAACTGGCGCTGGTGCCGGTCCCGGAGGCGGAACATTTCCTCCCCGTAAACCTCCCAGCGACCGCTTTCCTGCCAGAGTTCGGCCGGCTGGATAATGGGTAGAACAACCTCCTGGCCGCCGGCCCGATCCATTTCCTCGCGGATGATCCGCTCTAGTTTGGCCAGCACCCGCCGTCCCAGGGGTAAATAAGTATAGATCCCGGCTGCTGCCTTGCGTATGAAGCCGGCCCGCAGTAATAACTGGTGGCTGGCGATCTCGGCCTCGGCCGGCGTTTCCCTTAAAGTCGGTGCCAGTAATTCACTCGTGCGCATTCTCTTCCTCCCCTTCTTCTGCTGCCAGGCGCCTGGCTTCTTCAATAAGGGCCCGGGCCATATCCTCTTCCTTGACCTTGCGGACGGGACGACCGTGGCGAAAAAGAAGGCCGAAGCCAGGACCACCGGCAATACCGACATCGGCCTGGCGAGCCTCGCCGGGGCCGTTGACGGCACAGCCCATGACGGCTACCTTCAGGGGCCTGGCTACATCCTGAAGGTCCTGCTGCACCCGGGCTGCCACCCCTTCCACATCTACCTGGCAGCGGCCGCAGGTGGGGCAGGAAATAAGCTCGATGCCCCGCCGGCGCAGGCCCAGGGAACGCAAGATAGCAAAACCGGCTACCACTTCCTGCACAGGGTCGCCCGTCAAAGATACCCGGATGGTATCGCCTATCCCTTCGTTAAGTAAAATGCCAATCCCTACTGCCGATTTGACAGCTCCCTCCAGGCCGCGCCCGGCTTCCGTCACCCCCAGGTGCAGGGGATAATCCACCTGCCCGGCCAACCGGCGGTAGGCCTCGATCATCAATGGTACCTCCGCAGCTTTCAGGGAAATTTTTATGTCAAAGAAATCCAGGTCCTCCAGCAGGTGGACATGTTTCAAGGCGCTGGCTACCATGGCTGCGGCCGTTACACCGCCATGGGCGGCCATGGCCTCCTTCTCCAGGGAGCCGGCATTGACGCCGATGCGAATGGGTACCCGCCGGGCAGCCGCTTCCCTTACTACAGCCTTCACCCGCCCGGGCCCGCCAATATTCCCTGGATTCAAGCGCAGGCCGTCAACCCCGCCTTCCAGGGCGGCCAGGGCCAGGCGGTAGTCAAAGTGAATATCGGCGATAATGGGGATATCCACCTGCGCTTTGATCCTGGCCAGGGCTGCTGCCGCTTCTTGATCCGGTACTGCCAGGCGGACTATTTCGCAGCCGGCCCGGGCCAGCCTCTGGATCTGGGCAACAGTAGCGGCGATATCCCGGGTATCGGTATTGGTCATGGACTGGACGGAAATGGGCGCCCCCCCGCCTACGGCCACCTTGCCCACCCGGATCTGCCGCGTTGGCCGGCGCTTAATCTCCATTAAGGTCACCTCAGCTGAAGATGCGGATTAAATCGTGGTAGGTTATTAAAATAAGCAGGCCCATGAGGAGGGCAAAGCCGATGAGGTGGATTAAATTTTCTTTCTCCGCGCTTATTGGCCGGCCCCGCACCGCCTCCAGGCTTAAGAATACCAGCCGGCTGCCATCCAGGGCGGGAATGGGCAGCAAATTGATGAGCCCCAGGTCCAGGCTTAAAACCGCCATGAAGTTCAGGACGTTGGCCAGGCCATAGGTAGCCGCCTGACCCACCAGCTGAATTATGCCCACCGGCCCGACAACCTCGGGGGCCACCTTGCCGGTAACCATTTGCACCAGGCTTAAGATAATAAGCCTGGTAATTTCATAGGCCTGTCTGAGGCCCAGGATGATCGAGGTCCACAAACCCTGCCGCTCCCAGGTAGGGCCGATACCAATCATGCCTACCCCTGACTGGGGATCCCTGATGGTGGTCAGGGTCACCCGCTGCTGCCGGCCGTCCCGCTCGATTGTGAGGATAATTTCCTCCCCCGGATGCTGGTAGATCTGGTGCACCAGGTCGCGCCAGCTATTGACCGGTGTATTGTCGACCATTAAGATTTTATCCCCCGGCTGTAAACCCGCCCTGGCTGCCGGCATCCCAGGTTCCACACGGCCGATAACATTAATATCCGCCGGTATGCCCAGGACCATAAAAACGAAAATAAAAATAAGGACGGCCAGGAGGAAATTCATGCCTGAACCGGCGGCAATGACCCCCATGCGCTTAAGCAGCGGCTGCCGGTTGAAGCCCCGCGGGTCGTCGAGATCCGGGCCCTCCATCCCGGCCATGCGGTTAAAGCCGCCCAGGGGAAAGGCGCGTAAGGAGTAAACCGTCTCCCCTTTTTTCACCTGCCAGATGGCCGGCCCCATACCGATAGCGAACTCTTCCACCTTGATGCCGGCTTTTTTGGCCGCCAGGAAGTGCCCGCCTTCGTGGACCATGATTAAAATACTGAAGATAACCAGGGCCAGGATAATGGTCACTGGGCTTCAGCTCCTTCGAAAATTTGCTTCTACCAAAAATGGTTCTTAATACTATCCCTTAGCCTGGACTGGACGGTACAGGCTCCAGGCTCCGGAGGTTCTCGGCTAGCAAACTTGGCGCTCAGCCTTGCTCGGCGGCGGGGGTGGCCCGACTTTGTTTCTTTGATCAACCATAACGGGGCGTGGCATTTCTCATTCCTGAAGCTACGTTATGATCCCCATCCCGTTCACCGCCGCCTCACTATGACTTAGCTGAGTTTGCTGACGCCTCGAGCCAAGTCGCTTTCCGCCTGTACCATCCAGCCCCTTGTCTGCTACATTTCCATAATTCGTGGGGCGGGCGTCAGCCCCCATGAGGGCTTCACTTACAAAACCCTTCAGCCACTTCTTCCGCCCGTCGCCGCGCCCAGGCGTCGGCAGCAAGAACTGCTTCCAGGTCAGTAGCCGCTGTCGGCCGGTGTTCTTCCAGGACCCTGGCTACGACCTGGCTGATGGCTGTCAGCGGTATTCTCCTTGCCAGGAAATACTGGACGGCCACTTCGTCGGCGGCACTTAAAACCGCCGGGTAAGTCCCCCCGGCCCGGCCGGCGCGGTAGGCCAGCTCTAGGCACGGGAAACGTTCCAGGTTCGGCTGGCTGAAATCAAGGTGTCCCAGGGCCGCCAGGTCCAGCACCTGGCTGTCTAAATCCCAGCGTTCCGGCCAGGTCAGGGCGTACTGGATGGGCAGGCGCATATCGGCGGGCCCCAGGTGGGCAAAAAGGGCACCGTCACTGTAGCGCACCAGGGCATGGACGACGCTCTGGGGGTGGATCAAAACTGCAATCTGGTCATAGTCCAGGTTAAAAAGGTGTTTGGCTTCAATGACTTCCAGGCCTTTATTCATCAGGGTGGCCGAATCTACGGTAATCTTCGGCCCCATCACCCAGGTAGGGTGATTTAAAGCCTCCTCCGGGGTAACGGCGGCCATTTCTTCCAAGGTTTTCTCGCGTAAAGGCCCCCCGGAAGCCGTGATGATCACTTGCATCACCCGGCCGCCCTGGCGCAGGCACTGGAAAATGGCGGAGTGCTCGCTGTCGACCGGTATAATCTGGCGTCCCAGAGCACGGGCCCGGCCCATGACCACCTCACCGGCAGCTACCAGGATCTCTTTGTTGGCCAGGGCAATATCCTTACCGGCCTCCAGGGCGGCCAGGACCGCCGGCAGGCTACAGGTTCCCACCATAGCGGCCACTACCAGCTCCACCTCGGCCAGGCAGGCGGTTGCCAGAAGGCCTTCCTCTCCGGCCAGGACCTTGACCTTTAACCCGCTAACCCTGGCAGCCAGTTCCCTGGCCCCTGCCGGGTCCAGGAGGACGGCCAGGCGGGGACGAAACCGCTTTACCTGCTCGGCCAGGAGTTCTACATTTCTGGCGGCTGCCAGGGCGGCAACCCTGAATTGCCCGGGATGGGCGGCTACAACCTCCAGGGTCTGGCGGCCGATTGAGCCGGTTGAACCTAGAACTGCTATCTCTCTGACCACTTATTTAGTCACCCCCTGCCGGGAACGCGAAAAAGCCTTTAAGACTACCAGCGTCATGGGCCCAATGACCAGACCGGCAATCCCCAGAAGCTTCAAGCCGGTGTACAGGGCAATCAAGGTTGTCAACGGGTACAGCCCCAGGCTGACGGCCACCAGTTTGGGTTGCAGTACCTGGCGCAGGATAATGATAAAGGCATACAGGGTTAAAAGGGCCAGCCCCAGGCCATAATGGCCCAGGATAAATTCGACAATGATCCAGGGAATGAAAACCGTTCCCGGACCAACAATGGGCAACAAATCGGCCAGGCCGATTAAAAAGGCCAGGGTTAGGGCATAATCAACTCTTAAAATTAAAAGCCCGATAATACTCTGGGTCATCTGCAGGCTTACCAGTAAAATTTCTGCCCGCAGGTAACCGATAATAGCCTGGCTCAAGGAGCTGAAAACCTTACTCATCCGTTCCCGCCAGGGCGGTGAAACTATCTGGAGCAGGGTGCGGAGGATAAAATCTTTATCCCGGCTGAAAAAGTAAGTGGCCACCAGGGTAATGATCAGCGAAATAAAGAGTTCCGGTAGGGAACTGATAAAAGCTATTAGCCACTGGACCGTAAGGCCAAGCAGGTTCTTCAGCCAGGCAACCGCATTGTCCAGGAAGGACTGCAGGGTATTCAAGACTTCAACGGGCAGGTTACCCGCAAAATAAAAACTCTGGAGGCGGGTAAAATACTCCTGGAAGGCAGCCCCCAAGGCCCGTGCCTGGGCCGGCAGGGTTAAGGCCAGGCTCTCCAGCTCGACAATCAGGTTGGTCACCAGATAAAAGATAGCTATGCTAAGGATGGCTAGAATAGACAAGAGGGTGATAATTACTGCCCAGCCACGGCCTATTTTAAGCTTGCTTTCAATAAAGTTAACAACCGGATCGATAATTGCTGCCAGTAGGGCGGCCAGGGCAAAGGGCAGCACTACCGGTACCAGGGCTCTAATGATTTCCCCGGTAGCGGGTAATATGTAATAAAAAAGCAACAGGAAAAGGAGGGCAGCCATTAAGGCTACCAGTAAAGTTTGAAAGGTTTGTTTAAACCGATCGTCAAAGTTAGCCAAAGGTTTCACTCCATTTTTGGTAAAAAGAAGACCAGATAATAGTATACCACCGGAGCCACCAGGAGCAAACTATCAAAACGGTCCAAAATTCCCCCGTGTCCTGGTAAAAGCCAGCCGCTGTCCTTAACCCCTGCCTGGCGCTTAAAACCCGATTCAATTAAATCGCCGGCTTGGGCGGCAATAGCGGAGAGTATTGCCAGCCCTGCCAGTAGCCAGCTATTTAAAGCCGGCAAAATGAGAGGGCCCAAAACTTCAGCCATCACTAAAGTTACCAGCAGGCCGCCGATGGCCCCGGCCCAGGTTTTACCGGGGCTGAGGCTGGGCCAGGGGTGGCGGCGGCCGAAGATACGGCCGCAAAAATAAGCACCGGTATCATTGGCCCAGGTCATGAGGAAGGTCAGGATGAGGATCGCGGCACCGCCGGGTAAAAGGCGGAGCAAAGGCAGGTAAGCCAGCAGCCCCCCTACATACCAGCTCCCCAGTAAGGTTATGGCCACATCGGCCGCTGCCACGCGGGGAAACAGGGTCAGGAAGAGTAAGAGCATCCCCACTGTTAGTCCAGCACCCGGCCAAGCGACCATCCCCTTATTAAGATATGCTGCCAGGACAAACATCAGCCCCCCTATAATACCGGCCGGGACCAGCGGTTTTAGCTTCAGGCAGGCGGCCAGGTGGTAAAATTCCACCAGCCCGGTAAAGGCCACCAGGATTACCAGCAGGAGGAACCACCAGCCACCCAGGTAAGCCGCTCCCAGTAATAACGGGATACCCACCAGGGCAACTAAAATTCTGGTGCCTAGCACAATCAACACCACCACGGGTCAATTTTTTAGGCCGCCGAAACGCCTTTCCCGCTGCTGGTAAGCCAGCAGGGCCTGGCGTAAATTTTCCCGCCGGAAATCAGGCCAGCAGACATCAGTAAACCATAGTTCGGTATAGGCCAGCTGCCAGAGCAAAAAGTTGCTGAGGCGCATTTCCCCGGAAGGGCGAATTAAGAGATCGGGGTCGGGCAGGTCTCCGGTATAAATGGCACCTTTAAGCACCCCTTCGTCTATATCCTCGGGACGGAGTTTACCGGCCAAAACTTCGCGGGTAATCTGCCGGCAGGCATCCACCAGTTCGGCCCGACCGCCATAGTTGAGGGCCAGGTTGAGGATGAGCCGGTTGTTGCCGGCCGTTTCCCGGCGGGCTCGGGCCAGTTCTTGCCGGGCCGCTAATGGCAGGGCTTCCAGGCGGCCAATGGCCCGCACCTGGACCCCTTCTTTCTTTAATTCGGGTAACTCCCGGTGCATGTATTCGACCAGGAGGTTCATTAACGCTTCCACTTCTTCCCGGGGTCTTTTCCAGTTTTCTGTAGAAAAAGCATATACTGTAAGGATGGCAATGCCCCAATCAACGCAAGCTCGGACAATATCGCGTAAAGCCTCGACCCCCGCCCGGTGGCCGGCCGCCCGGGGCAGGCCCCTCTTCCTGGCCCAGCGACCATTGCCGTCCATGATAATGGCTACATGGCGCGGTAGCTTGCCTGGTTCGAGTTCCGTATCCTTCGTTGCCTTGGTTGGTCCGGGGCGGAGCCATCTGGTCAGGAAACCAGCCACCAGTTTCCCCCCTAATGCTAGCAGCCTATAAAACAAACCCCCTCAAGGAGGGGGATTGTCGCCATCCTATTCTTCGACGATGGCCTCATTGGGACAGGCTTCTCGACAGGTACCACAATCAGTGCAGAGTTCCGGGTCAATAACATAGGTGTCTTCGCCTTCGGAAATAGCGCCCTGGGGGCACTCATCTGCACAAACGCCACAGGACAGGCACTCTTCTGTTATCCGATGGGGCATAGGTCCTTACACCTCCTTTCACTGGTGGTTAGTATCTACATAAGCCAGGACCAGGTCAACCTGGCCGGCTCCCACCAGGCGCAAACGCACGACGCGGCCCTCTTCTTCCTCACCCGGTAAAGGGCGAAGGGGACCGGTAAAGGAGTAATTATGCACCTGCCATCCGCTAGCTGCCAAGAGCCTTTTGGCTTCAGCGAGGGTTAAGCCCAGGCAGTCAGGTACGGTCAAAGCTAGACCTCCATAATTTCCGCTTCTTTATTGGCCAGGATCTTATCAATGGTCTGGATGTAATTATCGGTTAGCTTCTGGACCCTGTCCTGGGCCCGCTTGACCTCATCTTCCGAAGCAGCTTTATTTTTCTCCTGAGCTTTTAACTTGTCGTTGGCATCCCGGCGGGCATTGCGGACCAGTACCCGGAATTCCTCAGCCTTCTTACGGACCATTTTGACCAGCTCGGTACGCCGCTCTTCTGTTAACTGAGGAATAACAATGCGAATAACGGTGCCGTCGCTGGCCGGCGTCAACCCCAGGTCCGACTTTAAAATGGCCTTTTCCATTTCCGGCAGGATATTGCGGTCCCAGGGTTGGACGACCAGAAGCCGGGCTTCCGGGGCGGAAACCGTGGCCAGCTGGTTAATGGGGGTGGGTGTACCATAATAGTTAACGGTAACCTTCTCTAGCAGGGCCGGATTGGCCCGTCCCGCCCTGATAGAAGCCATCTCGCGGCGTAAGTTCTCGACTGCCTTTTGCATTCTGCTCTCGGCTTCTTTTAAAATTTCCTCCAGCATCACTCTAACCTCCCGACAAAGGTACCGATGGGTTCACCCATGATTACTTTCAGGATATTGCCTTTTTCTTTTATGCCAAAGACAATAATGGGAATGCGGTTATCCATACACAGGGAAGTAGCGGTTGCGTCCATTACTCCCAGGCCACCGTTCAATACTTCCAGGTAATCGAGATCCTTCAACCTCTTGGCATGGGGGTTTATCTCGGGATCGGAATCATAAACGCCATCAACCCGTTTGGCCATTAAAATAACATCAGCTTCTATCTCGGCCGCCCGCAGGGCTGCGGTAGTATCCGTGGAAAAATAAGGGTTACCTGTCCCGGCAGCAAATATAACTACCCGGCCCTTTTCCAGATGCCTGATGGCCCGGCGGCGGATGTAAGGCTCGGCAATTTGGCGCATTTCAATGGCCGTCTGCACCCGGGTATCCACACCCTGGCTCTCCAGGGCATCTTGCAGGGCTAGGGCGTTAATTACCGTCGCCAGCATACCCATGTAATCGGCCGTGGCGCGGTCCATACCCCTGGCACTACCCTTAACTCCCCGCCAGATATTGCCGCCGCCGACAACTATGGCTACATCCACTCCCAGATCCCTTACTTCTTTTATTTGCGCGGCTATAGAAGTGAGGACTTCCTGGTCGATACCAAAACCCTGGGTGCCGGCCAGGGCTTCCCCGCTAACCTTTAGAACTACCCGTTTAAACTTGGGTTGCCCCATACCTGGTATATACCTCCGTAACTCCTGAATACTTTCTACACGTTCCCGAAAAATCCTCTTCACCCGTGGAAAAAAAGAGCACCGCGGTGCCCTTTTTTTCTGCCCTTTATTCCTCCGCCTTGATACCTTCGCCTACTTCATAGCGGACAAAACGCCGGACAACAATCTTTTCGCCCAGCTTGGCTACGGCCTCGTTGATAAGGTCCTGAATGGTCCGATCCATATCTTTAATAAAAGGCTGCTCCAGGAGGCAATTATCCTGGAAGAATTTTTCCAGGCGGCCGGCAACAATCCTGTCGATTACTTTTTCCGGCTTGCCTTCATTTAACGCCTGGGCCCTTAAGATTTCCTTTTCTTTGGCCAGGACTTCTTCCGGTACATCTTCCCGGGCTATATACTCAGGCCGGGAAGCAGCTACCTGCATGGCCAGGTCGTGGACCAGTTCCTTAAAGGCGTCGGTCTTGGCGACAAAGTCGGTCTCACAGTTGACTTCAATTAAAACGCCTATCCGGCCCCCGCCATGAATATAAGCATGCACCAGGCCTTCACTGGCTATTTTACCGGCCCGTTTGGCTGCAGTGGCCAGACCTTTCTTACGTAAATATTCAATGGCTTGCTCCATGTCGCCGCCCGACTCTTCCAGGGCCTTTTTGCAGTCCATCATTCCTGCTCCCGTCCGGTTCCGCAGCTCTTTGACGTCAGCAGCCGAAATCATAACTTCACTCCTCCACTGTTTACTTTTACTGGCAGGTTACAAACTATAACAGCCAGCCGGGTATTGACAGCACGTATACACTATGTAAGCGTAGGTAAAACCTACGCTCAGTAATATTATTCTCCCACGACTTCTTCCGGTTGATCCTGGCCCTGCAGGCCCTCTAAAACGGCGTCAGCCATTTTACTGGTCAGCAAACGGACGGCTCTGATGGCATCGTCGTTACCGGGAATAACGTAATCTATTTCATCGGGATCGCAGTTGGTATCGACAATGGCCACAATAGGTATACCCAGCCGCCGCCCTTCGGCCACGGCAATTCGCTCTTTGCGCGGGTCGATAATAAAGAGGGCATCAGGCAGGTTCTTCATTTCCTTAATGCCGCCCAGATAACGCTCCAGTTTTTCCTTCTCACTGCGTAAACGGGCTACTTCCTTTTTGGGCAGCACCTCAAAAGTGCCTTCTTCTTCCATCCGCTCCAGCTCTTTTAAGCGCTCGATGCGCCGGCGGATGGTCTGGAAGTTGGTCAGCGTCCCACCCAGCCAGCGTACGTTGACATAAAACATGCCACAGCGCTCGGCTTCTTCTCTGACGGCTTCCTGGGCCTGCTTTTTGGTGCCCACAAAAAGGATTTTGCCCCCGTCGCGGGCCAGGTCCCGGACGAAATTATAGGCTTCTTCAATCTTTTTGACGGTGCGCTGGAGGTCAATGATATAAATCCCGTTGCGCTCCGTAAAAATATACGGTGCCATTTTAGGATTCCAGCGCCGCGTCTGGTGGCCGAAGTGGACACCGGCCTCCAGCAACTGCTTCATGGAAATAATCACTGAACTGCACCTCCTGTAGTTTTAGCCGCCGCTACCTTCATCAGGTCAGGAGGACCTTGGCAAACGGCACTTCTCCTACCTTCCGGTGCGTGTGGAATTAAGCACCAGAGGTTAGTATAGCATAAACCCATGGTGCCCGGCAAGTCATACTCTCAATTTAACGGCGAAGCTTTTCTAACTCCTCCAGCAAGTGATCGTTGAGGATGCGGATATAGGTCCCCTTCATGCCCAGGGACTTGGATTCGATGACGCCGGCACTTTCGAATTTCCGCAGGGCGTTGACGATAACGGAACGGGTTATACCCGCCCGGTCGGCGATCTTACTGGCCACCAGAATACCTTCGTCGCCGTCCAGCTCGGCAAAGATGTGCTCCACGGCCTCCAGTTCGGAGTAAGACAGGGTCGCCAGGGCAACATGGACAGCAGCACGTTTGCGGGCTTCTTCCTCAATTTTGTCGGTTTTGGAACGCAAGATCTCCATACCAACTACGGTGGCACCATATTCGGCCAGGACCAGGTCTTCGTCATCAAAGCGGACGTTAAACTTGGAGAGGACCAGGGTACCCAGGCGCTGGCCGCCGCCGACAATAGGCACGACCGTGGTCAGCTTGTTGTTGAAGACACATTTTTTATCCAGGTCAAAAACGCAGGCGTTGCCTACCTGGCAAAAGTTGGCCTGGGTTTCGTCAATGCGCAGGAGCTGTTCATTGTACTGTTCCGGAAAACGCTCGGACTGGAAGACAATGTCTTCCATAATGTCGCAGGTGAAACCTTCAACAAAGGCATATCCCAGGACGCGGGCATGGCGGCCTACAATGTAAGTGTTGGCTCCCAGGACATCACGCATTACATTGGCCATTTCTTGAAAGTCCACCGGATTACCGGCCGCCCGCTGCAGCAGGCGGTTGATTTTCCTTGACCTTTCCAACAAAGTTTCCATCAACCATCTTCCTTCCCTTAAAGTATATAACTTTGTAAATCGGCATGTTGCATTATGTCGCCCAGCTGTTGCCGGACATAAGTTGCATCGATAACAATCTTGCGTTCCTCCACTTCTGGCGCCCGGAAAAGGAGATCCTGCAAAACCTTTTCCAGGATAGTATGCAGCCGGCGTGCGCCGATATCTTCGCCCTGATTATTTACAGTATAAGCAATATCGGCAATTTCCGCAATAGCATCATCTGAAAAATGCAGTTCTATACCATCTACTGCCAGAAGTGCCGTGTACTGGCGCAACAGGGAATTTCGGGGTTCGGTTAAAATGCGTTTGAAGTCGTCCCGGCTCAAACTTTTAAGTTCTACCCTGATTGGAAACCGCCCCTGGAGCTCAGGGATGAGATCTGAGGGTTTGGCCACATGGAAGGCCCCGGCGGCAATAAAGAGAATATGGTCGGTTTTCACCGGGCCGTACTTGGTCTGGACAGTGGTACCTTCCACAATGGGCAAAATATCGCGCTGGACTCCTTCCCGGGAAACGTCAGGGGCACCCCCTTTTTCCCGCCCGGCTATCTTATCGATCTCATCCAGGAAGATGATCCCATCCTGTTCCACGCGCTGGACAGCTATGGCCGCCACCTCGTCCATATCAATCAGTTTATCGGCCTCCTGCTGGGTGAGGATCCGCCGGGCTTCCGCCACCGTTACCAGGCGCTTGCGCTTGCGCCGGGGGAGCATACTGCCCAGCATATCCTGGAGGTTCATCCCCAGCTCTTCCAGCCCCAGGCCGCCCATAACAAACCCCGGGACGGCATTATCTTCTACTTCCACCTCCACCATCATGTCTTCCAGTTCCTGGCGCTTTAATTTTTCCCTGAAGATGGCTCGCTGTTCGGCGGTATTCTCGTCTTCGGTCGCCATCCCTTCCCCGCCGGCCGATCCCCCACCAAAGAGAACCTCCCACGGGGAACGGCTACCCCTTTCCTTCCCGACCCGGGGGGCGATCAGGTCCAGCAAACGCTTTTCCGCCAGTTTGGCTGCTTTTGCCTCTACTTCAACCCGCTTTTCTATTTTAACCATTCTCACGGCATTTTCTACCAGTTCCCGGATCATGGATTCTACATCACGGCCGACATAACCAACTTCCGTGTAGCGGGTAGCTTCTACCTTTAAGAAAGGCGCCCCTACCAGGCGCGCTAGTCTACGGGCAATCTCGGTTTTGCCTACACCTGTAGGGCCAATCATAATGATATTCTTGGGCAGGACTTCATCGCGTAAATCGGGGCCCAGTTTCTGCCGGCGGTAACGGTTCCTCAGGGCGATGGCCACGCATTTTTTCGCTTCTTCCTGGCCGACAATATAGCGGTCTAACTCGGCTACTATCTGCCGGGGTGTAAGGTCCAAACTTTTCCCCTCCCCTTGGGCATTAGAGTTCTTCTACCACAATATTATTGTTGGTATAGATGCAGATAGAAGCAGCAATCTCCATGGCTTCCCGGACGATGGCACCGGCCTCCAGGTCGGTATGTTTTACTAAGGCCCGGGCTGCCGCCAGGGCATAGGGACCGCCGGAGCCGATGGCGGCGATGCCGTCATCGGGTTCAACTATTTCACCGTTACCTGAAATTACCAAAAGATGATCCCGGTCGGCCACCACCAGCAGGGCTTCCAGGCGCCGTAAAAACCTGTCCGTACGCCATTCTTTCCCCAGCTCTACGGCAGCCCGCTGGAGGTTACCGTGGTATTCCTCCAGTTTGGCCTCAAACTTTTCAAAGAGGGTAAAGGCGTCGGCTACACTGCCGGCAAAGCCGGCCAGGACTTTATTTTGGTATAAACGGCGTACTTTACGGGCTTTATGCTTCATAATGGTATGGCCAAAGGTCACCTGGCCGTCGCCAGCTACGGCCACCTTGCCTTTATGGCGTACGGCTATTACCGTTGTACCTTGCACAGGTTCTACCCCTCACTTCTTTTAGCCCTGGGGTGGGCCTGCTGGTATACTTCTCGTAACCTGGCCTGGCTGAGATGGGTATAGATCTGGGTGGTTGAAAGGTTAACATGACCCAGGAGTTCCTGAACTACCCTAAGATCCGCCCCCCGCTCCAGCATATGGGTGGCAAAACAGTGGCGCAGGGTATGGGGGGAGATACCACTCCTTAATGCCGCCTTCTCGACGTAGTGGTTCAACCGCTCTCGCACGCCCCGCACGGTCAGACGGCCGCCCAGGTGGTTGAGGTACAAAGCTTTTGCTTCCGGCGGGTTGCGACGGGCGGCCAGCGCCGGCCGGCCCCGGGCCAGGTAATCCCGTAAGGCTCTAACAGCCTGGTCACCCAGGGGGACGATCCTTTCCCGCCGTCCCTTGCCCAGAACCCGGGCATAACCGGCCTCCAGGTCAAGGTTTTCCTGGTCCAGGCCGACCAGCTCACTCACCCTTATGCCAGAAGCATACAGGGTTTCCAGCATGGCCCGGTCCCGTAACCCCAGCGGGGTAGCAGCCGGTATGGCCAGTAGTTTTTCCACCTCGGCATAGCTTAAAAAACGTGGTAAACGCTTTTCCCGGCGCGGTCCTGCCAGCAGGGCCGCCGGACTGCTCTCCACCTTTCCCTCCCGGAGCAAGAAGCGATAAAAGGACCGTAAAGCAGCCAGCTTACGGTTCATGCTGCTCTTTTCCCGGCCCAATTGGTTCAGCCATCCTAAAAAACGGCGCACCAGCCAGGTATCAACGTCGCCCGGCCCGGCACCCGGGCCCCGGCGCTCGTACACAAAGGCAGCAAATTGCTCGATGTCGGCCCGGTAGGCGGTAACGGTACAGGGAGAGGCCTGCTTTTCACCTTCCAGGTATAAGATAAACCCTTCCAGCCCTTCTTGAAAGGCAGTACCGATCATACCCTCACTCCCGAACCCTATATATGCTAACATATTCACTTATATAGTGCAAGTCAATTGCCGGAAAATTCACCGAGGCTGAACCATATTTCCAAAGCCCGCTCTGCTAAAGCCCGATTACGCACCTCCCGGGCCTTCACCCGGCGCTCCAGGGGCGGCAGCAGGCCAAAATTAATATGCATGGGCTGCAAGGGGGTATGGGTGGGATCAGTAATATAATGAAGAAGGGCACCGTGGGCCGTAGCCGGCGGCAGGGTAAGGGGTTCCTGGCCCTTGATTAAACGCGCCGCATTGACCCCCGCCACCAGGCCGCTGGCGGCGGACTCAATGTAACCTTCCACGCCGGTTAGCTGGCCGGCCAGGAAAACCTGCGGGTGTTCTTTTAACTGCAGGGTAGGTTTAAGCACCCGGGGCGAATTAATATATGTGTTGCGGTGCATGACGCCAAAACGGACAAACTCCGCCTCTTCCAGGCCGGGGATAAGGCGAAAGACCCGTTCCTGTTCTCCCCACTTGAGGCTCGTCTGGAAACCCACCAGGTTATACAGGGTACCGGCCAGGTTATCCCGCCGCAGCTGCACCACGGCATAGGGCTCCTTCCCGGTAGCCGGGTCTATAAGCCCCACCGGGCGCATGGGGCCGAAGCGCAGGGTATCCGGTCCTCGTCTGGCCATGACTTCCACCGGCATGCACCCTTCAAAAACTACCTCGGGCTCAAATTCATGCCGGGGGTGACGTTCGGCCGTAATTAAGGCCTCGTAAAAGCGCCGGTACTCCTCTTCATTCAAAGGACAGTTGAGGTAGTCTTCCTCCCCCCGCCCGTAGCGGGAGGCCTTGAAAATACGGCTGTAATTTAAAGATTCGGCAGTAACAATGGGTGCCGCCGCATCGTAAAAGTATAGATACTCGGCGCCGGTTAAACCTTTAAGGCTTTCGGCCAGAGCCGGTGAAGTTAACGGTCCGGTGGCAATGATCACCGGGCCCTGTACGGGTATGGCCCGGGCTTCCTCCCGGATAATGGTAATCCGTTCTTCCGCCTCCAGGGCCGCAGTCACCCGGGCGGCAAACTCCTCCCGGTCTACGGCCAGGGCTTTGCCGGCCGGCACGCGGCATTCCTCAGCTACGGCCATAATGAGGGAACGGGCCAGGCGCATCTCCGCCTTTAACAGGCCAGCCGCGTTCTCCAGGGTATCGGCCCGCAAAGAATTGGAGCAGACCAGCTCGGCCAGATAACCGGTACGGTGGGCCGGCGTCATCTTACCCGGCCGCATCTCCCACAGCTCGACTTTAATTCCCCGCCGGGCCGCCTGCCAGGCGGCCTCGCTGCCGGCCAGGCCGCCGCCAATAATGATCAGCTTTTCCGGCAACTTATCGCCTCCGTAAACAAACTATTTAGCCTGCTGGATCTTTTCTTCATAGCCGCATTCCTTGCTGGGGCAAAGCAGGCGTACCCCCTGGCGGGAAGCCTTTTCCACCAGGCGGGTCCCGCAGCGGGGGCAGTTCCGGTTAGTGGGTTTATCCCAGGAAACGTAATTGCACTCCGGGTAGTTCTGGCAGCCGTAAAATTTGCGCCCCCTTTTCGTGCGCCGGGCCACAATTTCTCCCCCGCACCGGGGGCAATTAACACCGATGGTCTCCAGCAAGGGCTTGGTAAAGCGGCACTCGGGAAAGCCGGGACAGGCCAAAAATTTGCCGAAGCGGCCCGTCTTGATAACCAGGTTGCGGCCGCAAAGTTCACATTTTTCTTCGCTGACTTCTTCCGGGAGCTCTATGGTGTCGATTTCCCTTTCGGCTCGTTCCAGGACCCGGCTGAAGGGCTCGTAAAATTCGGCTACTACCTGGCGCCAGGATAATTTTCCGGCTTCAATCTCGTCCAGCTGCTGTTCCATCTGGGCTGTAAATTCGACGTCAATAATATCAGGAAAATGCTCCTTCAGGAGATCCACCACCACCCGGCCCAATTCCGTGGGGATAAACTGTTTTTGCTCCCTGACCACATAACCGCGCTCCAGGATGGTTTCAATGGTCGGGGCATAGGTACTGGGCCGGCCGATACCCAACTCTTCCAACGTTTTCACCAGGGTGGCCTCGGTATAACGCGGCGGCGGTTGGGTAAAGTGCTGTTTGGGTTCCAGGGATTGGAGTTTTAAAACCTCGCCGGTTGCCAGGGCGGGCAGCCTTTGTTCCTGCTCTTTACCTTCACCGTCGCTACCTTCCTGGTAAACCCGTAAGTATCCCGGAAACTTAACTACCGAACCGGTAGCGCGGAAAAGGCAAGGACCGGCGCTAATTTTCACTGTCATGGTATCCATTACGGCAGCCTGCATCTGGCTGGCCACAAAGCGCTCCCAGATTAGATTGTAGAGGCGGAACTGGTCCCGGGTCAGGACATTTTTCAAGGCTTCTGGTTCCCGCCAGACGGAAGTGGGCCGGATGGCTTCGTGGGCATCCTGGATATCCTTACGGCCTTTAAACTGCCTTAAGTCCTCCGGGACATACTCGGGGCCAAAGCGCTCCATGAGAAAGTCCCGGGCTTCCAGCTGGGCGACGCTGGCAATACGGGTGGAATCGGTACGGATATAGGTTATCAGGCCGACAGGACCTTCACTGCCACCCAGGTCAATCCCCTCGTAGAGCTGCTGGGCCACCTGCATGGTTCGCCTGGCGGTGAAATTCAGTTTGCGAGAAGCCTCCTGCTGCAGGGTACTGGTGGTGAAGGGAGGCGCCGGGTTCTTGCGCCGTTCCCGCTGCTTGACCTCAGTTACGACATAGCTAGCCCCTTCCAGGGCTGCCAGGATGGCCTGCATTTCGCCTTCATTTTTAATCTTCGGCTCCTCACCGGCATACTTAAAGAGTTTCGCTGGGAAAGCCTCGCCGTCACCGCCGGCCAGCAACCAGGCTGTCAGGCTCCAGTATTCTTCCGGCTGGAAGGCTTCGATTTCCCTTTCCCGGTCGACAATCAAGCGCACGGCTACCGACTGCACCCGGCCGGCACTTAAACCTTTACGTACCTTGCGCCACAGGAGGGGGCTCAAACGGTACCCCACGACACGGTCCAGCACCCGCCGGGCCTGCTGGGCATCGACCCGGTTTTGATCAATCTCCCGGGGCTTTTTTATAGCTTCCTGGACGGCGTTGCGAGTTATCTCGTTGAACTCGATGCGTACAGGCCCGGGAGGCAGCTCAAGAAGATGCTGCAGGTGCCAGGCAATGGCCTCCCCTTCCCGGTCCGGGTCCGTAGCCAGTAAAACGCGCTGGGATTTCTGCGCAGCGGCCCGCAGTTCCTTGACAATCGCCCCTTTACCCCGGATGGTGATATAGTGGGGCTCAAAACCGTGCTCGACGTCGACGCCAAACTGGCTCTTGGGTAAATCGCGGATATGCCCCATGGATGATTTAATGGTATAGTTCCGCCCCAGGAATTTGCCAATGGTCTTGGCCTTGGCCGGCGATTCCACGATAACCAGCGTATGGGCCAAAAATTTTCCCCCCTAACAGCGCAGGTAAAAACCTCCCGGCAACCGCCGGATTAATTTTCTTATCTCCAGCTGAAGCAGGGCGGTATTCACTTCCCCCGGCGGCAGGCCGGTTGTGGCCATAATGGTATCCAGGTGAACAGGCATAACGCTGAGGGCAGCCATAACCTTTTCCTCGGCGGCCGACAGGGCCACCTCCACCCGGCTTTCCTGCGGGGACAAGGTCCACAGGGATTGGTGCTCATATTCGGCCAGAATATCGGCCACCCCGGTCACCACCCTGGCCCCCTGTTTAATTAATTCATTGGGACCCTGGCTGTAACGGTTGGTGATAGGCCCCGGTACTGCAAAGACGTCGCGGTTCTGCTCCAGGGCCAGGTCAGCTGTAATCAGAGCGCCGCTTTTGGCTGCAGCCTCGACGACCACTGTACCGCTCGTCAGGCCGCTGATAATGCGGTTACGGGCCGGGAAATGGCCGGCCTCCGGCGGCGTACCCGGGGGAAACTCGGAAAGGATGGCCCCATGGTCCATTACCTGATGGTAAAGCTCCCGGTGTTCCGGAGGATAAATAACGTCTACCCCACAACCCAGAATGCCCCAGGTGAGACCGTTCCCCCGGATGGCTCCCCGGTGGGCGGCAGCATCTATGCCCCGGGCCAGGCCGCTGACAACCCCGACGCCGGCGGCGGCAAGACCCGCAGCGAGATCGGCTGCCACTTTAAGACCATAGGCCGTCGCCCGGCGGGTACCGACGATGGCTATTTTCAGGCCTTCCCCCGGCAGCTGGCTGCCCCGCCAGTAGAGGACGGGCGGCGGATCATAAATGCGCTTGAGCTCCAGGGGGTAGGCTGCATCCTCCAGGATCAGGACTCTTATCCCGGCAGTATCTAGTTTAGCCATAATTTTTTCCGGTGTTACCTGGCGGCGCCACTTAATCAAGCCGGTTGCTGCTTTACCCAGACCTTCTACGGCCAGAAGCTCTTTATCCGGTGCCTCCCAGGCAGCGCGGGGGCTGCCGAAAATTTTAACCAGCTGGAGGAACCGGCGAGCTCCCAGGCCCGGCGTCTGCTGGAGGGCTACCCAGAACGGTTTTTCTTCCATGGTTTCTCCCCTGCTTAGTAGTTGTAACAGTTACCTTTCGCGGTCTGGGTGAAATTTCCTGCTACTAGCAGTTTAAGTTACCTGGTTTTTTAAAAGCATATCTATTCTTTACCGTCCCGTCAAGACTGAATTAAAAAAGTCCCCCTGGAGGGACATGAGAGGTGCGGCAGGCCTAAAGGTATGGGAACCCGGAGCCGGGTTCTTGAATACTAGCCCAGGCTCCGGTATAAAATATTGCCTAAATCGGCAGCAGTCGCCTGGCGGGCCGTCCAGGCCAGGCTGCTCGCGTTGGCTGCTGCCAGAGAGGCCATCCTATCCAGCTCTTTAGCTGGAAATTTGGCCAGGGGGGGTAATAAGTGCCGGATCAGTTCCCGAACTTCCTCTATGGAAGCCATCCCCAGGGCCTTAAGGAGATTGTTAACTTTAACCGGTTCTGCCGGCTGGATAAATTCCAGGTAGGCCGCCAACAAATAGCCGTTGGCGCGGCCGTGGGGTATGTCATGGCTGTAGGTTAAAGGATAACCCAGGGTATGGAGGATAGTCGTCCGGGTCTGGGCAATGACCATGCCTCCCAGGGTGGCGGCATACATGAGATCCCGCCTGGCTGCCGGGAGCAAGTTTCCGGCCAGCAGAGCCTCCTTTTGCCCGGCAAAAAGGCGCACGGCTTCCAGGGCCAGGGTGTCGCTTAAAGGGTTGGAGCGCCTGGACAGGTAACCTTCGATGGCATGGGTCAGGGTATCCAGGGCGGTATCTATGGTAATATCACGGGGTAAAGTATAGGTATAGCGGGGGTCCACCAGGGCCACCAGGGGGAAGCAGCGGTCGTCGCTGAAACCCTTTTTTATTTCCTTAGCCGGTAAAGTAAAAACGGCATGCTGGGTAACCTCGCTGCCGGTACCGGCGGTAGTCGGTACTGCTGCCAGCGGCAGCGGGGGCTCCGGCAGGTCGGCCTCGTAAAGCCGGGCTGCCGCTGCTTTGTTGGGTACCAGGAGAGCCACGGCCTTGGCCGTGTCCAGGGGGGACCCGCCGCCAATGCCAATGACCAGGTCAACCCCCTCCCGGCGGGCCAGGTCAACAGCTTGAGCTACTGTCTCCAGGGTCGGGTTGGCCGGTACCTCGTTGAAAACAACCCAGCTTAACCCCAACTTTTTAGCCAGGACTTCAAAATCAGCCAGGGCACCGCTGGCAACGGCGCTTTTGCGACCCGTAACTACGAGGGCCCGTCGGCCCAGCCGGCCGAGATAATCGCCATACTCGTTTAATACCCCTTCGCCAAAAAATACCCGGGTAGGCAGGTAAAAGCGGAAGGTCATTTTAATCGCCTCCACAAAGCTCTTTTAATGAATGGGCGCCCAGGGGAGGGCCCTGGGCGTCATTAGGTTAACACGTTTGAAATAACCTAGCGGTCAAAATAAATGTTTTTCCCGGTAGCGGCGATGGGGATACCGGCAATAACGTCGGCATCCATAAGGCCTATCTTTCTGGCTACGACACCAATACGGTACATAATGCGGTTGTCGGCGTTGAGCATTCCCGCCATCTTGGCGGCTGAACCCAGGGCTATCCCCAGGTCCATTAACCGCCAGGCGCAGATCGGCCCGGCAAACTCGGGACCATCATGGATCTTTTCCAGGTCGGCACAGCGGGGAACTCCGCAGGCACCGCAATCCAGGCCGGTTTTAGCAGCATTTTTCAGCCCTACCAGAAGAACGGCATCCGAGCGGCGGACATTATCGCCATCACGGTCAAAGTTCTTTTTCCCGCTCTCCTGGCCATAGCGGACCATAGCCGCGGCCAGCTGCTCCAGGGCTTCCCCCTGGAGGATTTTCAACTCAATAAAGTCTTTGCCGGCGGCCTTGGGCGCCGTCCTGGCGGCAATGGCCATCAGCTCGGCGATTAAACCCATGGCTTGAAATTCAGGCATGCAGGTTCTCCTCCTTTTTATGTTTGAGGCGGGCAGGTAACTCCTGGTTTCACACCAGATAACATGCCCTACCTTAAATAACTTTATAACTAAGCACCCTGTTTCTCCTCCCCCCAGTCCAGGCTGCGGTACTGGATAGCCTCGGCTAGGTGGGCGGCAGCAATTAACTCCGACCCTTCCAGGTCGGCTATGGTCCGGGCCACCTTGAGCAAGCGGTCATGGGCCCGCATGGAGAGGCCCAGCTTGTTAAAGGCATCGCGCAATAGGGTGCGCGCCTGGGGGTCCAGGCGGCAGAATTGATGTACCTGGCGGGAGGACATGGCTGCATTGCAGGTAACGCCTGTACCTTTAAATCTCTCCAGCTGCCTCTGGCGTGCAGTTCGCACCCGCTCCCTAACCACAGCCGAATTTTCCCTGGCGGTCCCGGCCTCAACTTCGCTATAAGTCAGGCGGGGAACTTCCAGGTGCAGGTCTATCCGGTCCAGTAAAGGCCCGGATAACCTTTTCCGGTACTGGACAACCTGGTGGGGGGTGCACAGGCATTCTTTAACCCCATCGCCGTAATATCCGCAGGGACAGGGATTCATACTACCGATTAGAAGGAAATCGGCGGGATAGGTAATGGCGGCCGCCACCCGGGACACGGTGACGACCCGGTCTTCCAGCGGCTGGCGCAGGGCCTCCAGGACGTCACGGCGGTATTCGGCCATTTCATCCAGGAAAAGCACGCCGTGGGTGGCCAGGCTGACCTCTCCCGGTTTGGGAATCCGGCCGCCGCCGATGATGCTGGCCGTCGAGGCTGTATGGTGGGGTGTGCGGAAGGGGCGTTCCGTTATCAGCCCCTGGCCGGGAGCCAGCAATCCGGCGACGCTGTAAATTTTGGTTACGGTAAGGGCCTCTTCATAGGTGAGGGGCGGCAGGATCGAAGGCAGGCTCCGGGCCAGCATGGTTTTCCCCGCCCCGGGACTGCCGATAAGGAGAATATTATGGCCCCCGGCAGCTGCTATTTCCAGCCCCCTTTTGGCAGCTATCTGGCCTTTGATATCGGCCAAGTCCACCCCATTAAAAACCGGGGGTGGGCTATCACCTGTTGCCGGTTTAACTTCCGGTAGCTCCTCATCACCGCGCCAGTAAGCCACCACCTGGGCCAGGCTTTCTGCCGCCAGCACCTTTAACCTGGAGGCCAGGGCGGCTTCATTGGCATTGGCCGCCGGAACAATAAAGGTGGCCCCCGGCTGAAACTCTTGCAGGGCCAAGGCCATGGGCAAAACCCCGGGAATAGGCTGGAGGCTCCCTTCCAGGGAAAGCTCGCCCACAGCATAGATGGCCGCCGCCGGCCCGCTGCCAAGTTCTTCCGCAGCCATCAGGATACCCAGGGCAATAGGCAGGTCATAGATGGGACCCTCTTTTTTAATATCACCAGGGGCCAGGTTAACGATTATCCGGCGTAAAGGAAAGTCAAAGCCGGAGTTTTTAATTGCCGCCCGCACCCGTTCCCGCGCCTCTTTCACGGAGGGGTCCGGCAGGCCTACTATATCAAAAACCGGAAGCCCGCTGCTGATGTCCACCTCTACCCTGACCCCGTGCCCCTCCAGACCCACGAGAACGACGGAATTGACAATGGCTAGCATGGTTAACCCCCCGGTGGTTTTCTCCCCAACTTTTGCTATTCGCCAACAGAACAGGAGTTCCTGCTAAGGTGGGGAAAAAGACTAATCATAAATTACTTCAAGGTCTTTGTCTTTGATACGAATATCGGCCTTTCGCAAAAGTTCGTTAGTATAATCTTCCCAGCGATTTTCCACCATGTACCGGAACTCATCCCCGCGGATTTCCGGGTGTTTATTGCCCCAATCCGCTTTAAACTTTTCCCGTAAACGGCTAATGGGCATTGTCCGCATGAGCCTTTGCACCCGGTATTCTGTTAGCGCTTCCGGACTGGTAAAGCCCATCAATTCCATGAACCTCTTTTCAACCTCTTGCAGCCTTTCTATCTCTTCCTTGGTTTTTGCATCTTTAAGCGCCTCTTTTAGGGTTTCCCGGGAAAGGGTCTCTATTTCCTGGTAACGCTGCCGGGCCTCGTCTATAGAAACTTTATATCCCTCTTTAACCGCTTCCTGGTACAGAACCTCTTCCCGCACCAGCCGGTTAAAAGCCTCATTCTTCTCCCCTGTCATTTCGCTTTGACGTTTTGCCCGCAGGTAGTAACGCTTTTCTTCTGGCGACATCTCGGACCAGTCCCGTCCGGAATTCTTTAGAAACTCGTCTATAGAAACAGTTCCTGATTGAATCCTCATTTCAGCCGTGAATTGCATACTAAGCATTTCTTTTTCCAGGGATTCCTTACTTATTGGTTGACCATTTACAATGGCTACTGCCTCCCCAATTTCTTTTGGCGATGGAGACGATCGGGCGCAGGCTGTAAAGGCGAGGATTGGTAGCAGGGTCATTATAATTAATGTTTTCCTCAACAGTAGCCTTCTTTCGCCGGTGTCCACCTTATCCCCTTCTTTCATAGCGTGAGGATATGAGTAAATCTTCCAGGGCCCCTGCTAACTCGGGATAGCGAAACTGGTAACCCTCCTGCAAAGCCCGGGCCGGGAGCACCCGCTGGCCGGTAAGCAGAAGAGCGGCCATTTCCCCTAAGGCCATTTTCAGCACCCATGCCGGTACTCGCAAACTGGAAGGCCGCTGCAGCACTCTTCCCAGAACCGAGGCAAATTCCTCCATCCGTACCGGCTGGGGTGCGGTAAGATTTAGCGGTCCAGCCACGCTTGTATGCTCGAGGGCCAGTTGGATGATCCCTACAGCATCAACAATGTGAATCCAGGAAACCCATTGCCGGCCGCTGCCCAACGGCCCGCCTAAAAACAAACGAAAAGGGGTAACCATACGCGGCAGGGTTCCTCCTTCCCTGCTCAGGACAATACCGGTGCGTATAGTTACTACCCTCACCCCCAATTCCCCGGCCCGGTTGGCTTCTTGCTCCCAAGCCCGGCAGACTTTAGCTAAAAAATCGTTTCCCGGTGACGATGCTTCGGTCAGTTCTTCGTCACCGCAGGGGCCGTAATAACCGATTGCCGACCCGCTAATGAACACCCGGGGAGGCTTACTCAATCCTTGAAAGCCCTCTACCAATGCCCGGGTTATACCCACACGGCTTTGCATAATAAGCTGTTTTCGCGAAGCAGTCCAGCGCCCGACGCCGATATTCTCCCCGGCCAGGTTGATAACCGCTTCTACACCTTCCAGTGCCTCCAAAGGTACCCCTTCCGCGCCGGGCTGCCACTGGATAAGCTGAATCCCGGAGGGTAACCTACCCCTCGCTTTTGAGGCGTTACGTGAAAGAACTATTAGATCATATCCTGCGTGGAAGAGTGTTGTACAAAGGGAACGTCCTATAAGGCCTGTACCGCCGGTGATTAATATTTTCAAAGCCGACCCACCTTTATTAAGTTATGGCGCTTCTGTAATGCTAAAAGGTTCCCGATCACGGTCGGGTATAATTTTTACACCAGAGGCACCCTCAGGTTCCCCGGTTATCATAACGGCAACCCCAGACATCTCGATAGCTGCCGGACTATGCTCCTCCACCGGGCTCCGCCGGAGTAACGGCCAGGAGGTACATCCCCAGGAATCCCTGACCGGCACTTCCACCGTTATATGATTTCAACTTACCAGCATCTACTATTTTCGTTAATATGGTAGTCATGACGCTTTTTGATGGTTACGCCACGAAAACAGAAAATCCCGCGTAAACCGGGATTGATTTATTGGCTACCTCTGTCAATATTATAGCCGGGCACTCCAATCCAGGTTGAGTTATTGCTCCTGCTAAAGAATAAATTTTTGGCCGCCACACCACCGTCTGCTAAATTAATTTCTGCTTCTCTACTCTGTATCGGTCTGTAATCTATTTACCTGCCAGGCTACAGCCTTGACGATGTCATAACGGCGGACCAGTCCTACTAAAAAGTTTCCCCGTACTACAGGTATTTGTTTGATTTTATGTTCGGCCATCAGCCGGGCGATTTCAAGTATCTCCGTATCCTCTCCTACCGTTATAACCTGTTTGGTCATGAGGTCTTTTACCTTCATTGTCGACAGGGCCTCCGCTTTGACGGCCAGATCGACTTCGTCCCCGGCCGCCCATATAAAATTAAAAAAGTCTACCACCAACGGACGACGGCGCCTTACGGCGGCCATAATGTCGCCGTCGGTAATAATGCCTTTGACGGTATTTTTCTCGTCGACTACCACCGCGCTGGTGACGTTCCTTTCAACGAAGAGGCCCACCACGTCGGTCACCACATCGTCCGGGCGCACGACCGCCACGTCTTTAACCATTATTTCCTCAGCCCTGACCATAACGTAGACCTGGTTCAAAAAACCTAACAATTCTTGACACATTATGTCAATCCTTATTAGGCGGCCTCCCCATGACCAGGCTTTTCGCTCCTTTCGGATTTGATTTGCCTGCCCCTGGGAGCAAGCTTCGCGACAGGGAGACCTCGGCCCCGGGAGTCTCACCCGGACGGGAGAACGGCACTTCACGGGCGCAAGGCGCGGCCTTAAGGAGAACCGTAAAAGTTCCCGCCTTGCGTCGACCGTCAAGCGGTCCAG